>DATHXF010000104.1:0-8706 GCA_035459785.1 Rariglobus sp. | reverse complement strand
CCTTTTATCGCCGCCACCCACGCCTGACCATGAGAGACGACTACCTTAAAGAAGCCCACAAAGTCATTCCGGACGCCAACATCTTGATCAACGTGGTTTCGCGCCGCGTGAAGCAGCTCCGCCGCGGTCAACGCGCCCTCGTGGAGTCCCTCGAGAAGCTCTCCCCCGAAGACATCGCCCTGCGCGAGATCATCGAGGGCAAGATCACTTTCCAAGAGGCCGCCAAGTAATGGCCTCTGCGGCGGGTTTATCCCGCCCGCCCACGGGTCATTCCGTGCCAAGCCGGGAATCGCGGCGGTCGCAAAACCGTCCGATTGATTCCTCGCTTCGCGCGGAGTGGCTTTTTTTATAGCCAGTCACCGGGCTTCGCGGCCCGCATCGTCCCATGTCCGCCCAAAAAAAAGATCCCCATCGTTTCACGGAGGTCCGCAACGCCAAGGCGCTGCGTGATTTTCACGTGGAGGAGCGGTTCGAGGCGGGACTCGCGTTGCACGGCACCGAGGTAAAGGCGATCCGCGCCGGCCGGGCGCAGATTAACGACGCCTTCGGCAAGTTTGAAAAGGGCGAGTTGTGGTTGTTCAACGCGCACATCGACGAATACGAGTTTGGCAACATCAACAACCACGCCGCGCGTCGTAACCGCAAACTGCTCCTGCACCGCCATCAGATCCGCAAGATCGTCCAGGCCATGCAGGTCGGCGGACGCGTGCTGGTGCCGCTGCGCATGTATTTCAAGGAAGCCCTCGTGAAGGTCGAGGTCGCCATCTGCCTCGGCAAACAACTCCACGACAAGCGTCAGGACTTGCGCAAAAAGGCGGAGATGATGGAAGTGAACAAGATCATGAAACCCACCCGCCGCGCATGAGCAAACCCGTCCCGATCGCCACCGTCCGCGTTCCCGGCAGCACGTCCAATTGCGGCGCGGGCTTCGACACCCTCGGGCTGGCCCTGCAGGTGCACAACCGAGTCACGCTCGTCCGTGAGGACGGCGAATCGCCCCGCCCGGTGACGTCGTCCGACGGACGCGCGCAGGCGATGGTCGAGACGACGGCGGCTTCGTTTTTCGCGGCGGCGCGCATCCGCCCCTTCGGGTTTTCGTATCAGATTTTTGGTGACGTGCCGCCCGCGCGGGGACTCGGCTCGAGTGTGACGGTGATCGGCGGCGTGCTCGGCGGGTTGAACGCGCTGTCCGGCGTCGCGCTGTCGAAGCACCAGCTCGTTTCCATCGCCACGGCGATCGAGGGGCATCCCGACAACGCGGCGGCGGGTATCCTCGGCGGTTTCTGCGTGGCGCGCTGCGACGCGACGACAGGCGTGTATGTCGATACGGTGCGCGTCGAGCTGCCGGAGGAACTGGCGTTCGTCGCCACTTCGCCCGAGGTCGAGATGCTCACCAAGGAATCGCGCGGCGTGCTGCCGTCGACGCTGCCGTATTTCGATGCGGTGAAGAGCATCAACAGCGCCGCCTATCTGGTGGCCGCGCTGGTTTCGGGCGAATACGAGCGCCTGCGCCACGGCGTGAACGACTTCATGCACGAGCCCTATCGTCTGCCGCGCATTCCGGGCGGTAGCGCGGCGATCGCCGCCGGCGTGACGGCGGGAGCCTACACGGGGTGGTTGAGCGGCAGCGGTTCGACGGTGTTGTGCGTCGCGCCGCGCACGAGCGCCGACACGGTTGCGAAGGCCATGCAGGCCGCGTTCACCGCCGTCGGTGTGAAGAGCACCGCGCGCGTGTTGTCGGCTGACAACACCGGTCTCGTGGTCGAATAACGCGCCGGACTGGCGGGTTAGTTTTTGCGCAGCGGCACGGGAGTGCCCTCGGGCCAGTATTCTTCGATCAGGGCGGCGAGTTGCTGCCAGCGAAAGGGTTTGGCGAGGATCGCCTTGAAGTGAGGCAGCCGGGCGGTCTGCTCGTCGTGGTCCTCAAATGTATGGCCGGTGATGAGGATCGAAGGCGGAGGCGGGGTGAGTTCCCCGGCTTTTTTAATGAGATCCAGACCGTCGATATGCGGCATGTAGTAGTCGGTGACGAGCACGCCGACGTTGAGGCGGGGCAATGCTTCCGCAGCTGTGAGAGGATTGCCGAACGTGAGGACGGGACAGCTGAAGTGGTCTCCCAGCATCGATCCGAGAAGCTCGGTAAACGACATCTCGTCGTCCACAATCACGATGGTTTTTTCCTCGGGGGGCTGCACTGCGTTCACGATGTAGTCGTGCTGATGAGGCGCAAATGGCAAAATGGGCTCAGCCTGAAGTTGCTTCGATGAACTCCCCTGATTGAGGTAGGAGGGTTTTCACGCCATGCTGCACATCGTCCTTTTTCAGCCCGAGATCCCCCAGAACACCGGCAACATCGGCCGCATGTGCGCGCTTACGAAATCGCGGCTGCACCTGATCCATCCTCTGGGTTTTGAGATCACCGACAAGCATCTCAAGCGGGCGGGCATGGACTACTGGCATTCGCTGGATGTGCACCACCACGCGGACTGGGCGGCGTTCAAGGCGAGCGCGGCGGGCCCGAAACGCCTGTGGTTGTTCACGACCAAGACGGAGCAGAGTTATTGGGACGCTAGTTTTTCCGATGAGGACGGACTGATCTTCGGCAACGAAGGGCACGGCGCGCCGGAGTGGTTGCACGAAGAGTTCGGCGCGGACCGCCGGCTGACGATCCCGCACGCGAATCACGAACTGCGCTCGCTCAACCTGAGCACGGCCGCCGGCATCGCATGTTACGAGGCGCTGCGGCAGACGAAGCTGATCGGTTGATCAGGGAGTGGCAGCGGGGATGAATCCTCGCTGCTTGAGCCAGAACAGGCAGTCGGCATCCCACGGCGGCGCGATTTTATTGTGCATGGGCAGGCCGAGTCCGTGGTGGCCTTTTTCGTAGATGTGCAGGTCGAACGGCACACCGGCTTTTCGAAGTGCGGAGGCAAAGAGAAGCGCGTTTTCCACGGGAACGGCCTGATCTTCGACCGTATGCCAGATGAAGCATGGAGGTGTTTCCTTGGTGACCTGGAGCTCGTTGGAGAGAAAGCGGACGAGGTCGGCGGGGGGATTTGCACCGAGGAGGTTATGCTTGGATCCCTGGTGGGTGAATTCGCCGAGCGTGATCACCGGGTAGCAGAGGATGCCCAAGTCGGGACGGGAGCTCTCGCGTTCAACCAAGTCGGCGGCGTCGGCCTGGCCGGCGTCGAAGTGGGTGAGGAGCGTTGAGGCGAGATGGCCGCCGGCTGACGAGCCGATGATGCCGACGCGCGCGGGGTCGAGTCCGTCGCGACGGGCCCAGGCACGCACGGTGCGCAGGGCACGGGCGGCATCGTTGAGCATGATCGGATGGTGGTAACCATGGGTGCCGAGGCGGTATTGCAGCACGTAGCAGGTGATGCCCTGGGCGACGAACCAGTCGGCGTAGCCCTTGCCCTCGTGGCCGGCGAGTCCACCGTAGCCGCCGCCGGGGAGAATGAGCATGGTCGCGCCGTTGCGTTTTTCGGGCGCGGGCAAATACGCGGTAAGCGTGGGGATATCCTGCGGTTTTTCACCGAGGGCACCGGGAGCGGCGGACGTCCAAAGGGGCAGGGGGGCGGCATTCATGGAGACACCTTCGCTAAATAACACGCCGACGATGACCAGCAGATAACGTAGATACATGCGCCGAGGCTGGACATGCGCGCGCCGTCGGAAAACAACAAACCTTCACAAATGCCCGTCACCCCCCGCGAACTGCCCATCTACGAACTCGAGAAAGACCTCGTGGCGGCGTTGCGCGCGCAGGGACGGCTGATCGTGCAGGCACCCACGGGGTCGGGTAAATCGACGCAGCTGCCGCAGATGCTGCGGGCGCACGGTTTCCTGGAGAAAGGCGAAGTCGTCGTGTTGCAGCCCCGCCGGCTGGCGGCGCGCATGCTGGCGAAACGTGTGGCGGAAGAGGTGAGTTGTGCGCTTGGTGACGAGGTCGGTTATCAGATCCGTCTGGAATCGCGGGTGTCGGCCAAGACGAAGATCCGGTTTGTGACCGAGGGTATTTTGCTCCGGCAGATGTCGTTTGACGCGACGCTGAAGGGGATTGCGGCGTTGGTGTTCGATGAATTTCACGAGCGGCATTTGTATGGCGACATTTCGCTAGCGCGGGCGCTTCAAATTCAGCAGACGACACGGCCGGACCTGAAGATTGTCGTCATGTCGGCGACCTTGGATGCGGTCGTGCTGAAGGACTATCTGGCCCCGTGCGAAGTGCTCACGTCGCAGGGGCGGAGTTTTCCGGTGGCGATCGAGTATCTGCCAAAGGCGGTCAATTTCGAAAAAGACAATGTGTGGGATGTGGCGGCGCGCGAAGTGGCGCGCGTGGCGGCTAAGACCTCGGCGGGCGATTTTTTGGTATTCATGCCGGGGGCGTATGAGATCAGCCGCACTTTGCAGGCATTGCAGTTTGAGAGCGCGCTGAGGGACTTCGTGGCATTTCCGCTGCACGGGGAACTCCCGCCCGAGCAGCAGGACCGGGCGGTGGCGCGCAGTGCGCAGCGGAAGATCATCGTCTCGACCAACGTGGCGGAGACGTCGCTCACGATTGATGGCGTGACCGTGGTCGTGGACTGCGGACTGGCACGCGTGGCGCGGTTTGATGCGAACCGCGGAATCAATACGTTGCTCATCGAAAAGGTTTCGATTGCGAGTGCGGATCAGCGCGCGGGTCGCGCGGGTCGCACGGCTCCGGGTGTGTGCGTGCGCCTGTGGACCGAGCGCGAACATTCGCAGCGGGCGTTGCAGGAGTTGCCGGAGGTAAAGCGACTGGATTTGTCGGAGGTCGTGCTGACGCTGAAGGCGAGCGGGATTGAGGACATCGCGGCGTTTCCGTGGTTGGAGAAGCCGGAACCGAAAGCGCTTGAACGCGCGGAGGTGTTGCTGGCGGATCTGGGAGCGCTGGGCGGCAAGCGTCGGGTGATCACCGATACGGGGAGGCGGATGCTTCGGTTTCCGGTGCATCCGCGGTATGCGCGCATGTTGCTGGAGGCCGATGCGCGCGACTGCGTGCGACCGGTGGCGTTGATGGCGTCGCTCACGCAAGGGCGTTCGTTTTTGATGCGCGGCGTGCCTCGTGATGTGGAAGAGGCGCGTGAGAAGACATTGGGCGATGAGGACGAGAGTGATTTTTTCCTGCTGATGCGGGCGTGGACGTATGCCGAACAGAATAGCTATTCGGTCGATGCGTGCCGGCGGCTGGGCATTCATGCGCAGGGGGCTCGGCAGGTGGGACCGTTGTTCAAGCAGTTCTTGGAAATCGCCTCGAAGGAAGGACTCGATGCTAGCGAAAAGCCGGTGGATGGCGTGCAGGTGCGCAAGTGCGTGCTGGCCGGATTTTCAGATCAGCTGGCGAAGCGGCTCGATGGCGGGACGCTGCGCTGCGATCTCGTGCACGGACGGCGAGGTGTGCTGGCGCGGGAGAGTGCGTTGCAACGGGCGCCGTTGTTCGTGGCGGCGGAGATCAGCGAAGTCGAGGGACGCGGCGGCGAGGTGAGCGTGCTGTTGTCGCAGGCGACGGCAGTGGAGGAGCCGTGGTTGAAGGAGCTTTTCCCCGAAGACTATCGCGACGCGGTGGGGGTCGTCTATGATGAGCAGGCACGACGGGTGATCGCGCGGCGTGAGCGTCGGTTTCGTGATTTGGTGCTGGAGGCGAAGCTGACGGCGGAGACTCCGCCGGAGAGTGATGCGGCTTCGCTGCTCGCGCGCGAAGTGATGGCCGGAAATATCGTTTTAACGGAGTGGAACGAAAACGTGGACCAGTGGATCGTGCGTGTGAACCGGTTGGCGGAGTGGTTTCCGGAGTTGGAGGTCACGCCGATCACGGATGCGGACAAGGCGACGCTCATCGAGCAGGTGTGCTACGGCAGCTACGGAGCGCGCGAGTTGAAGGACAAGCCAGTGATGCCGGCGTTGAGGGACTGGCTGCGTCCGGAGCAGCTCGCGGTGCTTGATGATTATCTGCCGGAGCGGCTTACGATGGGCAACGGGCGCAAGGCGCGTCTCACCTATAACAAGGAGGGTCCGCCGGTGATGAGCGCGCGCATTCAGGAGCTGTTTGGCGTCGATGGACGTTTCACCATCGCGCATGGACGCGTGGCGGTGAAGTTCGAGGTGCTCGCGCCGAATCACCGTCCGATTCAGGTGACGGATGATCTCACGAGTTTTTGGCGCGATATGTATCCGAAGGTGAAGGCGGAGCTTTCGCGTCGGTATCCGCGCCACGAGTGGCGGTGAGGGAACTGGAGGTGGACCGTGACCTCCGGGCGCGGTCTGCGTGCTGATGGTTCAGACGGCGCTCGGAGATCGCCGTCCACCTTTCAAACCGCGACGGCGCCGCGGGCGTGTTCGGCGACGAAACGTTCCAACTCGGCGACGGCGGTGACGGGGCCGTTTTCGGAGAGGAGCTGGGTGCGCACGGCCTTGGCGCGTTCGGCGTGGGCCGGGTTGACGGCGAGGCGGGTGAGGGCGGCGTGGAGTTGTTCGGGCCAGACGTTTTTCTTCAGGCGGAAACCGCAGCCGAGGCGTTCGACCTCCATGCCGAAGAAGGTCTGGTCGCCGATGTGGGGGACGACGATCTGCGGGACGCCGGCGTGGAGCGCGCTGGCGGTGGTGCCGGCGCCGCCGTGGTGGATCACGGCGCTCGCGTGTTTGAAGAGCTGGTCGTGGGAAACCTTGCCGATGACTTTGATGTGGGCGTCGTCGCCGAGTTGGGGGAACTGGGCCCAGCCGCGTTGGACGATGATCTTTTTGTCGCGGGGCCAGGCGCGGACGAAACGTTCCATCCAAGCGCCGGCGTTTTCGTAAACCATGCTGCCGAAGGTGAGGACAGGCACGCGTTCACCGCCGGTGAAGGCGCGGAGCTCGGCGTCGATCGCGGAGCTTTCGGAGGATTGCCAGCGGCAGTAGCCGGTGAACTTGAAGCGCGGATCGATCTCTGCGCCGGGCGGGCGTAGTAGCGCGTCGGATACAGTGACGAGGACGCGGCCGGCGGGCTTGGAGAAGAAGTTGCGGACCTTGGGAAGATTGGCGGCTTTGAGTTCGGCGTGGACGCAGTTGTTGATGACGCGGTCCACGACGGCGTTGGCGATTTTCCACAGCCAGCGGTTCCAAGCGCGGCGGGTGGTTTCTCCGAGCCAGCGGGGAGAGGGGATGTTTTCCGGCGGGTAGTCGGGCGAGGGAATGACGTGCGGGGCGAAGGCGAGCGTGGCGAAGGGGACGCCGTATTTTTCGGCGATGCCGCGGTTCATCGGGAAGAGGTAGCTGGAGACGACGAGGTCGGTCTCGGGCATGATCGCGTCCATGCGCGAGATCATCTCGGGGATGTATTTCTTGGCGCCGACGTAGATCTCGCGGAGCTGGTAGATTGGCGTGCGGATTTTTTGCAGGCGGCCCATCCAGTAGCTGAGGTCGGCCTGCTCCCATTTCGGACAGAGCGGGTAGAACTCGATGCCGGCGGCCTCGATCTCGTCCTTGTAGTGCGGGATGGTGGCGAAGCGGACGGAGTGGCCGGATTTTTGCAACGCGACGGCGAGCGCGATGACGGGATAAATGTCACCGGTGGAGCCGTGGGAAGTGAGGATGACGCGCATGGGTTTGCCGCGGAGCTTGGCGGGCGCAGGGCGCGGAGGCGAGCGGAGGAGGGTGACGTTTCGGTGACAGGAGCCGATCGGAGTTTTGACCACAGATTACACAGGTGGGCACAGATTTACCAAGACAGGGATGCCTTGGGGTATTCTATATGTGTGGATCTGTGTAATCTGTGGTTAAAGCCCGGTCAGAAGACCGCGGAGTTCGGCTTCGGGGTCTTGGTGGTCTTGGGAGACGGCCAATTGGAGGGCGTCTTCGAGCCAGGGTTTCGCGTCGGCGCGGCGGCCGAGGGCGAGGAGGGTTTTGCCGAGCATGATGCGGGGCATCATCCAGTCGGCTTTTTTGCGGGCGCAGGCTTCGAGGTGTTCGAGGGCGTCGGCGGGACGGTCTTCGGCGAGCAGGGCCTGGGCGAGGCTGAAGCGGAAGAGTTCGTTGTCGGGCTGCTTCGCGACCATCGCGGCGAAGTGGGCGGAACGGGGTGCGCTCATCTCAGGCTTCGTCGATGTAAACGATGACGGCGGTGAGGTTGTCGTGTCCGCCGCGCTTGAGAGCGAGGTCCATGATGAGCTTCAGCATCTCGGCGGGGCTCTCGGGGCCGGAGAGGAAGTCGGACAGTTCCTGATCCGAGATCATGCGGCAGATGCCGTCGGTCGTAAAAAAGTAACGGTCGTTCTTGGTGACGATGAATTCCTGGAAATCGACCTCGGGGACGCCAGGCTGGCCGATGCAGCGGGTGAGGGCGTTGCGGTTCTCGGCAGTGATGGTGACCTTCTCGCCGCGGGCGCGCAGCATGCGGGCTTCGTTCTCGATGTTGTGATCGTTGGTGAGGCGGAGAAAGTCGCCTTTTTGGAGAACGTAGGCGCGGGAGTCGCCGACGTGGGCGAGCTTGAGCTGGCCGTCGCGGAAGACGCCGTAGGTGAGGGTGGTGCCGATGCCGTAGGGCGGATTCACCTCCTGTCCGAGATCCTGGACGGCGACGCTGACCGACTGGGTCAGCGTGATGAGATCGGTGATGTTGGGATCTTTCTGAAAAGCAATGAGGAGGCTCTGCACGGTGCATTCGGCCGCTTCGCCACCACCGGGAAGTCCGCCGATACCATC
>DATHXF010000103.1:0-12057 GCA_035459785.1 Rariglobus sp. | reverse complement strand
AAGTAGCGGCGCAGTTCGAGGTGCGACCAGTGGTGGAGCGGGTTGCGCAGGAGCTGCGGAACGACGCGGCAGTAGGCGAGGAACTTGTCGTAGTCGGAGGTGTTCGCGCCCGTGATGAGGTCCTCGTTCACGCCGGCCGAGCGCAACGCGCGCCACTTGTAGTGGTCACCGGCGAGCCAGATTTGCGTGAGGTTCTCAAACTTGCGGTTCGCGGCGATCTGGTCCGGCGGCAAGTGGCAGTGATAGTCGTAGATCGGCTGCGTCTTCGCGTAGTGATGATAGAGCCGGCGCGACCACTCGGTGGTCAGGAGGAAATCGTCGTGGAGGAAGGAAGAGGCTACGGACATGGGGAGGGGTGAACGTTCAACATCCAACATTCAACTCCCAACGCCCAAGTATAACCGCACTTCGACGTTCGATGTTGGACGTTCGATGTTCGACGTTCGATGTTGGGAGTTGAATGTTGGACGTTCCTCGGCGGCTTCAGCCGACGAGGTTGGCCTTGATGTAGTCGAAGCTCTGCTTGATCGAGACGAACGGGTCGCCGGGGCAGGAGTCCTGCTCGACGATGAACCACTCGCAGCCGCCGGCCTCGGCCTCGGCGATGATGCGCTTGAACGGCAGCGTGCCCGCGCCGATTTCGCAGAAGCTGATGTCGCCGTTGGGGGCGACCTTGAAGTCCTTCAGGTGGATGAAGGGCGTGCGGCCCTTCACCTTCTTCACCCACTCGACGACATCGCCGCCGCCGCGCTGCACCCAGAAGGTGTCGAGCTCGGCCACGATGTTTTCGGGCGAGGTCTCGGCAAACACACGGTCAAGGAACGTGGCGCCGCCGGCGGGGCGGTAGAATTCGTTGGCGTGATTGTGGTAGCCGAGCTTCATGCCGGCGGCGCGGAATTTCGCGCCGGCGATATCGAGCTTCTTGATGAGCGTGTTGACGTGCTCGGGGTTGTCGAAATCGACGCCGGCCGGATACGGATATGCGGTGAGCTTGGTGCCGAGCGCTGCGAGGCGCGCGATGACCGACTCGGTTTCATCAAGGATCTTCACGCCGGGCTCGTGCGTGGCGCAGATGACGAGGCCCTCGGCTTTGCACATGGCGACGATCTCGGACTCGGGAATCGGGCCGACGCCGCTGATCTGCACGGCGGTGTAACCGATCTCGCGCACCTTCTTCATGGCGGCGGCGAATTCGGGCGCGGTTTTGCAGAAATCGCGGAGGGTGTAGAGCTGGATGGCGACTTGGGAGAGTTTCATGGGAAAAGATTTTTAAACCACTAATGAACACTAATGGCCACTAATTCGGAATGATCGGATTAGTGTCTGTCAGTGTTCATGAGTGGTTAAGATTGGATCGTGATTTATTTGGCCATCGATTTGGCGAAATCGTCGCCGGTGACCTTCACGACTTTCTTCTTTTTCTTCGAGGCCTTCGAGGTGGCGATCTTGGCCTTGAGCAGGCGCTCGTATTTTTTGCCATCGATCGGGAATGTGACGGCCTTGTCGGTCCAGGCGGACATCAGCATGGCGTTGGCCAGCTCGACGGAGCGGATGCCCTCGGCCGCGGGCGAGATGAGCGGAGCGCCATCAAGGATGGCGTCGGTGAAGTTTTTGAGGATGCCGTTGTGCTGCTCGCCGTGGCTCGGAGCCGGAATGTTGACGTCCCAAACATCGGGACGACCAAACGCCTGGTCGGTGGTGCGGCTGAACTCGCCCATTTCCTGCACGTTGCGGGTGTAGGTGATCTTGTCCTTCTCGTAGACGACCTTGCCGCGCTCGGCGGTGATCTCGAGGCGGTTGGTGCCGGGAGCCTCGCCGGTCGAGGTGATGAACACGCCGGTGGCGCCGTTCTTGAAGGTCATCGTGGCGGTGACGTCGTCCTCGACCTCGATGTCATGGTATTTGCCGAACTGGCAGTTGGCGCGGAGCGTCACCGGCAGGCCGAACATCCACTGGAAGAGGTCCAGATTGTGCGGACACTGGTTGAGAAGCACGCCGCCGCCCTCGCCGCCCCAGGTAGCGCGCCAGCCGCCCGAGGCATAATAGGTCTCGGTGCGGAACCAATCGGTGATGATCCAGTTGACGCGGCGGATCTCGCCGAGCTCGCCACTCTGGATGAGATCGCGGATCTTGAGATAATAGTGGTCTGTGCGCTGGTTGAACATCGCGGCGAACACCTGTTTTTTGTTGGTGTGGGCGGCAATGAGGCGCTCGCAGTCGGCGCGATGCACGGAGATGGGTTTCTCAACCATGACGTGCAGGCCGGCCTTGAGCGCGGCGATACCGATCGTCGTGTGATCGTAGTGCGGCGTGGCGATGAGAATGGCGTCGATCAGGCCGGAGGCCATCATCTCGGCGGCGGTCGAAAAGCCCTTCACCTGCGGCACGCGGGCGAGCTTCACCGGATCGGAATCGGCCACGGCGCCGAGTTCCATGCGGCTGATTTTGCCGGCGAGAATTTGCTGGGCATGCGTGTAGCCCATGTTGCCAAGACCAACGATACCGATGCGGACTTTGCTCATAAAATAAGGAGGTAAAGAAACGGGGTGGGTGAAAGAAACCATCGAAAATCTTGCCTTGGCGTTCGCGACGGTGAGTATCTGCAAACAATTTCATGGCAGACCCCATTCCCGCGATTCCCGCCCGGATTACCCTGAAACAAGTCGCCGCCGAGGCCGGCGTGCACGTGTCCACCGCGTGGCGCGCGCTCAAAAACGACACCTACGTCGATCCGGTGAAGCGCGCCCACATCCGCGCGATCTCCACGCGGCTCGGCTACGTGCCCGATCCGATGCTCACGGCGCTCAGCCATTACCGGCGCAAACAGCACACGCCGGCCTACCGCTCGACCTTCGCCTGGGTTCACACCTTCGCCAACAAGCACGGCTGGCAGGATTCGATTCATCTCAAGGCCTACCACGAGGGCGCCACCGCGTTCGCCGCCTCCATGGGCTACAAGCTGGAGGAGTTCTGGCTCACCGAGCCGGGACTCAACCCGAAGCGCGCGCGTGAAGTCCTGCTGGCGCGCAACATCCGCGGACTTATTTTCTGTCCCCAGCCCGCCGCCAAGATGGAGCTCAAGCTGCCTGTCGAGGCGTTCGCCGGCGTGGCGATCGGTTATTCGGTGGAGTCGCCGCGCCTGCACGTCGTCGCGAATCACCAGCACAGCTCGACGATCACGTGCCTGCGCGAATTGTGCCGCAAGGGCCACTCGCGCATCGGCATGGTGAGCGCCTCGGAAACCCTGCGCCGAGCCGAGCACAACTTCGAGACGCCGTATTGCCTGTTTCGCGACGCGCAGGCGGACGACAAAAAAATCCCGCTCTTCATGATCGAGGGCCGCGACGAACCGGCCGTGGTGAATCCGTGGCGCGAACGGTTTCTTGCGTGGGTGGACAAACATCGTCCGACGGCGATCGTCTCCACCGTCTCCGAGGTGAAAACCTGGCTGGAGGGTGCGGGTTATGAGGTTCCCGGCGACATCAGCCTCGTGACGCTCTCGCGCATTTTTGACCCCGAGTGGTCGGGCATCGACCAGCAGGAAAAGGAAATCGGTGCGCGCGCAGTGGAGTTGTTGATCAGCTTGTTCCAGTCGGGCGAACGCGGCGTGCCGGCGACGCCGTTGCGGCTGTTGATCGAGGGCCGCTGGATCGACAGCGGCACGCTGAAAAAAATCGGCCCGCCCGTGACGGAGTTGCTGAAGCGGCTCTCGTGAACCGTGGTCGGGTCTACATTTATGCGCAAAAAAGGCGCGTCCGAGTCGGACGCGCCTTGAAAGTATAACCGTGAGGTCCGCTTAGAGCTTCGGGCCGCCCTGCGAGAGCTTGCGGGCGCGGAGGCGAAGGCCGTTGAGGCGGATGAAGCCGGTGGCGTCGCTCTGGTTATACCAGCTCTTCACGCCTTCCATCGACGCGATCTTGTCGTCGTAGAGCGAATACTTCGACTTGCGGCCGGTGGTGATGATGTTGCCCTTGTAGAGCTTGAGGCGGACGGTGCCGGTGACGAACTTCTGGCTCTCGTCGACGAGGGCCTGCAGGGCCTCGCGCTCGGGGGCGAACCAGAAGCCGTTGTAAACGAGCTCGGCGTATTTCGGGATGAGGCTGTCGCGCAGATGCTCGACCTCGCGGTCCATCGTGAGGCTCTCGATCTGTTTGTGGGCCTGCATGAGGATGGTGCCGCCCGGGGTCTCATAGACGCCGCGGCTCTTCATGCCAACGAAGCGGTTCTCGACGAGGTCGACGCGACCGATGCCGTGCTTGCCGCCGAGCTTGTTCAGGGTCTTGAGGACCTGGCCGGGGGTGAGCTTCTTGCCGTTGACGGCGACCGCGTTGCCTTTGACGAACTCGATCTCGACATACTCGGCCTTGTCAGGGGCGTCTTCCGGGGAGACGGAGAGCTTGAACATGGCCTTGTTCTCCTTGGTCGTCGGGTCGAACCAGGGATCTTCGAGAATACCAGCCTCGTAGGAAATATGGAGGAGGTTGCGGTCCATCGAGTAAGGCTTCTTGAGCGAGGCCTCGACGGGGATCTTGTGCTTGGCGCAGTAGGCGATCATCTCGGCGCGGCCGGGGAATTCGGCGCGGTAGTTTTCCATCTTCCACGGGGCAATGATGGTAAGCTGGGGGGCGAGCGCCATGTAGGTGAGCTCGAAACGGCACTGGTCGTTGCCCTTGCCGGTGGCGCCGTGGGCGACGGTGTCGGCCTTTTCCTTGAGGGCGATCTCAACCTGGGCCTTGGCGATGAGCGGGCGGGCGATGGAGGTGCCGAGGTAATACTGGCCCTCGTAAACCGCGTTGGCGCGGATCATCGGGTAGATGTAGTCCTTCGCGAACTCCTCGACCAGATCGAGGGTGTAGTGCCTGGAAGCACCGGTGGCCTTGGCCTTCTTATCGAGGCCCTTGAGTTCCTCTTCCTGGCCGACGTCGGCCGCGAAAGTGATGATCTCGGCGTCGTAGGTTTCCTTGAGCCATTTGACGATGACGGAGGTGTCGAGACCACCGGAGTAAGCGAGGACGATTTTCATGGTTAAAAGAAGGTGAGATGTGAGCCACCGAACGCCCCTGCGCAAAGCAAAATACACGGCTGATTCCAGCCACTTGAAAAAGTATCCGGCCCGAAACCTGATCTTGCCATGAATGATATAAATGTAAAAATGGCGTAAAAGCAGCTGTTAGTCACCCCTCTTCACGCTTACATCCGCTTTCGTTATGCCTACCCCGCAACTCCGCAACCGCACCGTCGCCGGCTTCACGCTGGTCGAAATCTGCGTCGCCGTCTCCATCATCGGTCTGCTCTGCGCGATCTGCATGCCCGCCTACAGGAAAATCAAGGAACGCAGCCTGAATACGCTCACGACAAACGAACTCAGGATCGCCTCAGGCGCCCTCGAACACTTTGTATTGGAAAAAGGTTACTGGCCGCCGGACGGCGCCGGCTCCCTGCCCACCGATCTGAATGGTTATCTGCCTCCGCCCGATCGCTGGTATAAACCCACCCCCATCGGAGGCACCTGGGCGTGGTCGTTGAACGCAGACGGAGTAGCCGCCGCCCTTCGCATCGATAACTTCGTCGTTCCCGCCAACCAGATATCCAGCTTGGACAAAATGATGGACGACGGAAACCCGAACACGGGTAACGTCATCATAACGGGACAATCGTTGCTCTACGTCCTGGAAAAATAGGCCGCACGGCTTCTCGCCTCCGCACTCGCGAACGATCACCGCGCGACCTGCTTGAAAACAAAATACCCCGCGCCCGCCACGCCTGTGAGCGCCGCAGGGAACAGCAGCATGTCGAAGCCGATCCACGTGTAGCCAAGGCTGCCCAAAATGCCTCCGGTGAAAAATCCCGCGAGCAGCACCAGCAGCAGTCCGGCTCTCCGCGTTTCGATCGGCTCTCCGCTCAACTTCAGACCCACCGCGATACCGAGATCAGTGATGATACCCGTCACATGCGTCGTGCGGATAACCGCCCCGCTGTAGTGCGTCGCCATCGCGTTTTGCAGACCGCACGCCATCGCCGCCAGACAGTCACCCATGTAGTCGCCGTTTTTCAGCATCCGGCTCGCCGCGATGAGCAACACCGACTCCATCAACAACGCCACGCCGTAACGCCTCCCGAGTTTCAGCGCGCTTTGCCGGATGATCGCCGCACTCAACACGCTGCCCGTGAAAAACGACAGCACCACCATGACCGCATACACCGCCAGCGAAAATTGCCCCGTCGCCAGTTCGTTACTCAGCACCGTCACCGTGCCCGACATGTGCGAGATCGCCTGGTGGTGCATTCCGAGAAACCCCACCGCGTTGACGCTCCCCGCCGCAAAGGTGAGTAAAAACCCACCCATCAGAATCCACGGAGGAATCGGCTTCGAGAGCATGATGCGTGACCACTTATTCCTCTCTCCTCCCCGTCGCAAGCTTCGCCCCTGCTCCGCTTGTCTACGCAACCATCCGCCGGCATCTCTGCGAGGGTAATGCGGCGCACCTCATTTCATTTCTTAGCCTTGCTACTGTGGCTCATTACCCCGGCGCTCACCGCCCCGCCTTGGGTTGCCGTCCACTCACCCTGCACGTCGCGCACGCCGGTCGCCCCCTGAACCGAAACGCCCTTCGCTTGACGCATCTGCTAATACTCTAGGGTCGCAATGCCTTTAACCCGCGCAAAACCACCCGTCGCCGCCCTCACCCGCGGCGCGCTCGTGTGGTTGCTCGCAGTCATCGTCTTTGTGCTCGGACTGCTCGGTGCGGCACCGTCCGTCCATGACTGGTTGCACCGCGACGATGCCGGGCACGCAATCGCCCACGATGACGCGGGCTGCGCCGTCACGCTCTTTGCACACGGTGCCACCACTCCGCTGGAGCTGCCGCGGGTCATCGCACCGCGTTCTGTTTTCATCACTTCGCTCGCCACCGAACCGTTCATCCTGCTGCTGAGCGCGGCACACCATCTCACTCCGCCCGCCTGCGGACCTCCCTGCATCGGATAACACTCTGTGTTTCCGGCAGCTTCCTGCGCGAAGCCCCGTTGTTCCGTCGTTTCACCCTCCGCCGCGCGTCCGCGCGCGCGGACTCCTCCTTTGCAGCCGTTCGCAACACCATGCACTTTTCTCTCCGTCTTCCCCTGTTTCTCACCGTCGCGATTCCCTTTGCGCACGCCCAAACCACGCCTCCGCCTTCCGTCACTGACGACCCACCCGTGATGCTCGAAAGCATCGTCGTCACCGCCTCGCCCCTCACCCGTAGCCAGGCCGAACTCACCTCCGCCACCAGCGTTCTCACCGGACGTGATCTCGCGCTCCAGAAACAGCCCACCCTCGGCGAAACGCTCTCCGCCCAACCCGGTATCAGCTCCACCTACTTCGGGCCCGGCGCCAGCCGTCCGCTCATCCGCGGACTCGGCGGCGACCGCATCCGCATCCTCCAAAACGGCACCGGCACCCAGGATGCCTCCGTCACCAGCCCCGACCACGCCGTGAGCGTAGAACCATTTCTCTTGAAACGCATCGAGGTCGTCCGCGGCCCCGCCTCGCTCCTCTACGGCAGCTCCGCCGTCGGCGGTGTGGTCAACGTCATCGACCACCGCATTGAAACCGAGATGCCCGCCAACCGCGTCTCCGGCACGGTCGACGCTCGCTACGGCACCGGCGCGGAGGAAGCCGCCTACGGCGCCGTCACCGACATCGCGTTCGCGCAGACTGACACCCACGCGTTCGTCCTCCATCTCGACGGCTTTAAGCGCAAGTCCGACGACGTGCGCATCCCCGGCTTCGCCGACCCGTCCAATCCGGTGAACAAAGGCCGCCTCACCAACAGCGCCATCGATTCCGAAGGCGCGTCCATCGGTCTCTCCTACGTAAGCGACACCTTCGACGCCGGCCTCAACTACAACGGCTTCAATTCCCTCTACGGCACCGTCGCCGAGCCCGACGTCGAAATCGACCTGCGCCAGCGTCGCGTCGATTTCGCCGCCGAGGTGAAACAGGACTTCGGCATCTTCACCGGCGCACGCCTCAAGTTCGGCACCGCCGACTACCGCCACGTTGAACTGGAGAGCGGCGCACCCGGCACCACGTTCACCAACACCGGCTACGACGGACGCCTCGAATTGCTCCACGCGCCGCTCGCCGGCTTCACCGGCGCCTGGGGCGTGCAAACCCAGCGCAGCGATTTCAACGTCGTCGGCGCCGAGGCTTTCATGCCGCCCGCGCTCACCGAAAACCACGCGCTCTTCGTCTTCGAGGAAGCAAAGACCGGCCAGCTCACCTGGCAGGCCGGCGCCCGCGTCGAGAACCAGTCCATCGACACCCGCGCCACCGCCAACTTCCCCGTCGCGCAATCCCGCGATGAAACCACCCTCAGCCTCTCCGGCGGCGTGGTCTACGCGCTCAACCCCGCCTACGCCCTCGCGTTCTCCGTCACTGGCACCGAGCGCGCGCCCAACGCGCAGGAGTTGTATTCAAATGGTCCGCACATCGGCACCGCGTCCTACGAAGTCGGCGACCCGTCCCTCGCCACCGAGAAATCCCTCGGCGCCGAACTGAGCCTGCGCAAGCTCACCGGCTTCGTCACCGGCTCGCTCAACCTCTTCGCCAATCGCTTCGACGGCTATATCTTTGAACAGGACACCGGTGTGATCGACCTCGGCGATCCCCTCGATCCGGACGATGACCTGCCGATCTATCAGTTCGTGCAACGCGACGCGCTCTTCTACGGCGCCGAGTTGGAGACGCTCTGGCACCTGCACGCCGGCGACCGCCACACGCTCGACCTCAAGCTCAACATCGACTGCACCGTCGCCGAGGAATCCAACGGCGACCCACTCCCGCGCATCCCTCCGGTCAAAGGTCTCGTCGGTCTCGCATGGACCGGCGGACCGTGGAACGCCGGCACCGACTGGCAACTCGTTGCCAAACAGGATCGCTCCGCGCCCGGCGAAACCGACACCGGCGGCTACACGTTGCTCAGCGCCTACGCCGGCTACCGCTTCATCCAAGGTCCGGTCATCTACGACTTGTTCGTGCGCGGCTCCAACCTGACCAACGAAGACGCCCGCCTGCACACCTCGTTCCTGAAGGACATCGCGCCGCTTCCCGGACGCAGCGTAACCTTCGGTGTCCGTGCCAGTTTCTGATCCCCGCGCACCGCGACCTTGCTTTCAAAGTCTGTTTAGGCATGGTTCGACCTCACATCCACTCGATGAACGTCCGCAACATCAACGTCCCCGCCATGATTATCGGCATGATTATTATCAGCCGCCGGCCCGGGCGTGGACGCATCGCGTGATCGAGTAACCAACCTCACACCAAGCGACTTTCCATCAGCCCCGGGCCTAACAGCCCGGGGCTTTTTGTTGTCCAAATTTCTCACCCATTTCCTTCCGATGAATCCCACACTGCTCACTCTCGACGACGTTCTCCACGCGCACTCCCGCGTGGCGGGCGGCGTCCGCGTCACTCCTTGCGCGCCCTCGGCGCGCCTTAGCGAATGGGCGGGCATGGAGATCATCGCCAAGCACGACTACCTTCAGTCCACCGGCTCTTTCAAAGAACGCGGCGCCCGCAACGCCCTCGCCCAGCTCTCCTCCGCTCAGCGCACGCGCGGCGTCATCGCCGCCTCCGCCGGCAACCACGCGCTCGGCCTCGCCTTCCACGGACGCGAACTCGGCATCCCCGTCACCGTCGTCATGCCCCGCAACGCCCCACGCGTAAAAGCCACCCGCTGCCACACCCTCGGTGCGCATGTCGTGCTCCATGGCGATACCTACGACGAAGCCTCCGTCCACGCCCACGTCCTCGCCGAAACGCAGGGCCTCGCCTACGTCCACCCGTTCGACGACCTCGCCGTCATCGCCGGACAAGGCACGCTCGCACTCGAAGCCCTGCTGGCCGAACCCGACGTCGATGCGTTTGTCGTTCCCGTCGGCGGCGGCGGTCTGCTCGCCGGCGTCGCCACCGTCGTCAAAGCCTTGCGCCCCGATGTCCGGGTCATCGGCGTCGAGCCTGCGCACGCCGCCGGTCTCGCCGCCGCGCGCCAGGCCGGACGCCCTGTGCGCACCGCCACGCTGCCTTCGCTCGCCGACGGACTCTCCGTCGCACAAACCGGCACACACACCTTCGCCCACGCCCAGGCCTTCGCCGACGACGTGGTCACCGTGAGCGAAGACGACCTCGCCCTCGCGTTGCTCGCCGCGCACGAAGCCCACGGAGTCACTCTCGAAGGAGCGGGCGCCACCGCGCTCGCCGCGTGCTTGAGCGGACGCCTCCCGTCACTCGCCGGCAAACGCGTGCTGGTCGCGCTCACCGGTGCGAACATCGATCCAGCCAACCACGCCCGCGCCCTGCGCCGCGCACGCGTGCTGCGCGCGGAACAGGTCGCGGCGTGAGGCCGTGCCGACTTACGGCCCCGACACCACCGCGCCAAACGACGTGCCGAAGCGCAGTTCATCCCACTCGCTGCTTTGCGACGAGTTGCCCCACGGACCGTGCTTGATCCTCACCGTGTTAAACGTGAAGCCGGGATCGCTGCGCGTCGCCGCCGCGGTGCCGATGGCCGGCTCGCCCGAGGCAATCACTGGATCCACCCACACATACACCGTGTCTCCGGACGCCGTCGCATCCACCCGCGCCACGATCAGGTGCAGGTTCGAGTAAACGGAGCCGGGGATGTCCACATAGGCGGTCGCCGGCGTCTTCACCTGCCAGTTGCCACTGGTCGCCTTGAAGTTGAAACCGTTCATCTCAAGGTAGGCCTCGCGTCCCGAAGCGTATTTTTTGACGAGGAACGACAGCCAGTAGGTCTCGGTGATCGAGCCAAACGTCTTGGTGAGCGTGCGCGTCACGGTCTGGTGAACGCCGTCGGTGTCGTAGATGCGGAAACGGTTGCCCGTTGTCGGCAGCCCCGTCCACGCCTGGCTGCCGGAGAGGATTTCCGTGGCACCGGTCGCGCCGCCCGTCGTCCAGGAATCCGCCCAGCCGGTGCCGCCGCCAGCCGCAGTTAGCGCACCGGTGGTGTAATCAAAACCCTCATACGCGATCAGTCCGCCGTATTCCAGCGGCCCAATGTCGGTCGCCCCGCCGTTCGGCACGGGGTTGCCGTCGAAGTCAGTGGTCGAGCCAAGCGCCGCGCCCGCGTTGATGGCGGGTGAGCCGGGCGGCAGATGGAAATCGCCCGAACCCGGAGAGACCCATCCCGGCGCGGTCATGAATGAATTGGCATCCTGCCCCGACGCGGCCTGGTAGAGGGCCATGTCATTGTAGCCCGTGCCCAGCCAGGAGATCATCGTGCTGGTTCCCCGGCTTTGAATGATGTTATTGTTCGATACGAACGTCTGTCCCGCGATGATCGCCGAGACGGAATAGCGGACGTTCCATGTGGACCAGATGATGTTGTTCTTAAACTCGCCCGACACCGGCACCGCCATCGTCACACCCCACTGGGTGTTATAAAACAGGTTGTTGTATATCCGGATGTTCGCCATCGGCGTCGACGCATTGGTGGAGTTGCCCACCACAAGCCCCGTATGCTGGCACGTGTTCACGATATTGTAGCGCAGGGTGACATTCGTCTGCCCCCGGTTCTCCCACATGCGCAAGGCGCTGTTATTGCCAATGCCTTCGAGATAATTGTATTCAACGATCGTGTCGTTCGTGTAAACCGCGATGCCGAACGCGCCCTTGTAAACGCGGTTGCCCGAGATGAGTCCGCCCGTGCCGCGCTCGACGATGATGCAACCCTTGTTGGTGGTGGTGGTTTCACGCCGCACGACGTTGTCTTTCACGATGAAGTTGTTGAGCGTGCCCTTGAGTCCGTTCAGCTGGATGCAATCCGGACCGTTGTCGCCGCCGAGATCGAAAAGGTGGTCGATCTCGTTGGCGGTAACCTCGGCATTGTCGCAGTTCTGCACGTAGACGCCATCGCCCTCATGATAGCTCAGGCGGCTGTTGAGGATACGGATGCCATCCGAATTATTGACATGAACGCCGGAGCCCGCGCGGCTGGTGTTGGAGCTCGACGCGAAAAACTCGCAGTCGTCGAAGGTGTGGTAGGTCGAGGCCGA
>DATHXF010000102.1:0-4465 GCA_035459785.1 Rariglobus sp. | reverse complement strand
CTGATCGAAAGCTATCACGAGTCCTTGCCGAAAGGACGTTACCCGCTGGCTTTTGTTTTCTTTGAAATCGATCCGGCCGCCGTCGATGTGAACGTGCATCCATCGAAGCGCGAAGTGCGTTTCCGTTCCGAGACGGCGGTGCGTGGTTTCGTGATCCGCAGCGTGCTGGCACGGCTGCGCGAACTGAGTGAAACGACCGTGCCGGTGGTTCCGGTTCCTCAGGTGGATGTGACGTCGCCGCCGTTTGCGATGACGCGGTCGGTTTCGCTGCCTGCGATGGTTGCACCCAAGCTCGCGCCGGTGGCTCCGGCGATGATGTCCACGCGCGCGCCGGCGCCGTCGGTGACACCGATGCGTCCACCGTCGGTCGCGCCGGTTCCTGCTCCCGCACCGACGGCACCGGCGTGGCGGTTTCTCGGACTCGCCCACGGTGCGTATGCGCTCTTCGAAACAAAAGCGGGCTTGGTCCTGCTCGACCGCCGCGCGGCGCACGAACGCATCTGGTTCGAGCGGCTGCAGGCGCAGTTCAGTGAAGGCACGGTGCCCAGCCAGCGGCTGCTGCTGCCGTTGCCGCTGGAACTCGATCCCATCGCGAGTTCGCTGCTGCTGGACCGCCTGGAGTTTCTCAACGGCCACGGTTTCGAAGTCGTGGAGTTCGGCCGCAATTTTTTCCGCATCGAGGGCGTGCCCGCGTGGATGGAGCCGGCCGATGCCGAGCCGTTTGTGCGCGAATTGCTGGGTGCGCTGCGCGACGGTCAGTTGCAAGAGCGCAAGATTGACGTCGCCCGCGAGCAACTCGCCCGCCTCGCCGCCGCGCGGGCGGTGCGTTTGGGCGACGTCGCCAGCGAGGCCGCGATGCTCGCGCTCGTGGCTCAGTTGTTCGCCTGCCGCTCGCCGCTGACCAGCCCGGGCGGCACGCCCACGCACATCGAGTTGAGTCATGGCGAGTTGGCGCGCCGTTTCCAACGGTGACAATGCGGTCACACCCTGGCTTTCTGGCTGTTATTTTAACCAATTAATCAGATAAAGAACCTGACTGCATCACGCGGTCTGGCACGTTTCTTGTTGTTCACGCTCAAACCCATCCAATTTCCAATGGCCCTACTCAACAAATCGAAGAAGAAAACCGCAACCGCCGCCGTCGAGCCCCCGCAGGAGGTCAATGGCGTGACGGGTTGCGGTGATCTCAAGCAGGCCATCCTGCGCAACCTTACCTTCACGCTCGCCCGCGACTTGAAGACCGCCAAGCCCCGCGACTGGTGGATCGCCACCTCGCTGGCCGTCCGCGAACAGATTCTCGCCCGCCTGATCACGACCCAGGGCGTTCACAACAAGCAGAACGTCCGCCGCCTCTACTATTTCTCGCTCGAATATCTCATGGGCCGCCTGTTCGAGAACAATCTCTACAACACTGGTCTCTACGACGAAGCCCGTGGCGCGCTCAAAGATCTCGGCGTCGATTGGGAAACCGTCCGTGAGAGCGAAGTGGACATGGGTCTCGGCAACGGCGGTCTCGGCCGTCTCGCCGCCTGCTTCCTTGATTCCCTCGCCACACTCGACCTGCCGGCCATCGGCTACGGCATCCATTACGAGTTCGGTCTCTTTAAGCAGGAGTTCGTCCATGGCCATCAGGTCGAGCATCCCGACAACTGGATGATTTTCGGCACTCCGTGGGAGGTTGTCCGCCCCGAATACACCACCGATGTGCAGATCTACGGCCGCGTGGAAAACGTCTTCGACGACAAGGGCAACTCCCGCCCGAAGTGGGTCGATTCCAAGACGATTCTCGGCGTGCCCTACGACATTCCGATCGCCGGCTACGGCACGCAGACGGTCAACCTCCTGCGTCTCTGGGCTTCGCGCTCGACCGAAGAGTTCGACTTGGTCGCCTTCAACAGCGGCGGCTACGTGGACGCCGTGCGCGAGAAAGCCATCGGCGAGACCGTCTCGAAGGTGCTTTACCCGAACGACAAGACCGAGAACGGCAAAGAGCTGCGCCTCGTGCAGCAGTATTTCTTCGTCGCCTGCTCGCTGCGCGACATCATCCGCCGCCACTTCCGCATCGCCGGCAATACCTGGCAGAACTTCGATGCCAAGGTCGCCGTGCAGCTCAACGACACGCATCCCGCCGTCGCCGTCGCCGAACTGCTCCGCATCCTCCTCGACGAGCACGGTTTCGCCTGGGAAAAAGCCTGGACCATCGTCACCACGACCTTCGGTTACACCAATCACACGCTTCTCCCTGAGGCGCTCGAAAAGTGGGGCGTTCCGCTCTTCACCCGCGTTCTCCCGCGCCACACCCAGATCATTTACGAGATCAACCGCCGCCTCATGGAAGTCGTCGAGGCCAAGTGGCCGGGCGACAACACCAAGAAATCCATCCTCTCGCTCGTCGAGGAGGGCGGTGCGAAGTCCTTCCGCATGGCCAACCTCGCGGTCGTCGGTTCGCACGCCGTCAACGGCGTCGCCGCGCTCCACACCGAGCTCCTGAAGAAGGATCTCTTCCCCGACTTCGACAATCTCTACCCGGGCAAATTCCAGAACAAGACCAACGGCATCACGCCGCGCCGCTGGCTCCTCGACTGCAATCCGCGCCTCTCGACGCTCATCACCTCGAAGCTCGGCGCCCCCACCATCTGGGCGCGCGATCTCGATGTTCTTCGCGGTCTCGAAAAGTTCGCCGACAAGGCTGACTTCCAGAAGGAGTTCATGGCGATCAAGCGCGCCAACAAGGTCGATCTCGCCGCCGTCATCAAAGCCGAGTGCGGTGTCGAGGTTTCGCCCGACGCGCTCTTCGACGTGCAGATCAAGCGCCTCCATGAATACAAGCGCCAGCACCTGAACCTGCTGCACATCCTCACGCTCTACCGTCGACTCCTTCAGAATCCGTCGCTCGACATCGTCCCGCGCGTGTTCGTTTTTGGAGCCAAGGCCGCCCCCGGCTACGACCTCGCGAAGAACATCATTCGTGCGATCAACGTCATCGGCGACCGCATCAACAAGGACGCGAAGATCAAGGGTAAGCTCAAGGTCGCCTTCCTGCCCAACTACCGCGTCTCGCTCGCCGAGCGCATCATCCCCGCTGCCGATCTCTCCGAGCAGATCTCGACCGCCGGCAAGGAAGCGTCCGGCACGGGCAACATGAAGCTCGCCCTCAACGGCGCGCTCACCATCGGCACGCTCGACGGCGCCAACGTCGAAATCGGCGAAGAGGTCGGCGACGACAACATCTTCATCTTCGGTCTCAAGGTGCCCGACGTGGAGAAACTCGACGCCGAGGGTTACAACCCTTGGAACTACTACGGTTCCGACGACGAACTCCGCGCCATCGTGGACTGGCTCGGTTCCGACTACTTCACGCCCGGCGAAAGCCATGCCTTCGGCTCGTTGCACCACAGCCTCCTTGACGGCGGTGATCCTTACAAAGTGCTCGCCGATTACCGCAGCTACGTCAAAGCCCACGAACAGGTCGATATCGCCTACCGCGACACCGCCCGCTGGGCCAAGATGGCGATCCTCAACACCGCCCGCGTCGGCAAGTTCTCCAGCGATCGCACCATTCGCGAATACGCGAAGGACATCTGGTCGCTGCCCTCCGTGGCGGTCTGAGGATGTTGAGCTGATTGCAATTAGCAAAGCCCCGGCGGATTCCGCCGGGGCTTTTTTATGTCCCAAAAAGGCGTTGCCCCGCCTTGCCGCGCGTTGCTGACTGGACGCTTTCCATCATGGCCAAACCCTCGCTGATCGAAGCCTTTGAACGCGCCGGACAAGGGCACGTTTTCGCATTTTACAACCAGCTCGCCCCCGAGGCGCAGCAGTCCCTCCTCGCCGAGGCAGCCGAGATCGATCTCGGCGAGATTGACCGCCTCACGCGCACGTTGCTCGCCAAGGGCGCGGCGGTGGGCCTCGACCTCACGGGTCTCTCGCCCGCTCCTTATGAGCTGCGCCCTGAAAACGGCGGCAACGCCCCGGCTTGGTCCGAAGCGAAAGCCGCCGGCGAAGCCGCGCTGCGGGCCGGTCGCGTCGCCGCGTTTACCGTCGCGGGAGGGCAGGGCACTCGTCTCGGCTACGACGGACCCAAGGGCACGTTCCCGGTCACCCCGATCAAACAGAAGACGCTCTTCCATGTGTTCGCCGAAAAGATCCGCGCCGCCGGCTTGCGCTACGGCAAGCCGCTCCACTGGTTCATCATGACCAGCCACGCGAACCACGTCGCCACCGAGACGTTTTTCAAAGACCACGGCTACTTCGGACTCGCCCCGACGCAGGTGCATTTCTTCCGCCAAGGCCGCATGCCTGCCGTCACCCCCGAGGGTAAAATCCTCCTCGAAACCAAGGGCACCATCGCCATGTCGCCCGACGGCCACGGCGGTTCGCTCCGCGCGCTCGATCGCAGCGGCGCGCTCGATCTCATGGAGAAGGAGGGCATCGACATCCTCAGCTACTTCCAGGTCGATAATCCTCT
>DATHXF010000101.1:0-18576 GCA_035459785.1 Rariglobus sp. | reverse complement strand
GGTTCGGCGCGCAACATCGAAGGTGGTGGCAGCATCACCATCATCGGCACCGCGCTCATCGACACGGGCAGCCGCATGGACGAGGTTATCTTCGAGGAGTTCAAGGGCACGGGCAACATGGAGCTCCATCTTGACCGCGGCCTTTCGGACAAGCGTATTTTCCCTGCGATCAACATCGACCGCTCGGGCACGCGCAAAGAGGAGCTCATTTATCACCCCGAGGAACTGGCTCGTGTGTATGGTTTGCGCCGAGCGATGCAGGGCATCCCGCCGGTGGAGGCGATGGACATGTTAATTCAGCGCTTGAAGAAAACCAAAACAAACGCGGAATTCCTCTTGAGCCTGAGCCGCTAGTTCAGCCTCAATTGTATTACCCCTACAACTACTCCGGCCGGCGGATAAAAGCCCCCATTCCCCAACGTGACTCCCGCAGATGATTTCGTAATCCAGCTCGCCCTCGACAAGGGTGTGCTCACCCAAGCGCAGATTGACGCGGCCAACGCGAAAATTGCCGAGCATACGGATCTCACCAAGACTCCGCCCAAGCTGGTTGACACCCTGATCGCCAACCGCGTGGTCGAGTCGCGCCAGTTGAGCAAGCTGTTGGCTGATGAGTTTGGAATGCCGCTGGTGGACCTGACCGCATTGCGCGTTCCCAGTCCCGAGGCGATGGCGCTTATTCCCCGCGCCTTGGCGGTTCGCTACACGGTGTTCCCGATCTCCAAGGAGGGCAACACGCTCAAGCTCGCCATTACAGATCCGCTCGATGTCGATACTCTCGACAGCCTGGGGCATGTGGTGAAAATCAACATTGAGCCGTCCGTCGCCCCGGCCGACGAGATCAAGCACACCATCGATCGTTTCTACGGCAAGGACGCCAGCGAGCTCGATGCGATGCTCAATGATTTCTCGGTGGGTGGAGGCCAGGAAGGCAATGCCGTGACCACGGCTGCCGCTGACGGTCATGCCTCGGCCGAGGAGGGCGACGCGCCCATCATCAAGCTGGTCCATCAGATCATTCTTGAGGCGATCCAGCGCCGTGCGTCCGACATCCATCTCGAACCGCTCGAAAAACGTTTTCGCGTCCGCTACCGTATCGACGGCGTGCTGCTCGAAATCGAGAATCCGCCCAAGCGCCTGCAGCTTTCCATGATCTCCCGCCTGAAGATCATGGCCAACATCTCCATCGCGGAAAAACGCATTCCGCAGGACGGACGTATCCAAATCAACATGACGGGCAAGCAGATCGATCTGCGCGTGTCCTCGCTGCCGACGGCCCACGGCGAGAGCATCGTCATGCGTATTCTCGACAAGGACGGACTCCAGCTGGGTCTGCCCGAGCTCGGCTTCTTCAGCGACGACCAGGCGGTGGTCGAGCGCCTGATCTCCCTTCCGGACGGCATCATGCTGGTCACCGGTCCGACCGGCTCGGGCAAGACCACCACGCTCTACTCCTGTCTTCACTTTATCAACAAACCTGACCGCAAGATCATCACGGTCGAGGACCCGGTCGAGTATGTGCTGGCCGGTATCAATCAGGTGCCTGTCCGCCATGATGTGGGCATGACCTTCGCCTCGGCCCTTCGCTCCATGCTCCGTCAGGCGCCGAATATCGTGATGGTGGGCGAGATTCGTGACTTGGAGACGGCTGAAATCTCCATCAACGCCTCGCTCACGGGTCACATGGTGTTTTCCACGCTGCATACCAACGACGCTCCCGGCGCGATCACCCGACTGATCGACATCGGAGTGAAGCCGTTCCTGGTGTCCACCTCCTTGCGAGCCGCCGTGGCCCAGCGCCTGACGCGCAAGATCTGCAAGCAGTGCAAGAAGCCCTACACACCGGACTCCAACGAACTGCGTTCGCTTAACATCACGCCCCAGCAGGCCGCCACCGCCACATTTATGCGTGGCGAAGGCTGCCAGAACTGCAACGGCACCGGCTACCGTGGTCGCGCCGGTATTTTCGAAATGTTCGTGGTCAACGAAGAGATCCAGCGCATGATCTACGACAATGTCGGCACTGCCAAACTGCGCGACAAAGCCCGCTCGCTGGGCATGCGCACCATGCGCGAAGACGGCGTCCGCAAGGTGCTCTCCGGCTTTACGTCCATCGACGAGGTTGTCTCCATTACCGTGGGTGACGCCAGCTAACCGCGAAACAAGCGCGCTTCCTGCTACGTATCGCTACCATGAGCTACGAAATGAACGATCTGTTGGAGTTGATGGTGGACCAAGGGGCGTCCGATCTGCACTTGCAGGTCAACCAGCCCCCCACGCTCCGACTGAGCGGCGGCATGGTTCCCATCGACGGTCCGGCGCTTACGCCCTCCGACACCGAGAAGCTCATGCTTTCGATCACGCCGGACAACCATCAGCAAAACGTGAAGCTGAACGGTGGTTCAGATTTCGGTTTCGCCTACATGGAGAAGGCCCGTTTGCGCGTGAGCGTGCTCAAGTCCAAAGGCAACTACGGCATGGTCCTTCGTCAGATTCCGAACAAGATGTTCAGTCTGCGCGAAATCGGCCTGCCGGATAAAGTGCGCGAACTACTCTACCGTCCGCGCGGTCTGATTCTCGTGACCGGCCCGACCGGTTCCGGCAAGTCGACCACGCTGGCCTCGATGATCAACTATATCAACGAGACCCGCGACGGCCACATCATCACCATCGAGGACCCGATCGAGTATTATCATCCGCACAAACACTGCATCGTGACGCAGCGCGAAATCGGCGTGGACGTCCCCAGTTTCTCGGAAGCCATCCGCCGCGCGCTCCGTCAGGATCCCGACATCATCCTCGTGGGTGAAATGCGCGACCTCGAGACGATCGAGGCGGCCATCAGCGCGGCCGAAACCGGTCACTTGGTGTTCGGCACGCTGCACACCAACGGCGCAGCCAAGACCATTGACCGTATCGTGGACGCCTTCCCGGCGAACATGAAAGACATGATCCGCACCCAGCTGGCCTCGTCGATCGTCGCGGTCATCTCCCAGGTGCTCTGCAAAAAGATCGGCGGCGGACGCATCGCCGGTTACGAGATCATGGTCAACACGACCTCGATCGCCTCGCTTATCCGCGAGAACAAGACCTTCCGTATTTCTTCCGACATCCAGACCGGCGCCGCGCTTGGTATGATCACGATGGACGCCCACCTGATGAGCCTGGTGAATCGAGAACTCGTTGCTCCCGACGAAGCCCTCGACAAGGCGCAGGACCCCATCGTCATGAAAGAAAAACTCCTCGCGATGGGCGCATCCCTGCGCCAACTCTAATTTTAACCCTTATCTGCTTTCCCCTTACGGCGCACGCCGAGTTTACCCCCTATGTTCGAAAGCCACAGTCAGGCCATTCTTGAACTCTGCCGCGACCATCACCTGGTCGCTGCGGACACGCTCAACGACATCAACGAAGAGCACAAAGCCACCGGCAAACCTGTCGCCGATCTCCTGATCGAGATGGGGCTCGTCGACAAGGAGACGATTCTTCGCAAGGTTGCCGAGCATCTCGGCTGCGAATATCTGGAAGCCCACGGTGGCGACATTCCCAGCGACATCGTCAATTCCGTGCAGGGCAGTCTGGCGCGCATGTATGGCGTCGTTCCCTACCGCGTTGACGCGCAGAGCATCGACCTGCTGGTCACGGACCCTTTCAACAGCCAGATCATCGACGACCTGACCTTTGCCCTCGGCAAGGATGTGCGCCTGATCGTCGCCGACCCGGGCCGGGTGGACGGTTTGCTCAAGCTTCACTACGGCGATGACGACGCCACTATCGACGACCTCCTCAAGGAGATGTCGAGCGACGACCATGACGGTCCGCAGACCACCGAGAAGGAGCTTTCCGAGCACGATCTCGAATCCATGGCCGGCCAGACGCCGATCATCAGGTTCGTCAATCTCGTGATCGGCCAGGCGATCAAGGACAAGGCCTCCGACATTCACTTCGAGCCCTTCGAGCACGAGTTCAAGATCCGCTACCGCATCGACGGCGCGCTCTACGAAATGGCGCCCCCGCCGAAGCACCTCGCGCTGCCGATCACCTCGCGCGTGAAGGTGCTTGCCGCGCTCAACATCGCCGAGCGCCGCATCCCGCAGGACGGACGCATCAAGCTCACTCTCCAGGGTCGCCAAGTCGATTTGCGCGTGTCCACGCTGCCGACCCAGTTCGGCGAGTCCGTGGTGTTGCGCGTGCTCGACCAATCCGCGGTGCAGCTCGACATCACCGCGCTCGGCATGCCGACGGATGTTTACGAGGGCATCACCGAGATCATCCGCCGTCCGAACGGCATTTTCATCGTCACCGGTCCGACGGGCTCCGGCAAAACCACCACGCTTTACTCCGCGCTTCGCGTCATCAACACGCCCGATCTCAAGCTGCTCACGGCCGAGGATCCGGTGGAATACGAAATCGAAGGCATCATGCAGGTGCCGGTGAACCACGCGGTGGGTCTGACCTTCGCCGCCGCGCTACGCTCCTTCCTCCGTCAAGACCCCGACGTGATCATGGTGGGTGAGATCCGCGACTTGGAAACGGCGCAGATCTCCATTCAGGCGTCCCTCACCGGTCACTTGGTGCTTTCCACGCTGCACACCAACGATGCTCCCGGCGCGGTCACGCGCCTCGTGGACATGGGCGTGGAACCCTTCCTGATCGCTTCTTCGCTCGAAGCGGTGCTCGCCCAGCGTTTGGTCCGTCGCATCTGCAAGAGCTGCCGCACGGCCTATGAGCCGCCGGCCGCGCTGCTGCACCAGCTCAACATCGATCCGGTCGACATCGGTAATCGCGAGTTCTTCTACGGCAAGGGCTGCGATGTGTGCAGCAACACCGGTTACAAGGGCCGCATGGGTGTCTATGAATGGCTTCGCATGAGCGAGGCCGTCCGCGACCTCGTGGTCGAACGTGCTTCCACCATGGTCATCAAGCAAAAGGCCTTGGAGCAGGGCATGCGCACGCTGCGTGACGACGGTCTCCGCGCCATTTTTGACGGAGCCACCTCCATCGAAGAAATCATCAAATACACCTGATTAGCATCACTATTTCCAGCATCGACCTGACACCGGTCGTCCCTTAATCCTCTTACATACCCTTACCCTATGCCAAAATTCACTTACAGCGCCATCGAGTCGGCCTCGGGCAAAGAAAAGAAAGGCGTCGTTGAAAGCGCCACGTCCGAGCAGGCAGCCGCCGAGCTCAAGGCGATGGGACTTATTCCCACGTCGCTCGCCCCCGAGAGCGGTGGAGCCAAGCCCGCCGCCAAGAAAGACACCCGCAAAGCCGCCGCTCCGGAGCCGTTGCGCACCGGTGCCAAGAAAAAGAAGGGCAGTATCAGCTTTGGCAAAGTCATCAATAACGCCGGCCTGACCGTCTTTACCCGCCAGCTCGCCACGCTGGTCAACGCCGGCATGCCCATCATGCGCAGCTTGGAAACGCTGGCCCGCCAGGAGAAGAATCCCCTTTTCAAGGAAGTCGTCGAATCGTTGGTCGAGAGCATCCGCTCCGGCAGTAATTTCTCCGACGGTCTGTTGCAGCATCCCAAAGTGTTTGATCGTCTGTATGTGAACATGATCAAGGCCGGCGAGGCTGGCGGCGTGCTCGGCACGGTGCTTGAGCGTCTGTCCCGCTTCATGGAGAAGGCTGAGAAGATCAAGGGCAAGGTGAAGGCCGCCATGACCTATCCGGTCATCATCGTGTGCGTCGCCGTGCTGATCGTCGGTGCGCTGATGGTGTTCGTGATTCCGCAGTTCGAGAAAATTTTCTCTGGCATGTTGAAGGGCCAGTCGATGCCCGCTCTCACCCTTGCGGTGCTGGCCGTCAGTAATTTCATCAAGAATCATATCATTATCACCATCGGTATTCTGGTGGTGGGCTATTTTGCGTTCAAAGCCTGGCACAAGACCAAGCAGGGCACGCGTGCGGTGGACTGGTTCCTCCTGCGTGCGCCTGGCGTCGGACCGCTCTTTCTGAAATCGTCGATCAGCCGCTTTACCCGCACGTTGGGCACCTTGCTCTCTTCGGGCGTGCCTATCCTGCAAGCGCTAATCATCACGCGCGACACCTCTGGCAACGTCCATGTCGCCGATGCGCTCAACCTCGTTCACGACCGCGTGAAGGAAGGTGACAACGTCGCTCGTCCGCTCGACTCCACTGGCGTGTTTCCGACCATGGTGACGTCCATGATCGAGGTCGGTGAAGAAACCGGCGCTCTCCCCGAGATGTTGAACCGTGTCGCCGATACCTACGACGAAGAAGTGGACAACTCGGTGGCCGGCCTCACCTCGATCATCGAACCCATCATGATCGTGTTCATGGCCGTGGTGGTGGGCACCATCGTCATCGCGCTCTTCCTGCCGATCATCAAAATCATCCAGAGCCTTTCGTAAGCTTCGTTTGCGAAGACAAAAAGCCGCCCGATATCGGGCGGCTTTTTTTGTGCCTGCACGCAGGGGCGGAGTTTCACGCCTTGGGCGTGAGCGGCTTGGTGAGCAGCACGGTATTCAGGCCCATCAGACGCTCCGAGAATTCGTCGTGTTCGTTGGCCTGGCGCAGCGTGCGCTGGACCATGCCCATCTTGGCGTCGAGGTTGTCGATCATCGACACGAACACGGCCTCGGGTGTCGCCGCGTAAACGGCGGCGCCCCACTCAGGTTCACCTTGGTGACTGAGCACGATGTGTTCGAGACGCTCCAACCGCTCGGCGTCGAGGCGGGCTTTGATGCCGTGTTTACGGGCGAGTTGGTAGCCGAGCACGACGTGGCCCTGTAGGATGCCTTTGCGGCTGCGTTTCGTGGCGAGCGAGCCTTCGTATTCGATGGTCTTGCCGGTGTCGTGAAGAAGGATGCCGGCCATCGCGAGGTCGGCGTCCACCTCGCGGTAGAGCGGGAGCAGGGCCTTGCAGGCGCGCGCCATGTGGATCGTGTGCTCCAGCAGACCGTGGCGATACGCGTGGTGCATTGAGACGGCGGCGGGCGTCCATTTGAAGGTGTCGCCGATTTCCTCGAACACGCCGCGCACGGTCATGCGCAATTCGTCGTGGGTGATGCTGTCGATGAACGTCTGGAACTCCGCCCAGAGTTCGACGGCGGGTTCGGGGGCGACTTCGACCAGGTTGTCGATCAAGCCGGGTGCGCTCAGTTCGGCCTCGGAGAGAGGCGTGACCTTGAGCAGTTTTGGGGAAAGGCGGCCTTGGTAATAATCGATGCGGCCCTCGACGTGGATGACGCCGCCTTCGCCTGTGGCTTTTACGGTGTCGAACACCGCGCCGTCGCTGAAGAGTGTGCAGCCGAAGGATCCGGTGCGGTCGCCGAGGTCGAGGGTGAGAAACGGGTTGCCGTTGGACGCGGTCTTGGTGGCCAGTTTTTTGACGACCAGCACGCTGGCGAAGGGACGGCCGGAGGCGTCTTCGAGGGCCTTGAGTTCGCGGACGGAGAGCAGCGGGAGTGCGTCGGACATGGCGTTTAAGAGTATTTTTTGACGAGCTGCGTGAAGCCCTTGAAGAACGGATGGCCCGCATCGTGGAGCAGGGCGTAGAAGACGGTTTCCGCGGGCAGAACGTGAATGCCCGAGCGGGTCAGCGCATCGACGCACAGCGCGGCGTCGGCCGGACGGCGGGCGCCGATGGCGTCGGAGAGCACCGTGACCTGGAGGTTGGCATCGAGCGCACCGAGCGCAGTTTGGTAGATGCAGACCGGCGTTTCGATGCCGCAGAGAATGATGTGCTCGATGTCGAGCGAGCGCAGCGCATCGGTGATGCCGTCATCTCCGAAGACGGAGAACGAACTCTTGGCGTGAACATCCGCGCCGGGGGCGAGTTTGAGCAGTTCGGGGGCGGTGCCGCCGAGCTTGCGGGGAAGTTGCTCGGTGAAGGCGACGCGGATGCCGAGGCCGGCGGCCGCTTCGATCACGAAGCTACAGCGCTTGAGCAAGGTGTCGCTGTCGGGAATGACTTTCAGGAAAGCCGGTTGGAGATCGACGCAGAGCAGGAGGACGCCGGCGAGAGGAGAGGGTGCGGGAGCAGCCATGATGGTTTTACGGATAGTAACGACGGCGGGCCTTCACCTGCACGAACCGTTTTTCGGGAAGAATGTAGGCGGTGAGGCTGCCGCCCATGCAGCAGGCGGTGTCGATGCCGACGGACCATTTGAGACGGTAAACCTCGGGGCGGGGCGTGTGGCCGTAAACGACGAAGGGCGGTCCGTTCCAGAGATCGGCCCAGGCGGGGGCGTCGGGCGCATCGGCGCGTTTGCAGGCGCGGCCCTCTTTGTTGATCGATTGAATGCGCGTGACGATGTCCGCAGGCTGACGTTGCCAGGGCTCGTTGGGCAGGAAACCGCCGTGAACGAAGACGGTGCTGAGTTCTTCGTCGTGATAGGTGAGCCGCATGGACTCGAGGTAGGCCCAGTCTTCGGCGCGCAGTTTTCTAAAGGTATCGGCGTCGGTTTCGCGGTCGATGTCTTCGGGGGCGGTGCGGTTTTTACGATAATTCAGCAGGCGCAGCTCATGGTTGCCCAGCAGGGAGATGGCGCGGTGCTGGCGGGCGAGGTCGATGACCTTGCAGCTGTCGGGGCCACGGTTGACGAGGTCGCCGACGAGAATCAGACGGTCGTCCTTGGTGAGTTCGAGGCGTTCAAGCAGCTCGGCAAACTCTTGGTGACAGCCATGGATGTCGCCGATGGCGATGATACGTCCGTTCATTCGTGCGGGTGCGCAAATTTGCTAGCGTCCACCCCCTGTGGAAGTAAACAAGAAAGCCTATGGAATTGAATCTGCAGCCGATGTCCACGACTTGCTTCGTCACGGGTAAAACCTTCGAAGAGGGCGAGCGGGTGATCAGCTTCCTCGTGCGCAACGCCTCGTCGGAGGAAGTCATGCGCTACGACGTGCTGGAGGCGTCCCGCGAGGGTTTCTCGCCGTCGGGCATCATCGCGTGCAGCTGGGCGCATCCCTACAAGCCGAAGAAGGTCGGCGAAAACCCCGAGCGCGAACTCAAGCTCACGGCCGAAAACTTGTTTGTCACTCTGGCCGATCCGGCCGTCGAACTGGCGCCCGAGAATGAGCGGCTGGTGCAGTTCCTCGCGCTGATGTTGGAGCGCAAAAAGCTTTTGCGTCCGAAGGGCCGCGCCGCCGATGGCGCCCGCAATCTCTACGAACACGCGAAGACCAAGCTCATCTATGCGGTGCCGGCGGGTGAGCTGAACCCAGAGTTCTTCATTTCGATTCAGGAACAGCTGAGCGTGCTGGTGGGCGGCCCGAAGAAGGCGGCCGAAGACAAGCCCGCGGAGCCTACGCCTGCGGTTGAGCCGGCCGCGGATCCGACGGCCGAGGCGCCCACTCCGTAAAAAATTGGGTCAATCCGGCCTGCACGGCGGCGACGAGCGTGGCGATGCGTTGATCGCCCGGGCGGACCGACGGGGTTTCCAGCGTGTAGTTGAGCCGGCAGTGCTTCGCGCTAAGGTAAATCGCCTCGGGCCAGGTTTCGCGCAGCAGCGGATCGGACACCGGTCGAATGATGCCGGGGGAGACGGATTCGCGGCCGTCGATGATCGCGGCATCTTCGATCGGCATGTGATGTCGGGCGGCGGTGATTATGGTATTGGCGAGCGAGGGCAGGGGGCTCGTGTTGAGTTCGTAAAGATAGAAGCCCTGCGTCTCCCAGTCTTCGTGCAGGCAGAACACCAAATCGAAGGCTGGCTGGCGACGAAGCCAGTGCACATGCCCGACGACCTCTCGGCTGTGCAGATCGAGGTAGTCGCGGTTGAGATCGATGCCAGCGCTGTTTTCGCGCGTCTGTCGAACATAGCCGGTCGGGTTAAGCAGCGGACACAAGAACCATGTTGCACGGTGGTTGAAACAGCCGGACTCCAAGAGCGCGAGCAAGGCGAGCGGGGAGGCGGGTTCGTCGCCATGGATGCCGCTGGAAAGATAAATGCGCGGATGCCTGCCGGATGTGCGCTTGGTGTAGGCGGACAAGGTGATGCCATCGATCTCGGCAAACGGCTCCGCCCGAAAACCCCGAGTCTGAGCCGCTTCGGCGAAGCGACGGGCGAAGGCGGCGGGATCGAGAGAGCAGGCTTTGACAGCATCCATTGGCTAATACTGTCTAACGTTTTGCCCGTCTGCACGGGCGCAATTTATTTCCATCATCATGTCTCAAGTTCGCGTCCGTTTCGCCCCCAGTCCGACCGGTTTCTTTCACATCGGCAGCGCCCGCACCGCGCTGTTCAACTGGCTCTATGCCCGCCACACCGGCGGCGTGTTTGTCCTTCGCATCGAGGACACCGACCAGGCGCGCAACAGCGAGGAGTTCCTTAACGTCATCTACGACAGCCTCACCTGGCTGGGCATGACTTGGGACGAGGGCCCCAAGGTCGGCGGCGAGTATGGCCCTTATCGTCAGAGCGAGCGCGCCCATATCTACAAGGAATACCTGCAAAAGCTGACCGATGCCGGCCGCACGTATGAGAAGGACGGCGCCGTCTGGTTTAAACTCATCGGCGAGCGCTCCGAGGTGTTCGACGAGCACCGTCAGAAGACGGTCACCAAAGTCGCGGTCGCGCCCAGCGTGATCGACGACCAGATCCGCGGTCGCGTCGAGCGCATCGAAGACGAGGACTTCGTGATCTTCCGCTCCGACGGCAATCCGGTGTTTCACTTCGTCAACGTGGTCGATGACATCGCCATGAAGATCACCCACGTAATCCGCGGCGAGGACCACCTCTCGAATACCAGCAAACACGTTGAGCTGTTCAAAGCGTTCGGCGCACCGATGCCGAAGTTTGCGCATATTCCGCTCATTCTGAAACAGAACGGTCCGGGCAAGATGTCGAAGCGCGACCAAGGTGCGCTCATCGAGGAATACCAGAAGCGCGGTTACCTGCCCGAGGCGCTGGTGAACTTCCTCTCGCTGCTCGGCTGGTCGCCGAAGGACGACCGCGAGAAGATGGCTATCGCGGACATCATCGCGCTCTTCGACTTCCCAGGGATCAATCAGAGCAACGCGCGTTTCGATGACAAGAAACTCGCGCATATGAACATGGCCTACCTGTTGGAGCTGCCGGCGGATGATTTCGTGGCGCGGGCGCGTGTTTATTTCGAAAAACACAACGTGACCGCACCGCTGGCGGCCGATGCGGCGTATCTGCGCGAGGTGCTGCTGATCAGCCAGCCGAAGATCAAGTCGTTGGAAGAGCTGCCGGCCTACACGGCTTATTTCTTCACCGAGGATTTTGCGGTCGATGCCAAAGTGCGTGACAAGGTCATGGGCAAGGGCGATCCGAAGGCGCGTCTGGCCGAGTTGAGCGAGACGCTGGTGACGTCGGATTTCTCCAGTGACACGGCCATCGAGGAAGCCATCAAGGCGCTGGCGACGGCGAAGGGCCTGGGTTTTGGCGATTACCAGTCGGTCGCGCGTCTGGCGGTGAGCGGAACCAACGTCGGCCCGAGCATCACGGGCATGTTCCGCGTGCTCGGACGCGAGCGCGTGCTGGCGCGGTTCGCGCGACTGGCGTCGGCCTGAGTGTAATCAAAAAAAAGCCCGACGAGAATCGTCGGGCTTTTTTGCGGATATTACTTTTTCGGCGTCCAGGCGTCCTTGAGCGAGATTGTGCGATTGAACACGAGCTTGCCGGGGGCGCTGTCTTTGCTGTCCAAGGCGAAGTAACCGATGCGCTCGAACTGGAAGCGGTCGGCGAGCGTGGCGTCGGCCAGCGAAGTTTCGAGGCGGGCAGTGACGGTTTCGAGTGACTGTGGATTCACGACCTTGAGGAAATCCTCCTCGGATCCCGGCTCGGGCACGGTGAAGAGGCGGTCGTAAATGCGCACCTCGGCGGCGATGCTCTGCGTTGCGCTGACCCAGTGGATGGTGCCTTTGACTTTGCGGTCGGAGCCGGGCTCGCCTTGGCGGGTGGTGCGGTCGAAGGTGCAGCGCAGCTCGGTCACGGCACCGGAGGCGTCCTTCACGATTTCTTCGAGCTTGATGATACCGGCGTATTTCAGACGGACTTCGCCATCGGGCTTGAGGCGGAAATATTTCGGAGGCGGGACCTCGGCGAAGTCGTCGCTTTCGATGAAGACCTCGCGGGTGAGGGCGACTTTGCGGGTGGTGGGATTTTCGTCCTGCGGGTTGTTGGTCGCGTCGCACTCGATGACCTCGCCCTCGGCGATATTGGTGAGGACGATCTTGATCGGGCGCAGCACGCCGAGGCGGCGGACGGCGAGCGTGTTGAGGTCTTCGCGGACGACGTGCTCCATGACGGCGATATCGGTGAGCGCGTCGAACTTGGTGACGCCGGCACCGATCACGAATTTGCGGAGGGCGGCGGCAGTGATGCCGCGGCGGCGCAGACCGGAGATCGTGGGCATGCGCGGATCGTCCCAGCCGTGGACGACGTTGTTCTCCACGAGCTGCAGCAGTTTGCGCTTCGAGACGATCATGTAGCCCGGGATGAGCTTCGAGAACTCATACTGGTGCGGAAGGGCGCGGGGCAGATCGAGGCTTTCCAGAACCCAGTCGTAGAGCGGGCGGTGATCGACGAATTCGAGCGTGCAGATGCTGTGGGTGATGCCTTCGAGGTAGTCGCTCAGGCAATGGGCGTAGTCGTAGAGCGGGTAGATGCACCACTTGTCGCCGGCGTGGTGGTGCGGGACGTGGCGGATGCGATAGAGCAGGGGATCGCGCAGCCACATGTTGGGCGCGGTCATGTCGATCTTGGCGCGGAGGGAGCGGGCTCCGTTGGGGAACTCGCCGGCGCGCATGCGCTGGAAGAGATCGAGGTTTTCCTCGACGGAGCGCGTGCGGAACGGGCTGTCCTTGCCGGGTTTTTCAGGCGAACCGCGATAGGCCTCGGTGTCCTCTGCGTTCAGGTCGCAGACGTAGGCTTTGCCCTTTTGAATGAGCTCGATCGCGTAGCCGTAGAGCTGTTCGAAATTGTCGCTGGCGAAGAAGGCTTCGCTGTCGGGGCCGGGGGTGACGGGTGCGCGATAGTGGTCGAGGCGACCGTTGACGGTCTGCGCATCGGGGTGGGAGCCCTTAGGCTTGAAACCGAGGCAATGATCGGCCCAGCCGGCGATGAGCCACTGGACGTCGGTCGTGATGGATTCGACGTATTCGATGTCTTCCTTCGCCGGGTTGGTGTCGTCGAAGCGAAGATTGCACTGGCCGTTGTTTTCGCGGGCGATGCCGAAGTTCAGACAGATCGATTTCGCGTGGCCGATGTGGAGGTAACCGTTGGGCTCCGGAGGGAAACGCGTGACAATTTTTTGGTGGCGACCGGAGGCGAGGTCGGCCGCGACGATGTCGCGGATAAAATCGGAAGGCGTGGCGGGCGCGGGAGCGGCGTTGTTCTCAACGGTCATAAAAGCCCCACGTTGCGAGACGCGCGGGCGGGCGGCAACGCTGCATTTAGCCGGAACGAGTTTCAGACTGACGGCGCTCGGAGATCGCCGTCCACCCTTCAGACGCGGGCCAGAAGGCTCTTCAGGTCGACGTTGTTCGTGATCAGGTTTTTGATGATCGGAATCTTGTCGGTGTCCTGGGGCTGGGTCTTCACGGTCATGCGGTTGATCGTGGAAGTGACGGTGTAGCTCTCGCCCTTGGCGGCGATGACCGGGATGTCGGTCTGCGCGAGGAGTTCGGCCAGCTTGGGATGGGGCTGGATGTCGTTGGTAAGAATGAGGCCCGCGATGGTGCTGCCGCCGGAGAGGCGGGCGCTCGAAACGGCGGCGAGGATGATGTCGTCGCGGTCGCCGGGCGTGATGATGAGCGTGCCGGGCGTGAGATAGTCCACGATGCCCTTGGCGGTCATGGCGCCGACGATGACGCGTTGCACGCGCTGCTTGGAGCCGCCCTTGCGACCGTTGAGCCACTGGCCCTCGATGTCCTCGGCGATTTGCGTGAGGTTGGGGGCGGAGAGCATTTTCTCGATGGGCAGGACGCCGAGGAGAGGCACGCCGAGACGCTGGAGGCCGATGCCGGCGTATTCGCGGACGATGTCGATTTTGTCGTGTTCGATTTTGTTGAGAATCGCACCGATGACCTCGACGCCGGCTTTGTCGAAGAGGGCTTTATTAAGCGCGATCTCGTCCACGGGGCGGCCGATGCCGCCGGGACACACGAGGATGACGGGGGACTTGAGGAGCTTGGCGACGCTGGCGTTGGACAGGTCGAACACGGAGCCGACGCCGGCGTGACCGGTGCCCTCGATGAGTGTGAAATCCTTTTCCCAGGAGACGCGGTCGAAGGCGCGGCAGATCTTGTCCTTCAACTCGGGGAGGAGCTGGCCGGGGTTTTTGAGATAACGGCGCGTAAAGGTCGCGTCGATCGTGACCGGGCTCATGCTCTGGATCGGCACGCGGACATCGTAAACCGTGTCGAGGAGGTAGGAATCCTCGTCAACCTGCGTGCCCTGGACGTCCACGAAGCGCTGGCCGACCGGCTTGATAAAACCGACGCGCGGATAGATCGACTGGAGGGCGGCGTAGAGACCGAGGCAGGTGGTCGTCTTGCCGTCGTTCATGCGCGTCGCGGCGACAAAAATACGTTTCGTTTCCCGATTCGTCGGGCTGGGGAGCAGCGGCAGCGGGGGTTGAAGAAACGGATTTTGCGACACGGAATCGAGGGGAGGCATGAAGGAAACGAAGGGTGCTGCGACGGGTTGGTTTTAGGCGGAGCCGAACAGGAGGCGGCGGTCGATGGCTTGGCATCCGACGATGGCGGCGGCGCCGAAGACATCGTGGGCGCTGGCGCCGCGGCTGATCTCGGCGGCGGGCTTGGTGAGACCGGTGAGGATCTGGCCGTAGGCGTTGGCACCGGCGAGGGCGTGGACGAGCTTGAAGGCGATGTTACCCGAGTTGAGGTCGGGGAATACCAGCACGTTGGCCTTGCCGGCGACGGAACTGGTGACGCCCTTCGTGTCGGCGACGACGGAGTCGAGGGCGGCGTCGACCTGGAGTTCGCCATCGATTTCGAGATCGAGGAACGCGGCGCGGGCCTTGGCGCGGGCGAGTTCGGTCGCATGGCGCACCTTAACGAGCGAAGGCTGGTTGGAGGAACTCTTCGACGCGTAGCTGAGCATCGCGACGCGGGGAGTTTCGCCGGTGAGGTGACGGGCGATCATCGCGGTGGAGATGGCGATGTCGCAGAGCTGCTCGGCGGTCGGGTCGGGGATGACGCCGCAGTCGGCGAGGAAGAGGGAACCGTCGCTGCCGACTTTTTTCTCGTCGAAATCGAGAACGATGAGCGACGAGGCGGTTTGCACGTGCTCGAAGCGCGGGACGATCTGGAAGATGGGGCGCAGGCCGCTGGCGGCGCTGGCGGTGGCGCCGGAGATGAGCGCGTCGGCCTGGCCGGTGACGAGCATCATGGTGGCGAAGTAGCTGGTGTTTTTCAGCGCCTCGCGGGCCTCGGTGCTGCGCAGTCCCTTGATGCGGCGGATCTGCTCAAGCTGGGTGGCGAGCGTCTCGAAGTCTTCGCTGCGCTCGGGCTCGATGATGCGCATGCCCTGGAGATTGATGTCGAGCTTGGCGGCGGCGGCCTTGATGGCTGCGCGGTCGCCGAGGAGAATCGGCACGCCCATGCGGCGCGTAACCCACTGGCGGGCGGCTTGAAGAATGCGGGGATCGCCGCCTTCGGGGAAAACAATGCGCTTGGGGTGGCGCTGCAGTTTCTCAATGAGCTTTGGAACGATGGGCATAGGGGATGCGTGAAGTTGTCGGCGCGGAATAGCAGCGTCAATGCCGGTTAGCCGGGATCATGCAGTTGGGGGTCTGCCGACCAACGGCATGATCCCGGCCGCGGGCAAAGAAACTTGCTAACCCCGTTGACCCCTCCGAAAAACGGCGCGCGTGTCCAAAAGTTTGAAACACATCGGCATCGTGGCGTCGGCGACTTTCGGGTCGCGCGTGCTCGGGCTGGTGCGCGACATGTTGACGACGGCGGTGTTCGGCGCGGGCGCGCTCAATTCGGCGTTTGTGACCGCGTTTACACTGCCCAATTTGTTCCGCCGTCTGCTGGGCGAGGGTGCTTTGACGGCGGCGCTGGTGCCGACGTTGCACGAGGAGATGCAACGCAAAGAACGGGCGGCGGCGTTTGCGCTGGTGAGCCAGGTGGCGAGCTGGTTGCTGGTCGTGACGTCGGTCGTGGTTGCGCTGGCTATGATCGGTTTGAACCAGTTCGGTTGGTTCGGAGGAATCGCGGAAAACTGGGGGGTGTCGGCGGACACGGTGAACCGCTGGGGGCAGGCGGCCGGGCTGGCCGTAGTGCTTTTCCCTTACATGATTTTTGTGTGTCTGGCGGCGGCGTTCAGCGCGGCATTGCAGACGCTGAACCGCTTTCTCGAGCCGGCACTGTCGCCGATCTGGTTGAATCTCTCGATGATCTCGCTGCTGGCGGGCGCGGTCTATCTGGGGTGGGCGGATGATCGCAACGGGGCGATGCGGTGGCTGTGCACCGGTGTGCTGATCGGAGGCTTTTTGCAGATGGCGGTGCCGGCGGCGGCGCTGATGCGCGAAGGCTGGCGTCCGAAGTTCGATCTGGGCGTGAGCTATCCTCTGCGAAACATCGTGCGGCTGATGGTGCCGACGCTGTTCGGATCCGCGATTTACCTCGTGAACATGGCGGTGTCGCGACTCGTGGGTCTTTCCCTTAACGACGCGGCGGCCTCGGTGCTCAACCTAGCGACGCGGCTCATGGAACTGCCCATTGGTGTCTTTGCGGTGGCTGTGTCGACGGTGGTGTTCCCGCTGATCTCGAAATACGCGGCGCAGGGCGACCAGGTGAATTTGACCAAGGCTTATCGCAAGGGCATGAGGCTGATTTTGGTGATCAACATGCCGGCGGCGGTCGGGATGGTGGTGCTGGCTTCGCCGATCATCCGGATGCTGTTCCAGCGCGGGGCGTTCAAGGCCGAGGACACGGCGTTGATGGTTCCGGTGCTGGCGGCATTTGCTCTGGGCCTGCCGTTTTTCTCGTTTGTGAACCTGGTGCTGAGGGCGTTCTATGCGCAGAAGGACACGGCGACGCCGGTGCGCGCGGCGTTCCTGAGTTTCGCTGTGAATCTGGGTTTGAGCATCGTGCTGATGGGACCGCTTTCGACGGTGGGCCTGGCCATCGCGAGCAACGTCGCGGTGGTCGTGCAGGCGTGGTATTTGCAGGTGAAACTCGCGCAGACGCAGCCTGCGTTGGCGTTTCATCACATCGCGCGCGACACCGGCAAGGTGCTGGTGGCCAGCCTGGTGATGGGCGTGGTGGTCGCGGCGGGCTGGTGGGGCTGGCGGCATGTATTTCCTCCGAATGCATTGATGAACGCGGCGGCCCTCGCGGTATTGATTGGTATCGGCGTGGCGGTTTACGCGGGCTTGGTCTGGGTGCTGAAAATCGAAGGTCGCGAGGATATCGCCGGTATGGTGAGGCGCCGGTTTAAACGCAAAGAAGAGGGCGTGATATGAAGCTGAAGTTTGACTGGTTTCTCGCCGGAATGGCGGTGGCGGTCGGACTGGCGTGGATTTTTCCGGAGGCCGGGGCGCAGGGTGGTTGGTTGCATCCGCAGTTGCTCAACAAGGCGGGCGTGGCGCTGATCTTTTTTCTGAACGGCATGGCGCTGTCGTTTGCGGCGATGAAGGCGGGGGCGATGCGCTGGCCGGTGCACGTGACGGTGCAGGCGACGACCTATGTGATTTTCCCGCTGGCGGGCATCGCGCTGACCGCGGCGTTGGGCGGTTGGATTGCGCCGGAGCTGTCGGTGGGATTTTTCTTTTTGTGCGCGGCGCCCTCGACCGTGTCGTCGTCGGTGGCGATGACGGCGGCGGCGCGCGGCAACGTGCCGGTGGCGATCTTTAATGCGACGCTTTCCAGCATCATCGGAATCGTGGTCACTCCCTTGTTGATCGGCTGGCAGCTGCACACCTCGGGCACGGGTGTGCCGCTGGGCAAGGTCATCCTGGATTTGGTGCTGTGGCTGCTCCTGCCGCTGATCGCCGGGCAGCTCAGCCGTCCGTGGTTGTCAGGATGGGCGATGAACAACAAAAAGCTCATCCAGCGCGTCGATCGCGGGACGATCCTATTCATCATTTATACGTCGTTCTGCGATTCGATCATGCGCGGTATCTGGTCGGGTCGCGGCGAGGCGGTGCTGATCACCTTCGGAGGCTCGCTGGTGTTGTTCTACACGGTGTTTTATATCGTGAGCGGGATCACCAAGGCGGCGGGCTTCAGCTCGGGCGACCGCATCGCGGCGATTTTCTGCGGCTCGAAGAAGTCCATCGCCGCCGGCGTGCCGATGGCTCAGTTGATCTTCGCGAATGATCCGCGTCTGGGGCTCATCTTGCTGCCCCTGATGATCTACCACCCGTTGCAACTGGTGATTTGCGGGGTGATCGCCTCGCGCCATGCCGAGGCGTCGTAAAACTAACGCGAATGGCTGTCAGTGCGCGTTGTGATATTGTTAACCCGCACTTGAAATAGACCGAACAGTAAACTAACTGCCACAGGATGGGTAGAACCAGCAACGCCGACGAACGACTGATGACCGCCGCACTCGACCTGATGTGGGAAGAGAGCTACGGCGCGGTCTCGATCGACGA
>DATHXF010000100.1:0-21833 GCA_035459785.1 Rariglobus sp. | reverse complement strand
CCAAGTTCCAGGAAGCGGTCCGCAAGCTCCTCCCCACCGGAAACACCCCCTAGTTCATCTCCCGCCTGGACGCACCCGCGCCTAGGCGTCCGACTACCCCATGTCCTCCCCGCGCTCACGCCCCCAGAGCCGCCGGTCCGGTTTCGCCCTGCTCATCACGATCACGCTGCTGGCCTTTCTGGTGCTCCTGCTCGTTTCGCTCGCGTCGCTCACCCGCGTCGAAACCCAGGTCGCCTCCAACAACCAGCAGATCGCGCAGGCCCGCCAGAACGCCATCCTGGCGCTCAACGTCGCGCTCGGCAGGCTGCAGTCCGCCGCCGGGCCCGACCAGCGCGTGACCGCCGCCGCCGACATAGTCTCCGGACGCGACCTCTCCAAAAAATACTGGACCGGCGTGTGGAATGCCTCGGCGGCGGGAGCCGACAAAAACATCGCCTGGCTCGTCTCGGGCACGGCCCCCGCGGGCTCGGCCGGTGTCACGACCGCGCTCACCGCGGCCACCGGCAACACCCTTGTCGATCTGGTCGGCGACAACAGCACCGACACCGCCGCTCCCGCCGGCGACGGCAACCGTGTGCGGGTCGAAACCCAGCCGATCAAGACCACCGGCATACCCGGACTCGATCCGTCCACCGAAGCCACCGTGGGTAATTTCGCCTGGTGGGTCGGCGACGAGGGCGTCAAGGCCAAGGTCTCCCTCGGCGATCCCTGGAAAAAGCCCCCGCCTGCGGATACGGCCGGCACCGCCGCCTTCACCGCCCTGCTTTCCGCCACCTCCGCCAGCGAGGCCCACGCCGAAACTTTCAGCTTCTTCGGACTCCAGCGCACCGGCATCGAAGGCTCCTCCTCCGCGGGCGCGAACTCCGCAACCACCGGAAAAATCGCGGGCGCCTACCCCGTCTCGACCAATCCGGATTTCCGCTCGGCCCTGCCCAAGGTGGTCTCGCTCTCACAACTGCCGCTCTCCTCCGCGGCGAATCAGGCGACCCTGCAAGCCGCGATCAAAAGCCGCTTCCACGATCTCACCGCCTCGTCCCGCTCCTTGTTGACCGACGTGTCCTCCGGCGGCCTGAAACGCGACCTCACCGCCTGGCTCGTAGCCCCGGCGGGACCGGCCAATCCGCCCTTTGACTCGGACTACCTGCTCCCGCCGGCCTACACGCTCCCCGCCGATCCGGCCGAACGCTACGGACTTCCCCGCTGGGGCATCATCCGCTCCTACGCCGGCATCGAGGCCGACAACTCGGCCAAACCCTCCGTGCTCCCCACCGACACGCAGCAGGGTATCCATCCCGTCATGACATTCGGCCGCCTCGGCCTCGCCGTGTCGTGCGAAGGCGTGGGCTCGCCGCTCCGCCTGCACCTCTTTCCCCACCTCGTGTTGTGGAACCCGACCAACGTGACCATCACCGGCGACTACGAGTTCTGCTTCGGCTTCCCAGGAAATCCCCAGGCCTTTTTCAAGTTCAACGCCGCCACCGGACCCACCGCCCAGACCCAGCTGCATGTCCGCCTGGGCTACGTCTCGCTCTCCGGTCCGACCGACCGGAACGGCAGCGTGCCCGCCGAGTATTTCCGTTTTCTCGTGCGCATCCCCTCCGCGGGCATCGCACCCGGCCAAAGCCTGGCCTTTACGCTGAGCGATACGTCGTCCGGCACTCCCGCGCCCTACGCCTCCGGCTCCAATCTCATGGAGGCCAACAACCCCGTCGCCACCGACAACTCCGTGACCATGGACGGACGGATCATCGACGACCCCGCCGATCTCACGCGCGACCTCTATTTCGATCTCCACTCGGGCAACATGGACATGCTCCTGTGTCCCGTTGCCACCGGCTCGACGCCTCCCGCCGCCGCCGACCTGCGCGCCGGTGCCTATCAGGCCGGCTACATCGCTTACGGTTACGGCGGGCCCGGCACGACTCCGCCCCGGGGCCCCGCCCAGCCCGCTGCAACCGTCCTCGGGCCCATCATCGACTACCGGCTGGGGATGCGTTTCTCGCAACGCGCGGCCAGCAGCGGCGCCTCCCCCCGCTGGCTCGCCACGCTCAATCCCCGCGCCGGCCTGCTTCTTCGCAAGCGCACCTACTTCGGCAACACGACCGCCCCGCCCTACACCGCCACGCCCAATGTCTCGGGCAACGAAAACTCCGCCGCCGTCGGCATCACCCCGGCCGTCGTCGGCGGCGTTCCCGCGCGTCCCGTGCTCTTCGAATTCCGCCCTCCCGGAGTCCCGCTCTTCTCGCTCGCCCAGCTCCAGCACGCCGGCCTTTCGCTGATCAATCTCAACCCCGCTTATGCCGTCGGCAATTCCATCGCCGACTACAACGTCCCCCGCGACCAGACTTCTTTCCTCATCGGACTCGACACCGACAGCCGCGATTCACTGCGACGCATCTACGACCTGTCCTATCTGCTGAACCAGACCCTGTGGGACCGTTATTTCTTCTCGACCGTCCCCGCCTCGCTGACCGCCTCCGGCCAGCTCACCGCCGATTATCGCCTGCCCAACTCACGGCATGAACTCCACTGGCGCTCCGATCCCGCCGCCGAGTTTCCCGAGCTGAAAACCGCCGATGCCGCGGCCGCCCACCTCCTCGTAAACGGCGGCTTCAACGTCAACTCCACCTCCGTGCAGGCGTGGCGCGCGCTGCTCTACAGCCACAACGCCGATCCCTCCCAACCCGCCTCCGTCCCCTTTTCCCGCTTCGCCAAACCCCGCCCCGGCGACACGCCGAACTCCATTTGGAACGGCTGGCGCGTGCTCACCGAACCCCAGCTCGACAATCTCGCGACCCGCATCGTGGACCAGGTGAAGGCCCGCGGCCCGTTCCTTTCGCTCGCCGACTTCGTCAACCGCAGCCTCGCCGACAATCCCGCCACCGCCGGCGAAGATGAACGTCTTAAAGGCGCGTTGCAGGCCGCGCTCGACGCCGGCGCTTCCCCGTATGCCGGTAACAGCAACCAACTCTCCGATTTCACGACCAACGCAAACTACCGCATCGCCTCCTACCCCACCGCGGTCGAAGAGGAGCGCGAACGCTATCGCGGCGGCTCCGATGCCGCGGCTCCTTACGCCTCCACGGCCGCCTTCGCTCCCGGCTTCCTCACCCAGGCCGACCTGCTCAACGCCCTCGGCCCCGTCCTCGCCGCGCGGTCCGACACCTTCCGCATCCGCGCCTATGGCGACGTGCTCAACCCGGCCACGGGCAACACCACGCCCGAGGCCCGCGCCTGGTGCGAAGCCATCGTCCAGCGGATGCCCGACTACGTGGACTCCGCCAACAATCCCTCCGTCGCCCCCGGTTCCGCCACCGCCACCAACCAGACCTTCGGCCGGCGTTTTAAAATCGTCTCCTTCCAATGGCTTTCCGCCAGCGACATCTGAACCCCTCCCCGCCCCATGAACACCCGCGCTTTTCTTTTCCTCCTCCTTGCGGCCGTCCTGCTCACGCCCGCCGCGCACGCCCTTGAGTTTCGCCTGCTCAGCTGGAACGGCGACATCGAAGGCCTCAACTACGCCAACGGCCAGAAGCCCGTCCCCGTCATCGCCCGGGAGGGAACCTTGTCCCCCAAGTATCCTTACACCGGCGCCGGCCCTCTCGTCCTGTTCCGCGAAATCCAGAAGGACGGAAAAACCGTGCGCGAACCGGTCGCCACCCTCCCGCCTCCCGCCGGTTTCACCCACGCCATTCTGGTGCTGGCGGCAACCGACGACGCCGGCACGGCCTACACCGCCCGCTGGATCAACGACTCTCCCGAAGTGCGCAAGGCGCAGACCATCACCTACGAAAATCTCTCCAGCCTCCCCGTCGCGATCAAGCTCGGCCAGGAGGAGCTGACCCTTGAATCCAACGCGAAGCTCACCCGCCCCACCAACCCCGCCGTCCGCCGCGTCGCGCTCATGGTGGCCGCTCACACGCAAACCGGCTGGGAGCTGGTCGTCAGCTCCTCGCAACCCGTCCGTCCGGGCCTCCGCACGCTCGTGATCCTGCGTGACGGACGCGCCAACCCCTACGGTCCGACGGAGCCCGTCGAATGCCTCTCCTTCCACGACCTCCCCCCGCCTCCCGCCCCCGCCGGCACCTCCGTAGTCAGCCGTTGAATACACTCTCATGACGAAAACCCGCCTTCCCGCCTCCCTCCTTTTTCTGCTCGCGCTCCCGGTCCTCGCCGGCGCCGCCACGCCGCCGCCGAAGACCCTCGTCTCGCCGCTCGGCAAGCAGATGGCCCTGAAATTCAACGACGAATTCGACGCCGTCGCCGATCGCGACGGGCGCCCCTACATCGATCGCGCGAAATGGGAGACGACTTTCTGGCAGGGCACCAAGGAGCGCACCCTCTACGGCAACCGCGAGGCCCAGCTCTACACCGACAAGGACTACGCCGGCCCGCGCGGCGAAGTAAAACCCGCGCAACGCATCAACCCGTTCTCCTTCGAAAAACCCGGCATCCTCACGATCTCGGCCACCGAGGTTCCCGAGTCCCTCTGGTCCGCCTTCGGAATGAAGAAGGAATGTCACTTCGCCTCGGGTCTCCTCACCTCCGACAAATCCTACACCTTCAAATACGGCTACATCGAAGGGCGCTTCAAGCTGCCGGCCAACCGCGGTTCCTGGCCCGCGCTCTGGCTGCTGGGCAACGATCCGTCGCTCGGCGATCCCGTCAAGGCCCACGCCTGGCCGCCCGAAATCGACGTCTTCGAATTCATGGGCCACTGGCGCGAAAAATTCAGCGGCGCCATCCTTGTCCGGAAAAACCAGCCCGAGGAAAAGGTCAACCCGTGGACCCTCCGCTATAACGAGGTCGGCCTCGATCTCACCAAGGACTTTCACACCTGGGCCTTCGAGTGGGACGAAAACGAGCTCGTGTTCCTCTTTGACGGCAAGATCTGGCTCCGCGGCAAGACGCCTCCCTCGCTGCAGCGCCCGATGTATCTCCTCATCAACCTCGCCGTCGGCGGCCGCTGGTATGGCTCGGAAATGACCGCCCTCCTCAAAAAACCCGTGGAGGCGTGGGAGGTCGATGCCGCCTCGATGCCCTGGAAAATGGAGTGCGACTACATCCGCGTTTACCAGACGCAATAAACACCCGCCCCCCTTTGATTCTCATGAAATCCACCTACGACATCACCGCCTTCGGAGCCATTGCCGACGGAACCCGCAACAACGCCGCCGCCATCCAAAAGGCGATCGACGCCTGCACCGCCGCCGGCGGCGGCACCGTCGTCGTCCCCCCCGGCGTCTTCCTCGCCGGAAAGCTCCATCTGCGTTCCCGGGTCGAACTTTTTCTCGAACTTGGCGCCACCCTTCTGTGCAGCGGAGACATCGACGACATCCACCCCCCGGGCCCCTACCGCCACGGCCTCGACGCCGCCTTTATTTGCGCAAACGAGGCCGAGGATATCGCCATCACCGGCCGGGGCGTCATCGACGGCAACGGCCGCGCCTACATCGCGGAAAAACTCCCGCACATCTACGTGATGCCGGAGAAACGCCCCGTCACTTTCTGCATCGCCGGCTGCAAGCGCGTAACCGTATCGGATATCACGATACGCGACGGCGCCAACTGGACCCTGTGGTTCGTCGGCTGCGACGACGTCATGGTCCGAGGCATCCGCCTGTATAACGACCTGAAGCTGCCCAACAGCGACGGCATCGGCATCGACCGCTGCCGCAACGTCCACGTCAGCAACTCCCACATCGAGGCCGGCGACGACGCGATCGTCCTCAAGACCATGCGCGGCTTCGAACGCTACGGCCACAGCGAGAACATCGTCGTGACCGGCTGCACCCTGAAGAGCACCTCCTCCGCCATCTGCATCGGCTGCGAGATCTCCGCCCCCGTCCGCAACGTGATCTTCGACGCCTGTGTCATCGCCTCCAGCCACCGCGGCCTGTCGATCAACCACAGCTACGAAGCCGACATCGAAAACGTCCTTTTCTCCAACATGTTCATCGAGACGCGCATCTTCCACGACCGCTGGTGGGGCCGCGGCGAACCGATCTACGTGAAGGTCTCCCCCTGGACTGACAAAGACCGCGTCGGCCGCACCCGCAACGTGCGCTTCCAGAACATCCGCGCCCGCTCCGAAAACGGCGTGCTCGTCCAAGGCCATGAGCCCGAGCACATCGACGGTCTCGAATTCGAGAACGTCCACATCAAGCTCGGCAAGTGGTCGAAATGGCCGGGCGGCCAGCTCGACTTGCGCCCCGGCCCCGGCGAACACGACGGCTACGGCTCCGGCGTCTTCGCGCACCCCACCCACGGCTGGATTCTCCGGAAGGCGAAAAACGTCACCCTCCGCAACTGCAGCGTCACGATGGAGGACAACCTGCCTGACTACTTCAAAGACCCGTTGCTCGTGGAGCAAGTGGAGGGTCTTCGTCTCGAAGGCACCACCGAGATCGGCCTGCAACCCGCCGTCGTCTGAACTCACCCTCTGTCATGCGATTCCCGTTTTTCTCCCGCCTCTGCGCCGTCCTTTTGCTCTCCGGCCTTGCCGCTGCCACGGCCGCCGAAGGCCCGACTCCGTATCCGGACTCCAATGACACGGCCGCCTGGCCCGGTCACGGTCCCATCCGGCTCCATCCGTGGATGGCGGACAACCGCGCCTCGTTCTGGACCAAGCGAGAAAAGGACCGCGGCGCTGTCGTCTTCGTCGGCTCCTCCATGATCGGAAACTGGAAAACCCTCGCCGCCGACTTCCCCGGACTCAAGGTCGCCAACCGCGGCATCGGCGGCGACGTCAGCCGCGGCCTGCTCTTCCGCTTCAAAGAGGACGTGCTCGACCTGAACCCCCGCGCCCTCGTGCTCGCCATCGGCTCGAACGACCTCAGCGCCCACACCGATCCCGCCGTCATCGCTGAAAACGTCTCCGCCATCATCGACCTCGCCCGCGCGCAAAACCCAACCCTCCCCATCGTCCTCTGCCCCGTCGCCCCGCGCCAGGACCCCAAGGCCCCCCTGAAGCCCGGCGCGCTCGACGCCTACAACGCCCTCATCGTCGAGCTGGGCGCCCGCAAAAACGCCGTCGTGCCCGATCTCCGCACTCCGTTCGTGACTCCCGAAGGCGAACTCATCCGCGACTATTATCGCGCCGACCTGATCCATCTCACTCCAGCCGGCTACGCACAACTGACCAAGGCCGTCGCCGCGTCCCTCGCCCGCCTCGGAGTGAAATAATCGCCTCATGCGCCTCTCCCCGCTTCCGCTGCTACTCTGTCTCTGCGCCCTTTCGCACGTCTCGGCGCAGAATCTGAACAGCCACGACCTCGCCGTCGCCAAACGCAAGTTTCTCGTGGACCGCTACGGCCAGTCCGCCCGCAAGGATTACCCCGGCAAGGTCGCGTCCGACGACGAACTCAAGGCCGACATCGAAAAACAAAAATCCGCCCTCGGCACGTATGCAGGCCCGGCTCTCGACCGCTTCGGCGGACTCGCCGGCAGCGGCGAAAAACTCGGCCTCAAAAAAACCGGCTTCTTCCACACCGCGCTCATCGGCCCCGACCGCCACATCCTCGTCACGCCCGAGGGCAACGCCTTCTTCCAACTCTCTGTCTGCGGCATCGCCAACACCGACGACTACACCACCGTCAAAGGCCGCGAAAAAACCTACGAATGGCTGCCCGATCCGAAGGATCCCGCCTGGCGCACCGCCTGGCGCGACCAGCGGCCCGACTGGGGCATCTTCTCGTTCCAGATCGCCAACTGGATCCGCAAATACGGCAAACCCTACTCCTACGAGGAATGGACCGGCCAGGCCGTCGGTCGCCTCCGCGCCTGGGGTTTCAACAGCGACGGCGCGTTTTCAAACTACTCGCGGACCATGAGTGAACTCAATTTCCCGACCGTCGCCTTCCTGCCCTCCGGCGGAGACGAGGGCGTGAAAAGTCTCCCCGACAAAGTGGGCGTCTCCCGCGTGATGGACCCGTTTGCCCCCGGCGCCGAGGCGGCCCTTGATCGCGCCTACGCCCGCTCCGTCGCCGACCGAGCCGGCGACCCGCTGCTCATCGGCTACTTCCTCGGCAACGAACAGCACTTCGAGATCCTTCCCAAGCTCATCGTCGGCTACAAGGCCTCCGCGGTCCCCGCCAAGGCGAAACTCGTCGAGGTCCTGCGCGAGCGCCACGGCGGCGACATCGCCCGCTTCAACGCCGCGTGGGAGCCCGTGAAGCCCTTCGCCAGCTTCGATGAACTCGGCGAGGCGACGCTCTTCATCCGCACCGACGCCGCCGCGACCGACATGCGCGCCTTCCACCAACTGTATTTGGAATCTTATTACGGCATGATCCGGCGCGTGTTCAAGAAACACGATCCGAACCACCTTCTCATCGGAAGCCGCTGGACCCCGAACACCGCCAACCACGAGGACACCGTGCGCATCGGCGGCAAGTATCTCGATGTCATCAGCATCAACTACTACACCTACGGCATCGAAAAGGATTTCCTTAAGAAGGTCTACGATTGGAGCGGTGGACGCCCGATGCTCTTCAGCGAATGGTATTTCAGCTCGACCGAGCACGGACTCGGCGGCGGCAAGGAAGTGAAGGACCAGGCCGAACGCGGCCTCGCCTACCGCAACTACATCGAGCAGGCCGCCGCCACCGGTTTCGTGGTCGGTTCGCAGTGGTTTCTCTACTCCGACCAGTCGATCACCGGCCGCTTCTTCGAAGGCTTCAACGGCGAGGGCAACAACACCGGTTTCGTGGACGTCACCGACCGTCCCTACGCGCCGCTCGTCAACGCCGCCCGCGCCACCCACGCCCGCATTTACGACGTCCTCCTCGGCAAGGAAAAGCCCTTCGTCTACGACGACGCCCGCTTCTCCGGCCAGGGCGTCGGCGGTGCCAAAATCGTCTCCATCCCGCCCGCGCCGCCCACGCTCCGGTTCGACGGCTCCACCTCCGGCTGGCCGGGCCGCCCCGCCGAACCCATCGGCGCCGACCGCGTCATGATCGGCAATCCCGACCCGAAGCTCGGCGGCGCTTTCCGTCTCGCTTGGGACGAACGGGGCCTCCGCTTCCTCATTCAGGTGAAGGACCCGACGCCCGCCAAAAACAACAAGCCCCCCGCGTCTTACTGGCTGGGCGACGGCATCGAACTCTTCATCGGCTCCAAGAATCTCGTCGATGGCGGCGCCCTCCAGTTCAGCGACCGCCAGATTCTCATCGGCGCGGGCGACAAGCCCGGCGTGTCCGTCGTCGATCATCCCGAAGCCGGCGCGGCCTGCCGTGTCCTCGTCGTGAAGGAAGTCTCCGGCGATGGTTACACGCTGCAGGTGGAGCTGCCGTGGAGCGTCCTCGGCTTTACTCCGAAGGCCGGCATGGAGTTTCTCTTCGACGTCGCCATCGACAACAGCGCCGACGGCGAGACTCGCCTGCAGCAACTCGTGTGGAACGGCACCGGCAAGAATTCCGGCGACCGCGGAGCCTGGGGCCGCGCCCGCCTCGTCGAAAACTGAAACTGCCCCCATGAAATTCGAATCCACCACCTTCGTCCTCTGCCTGCTCCTGTCCGTGCTCGGCTGCACCACCTGCGCCTTCGGTGCGATGCGCGAGACCTTGATCGACGCCTCCGCGCTCAACTTCCCCACCGGCCCCTACGGCAGCGCCATCAACGGCCAGACGTTCCAGCAGGAGGCGTTGATCTCGTTCAACGACTATCAATACGCCTCCTACTTCGCCGACGGCGGCGTCCTCTGCGTCGCCCGTCGCCACCTTCCCGACGGCGTTTGGGAGGTCATCCGCTTTCCGGATTATCGCATGGCGCCGCACAACGACGTGCACAACGTCGCCACCATCGGCGTGTGCCGCGAGGACGGCACGCTGCACCTCGCCTTCGACCACCACGTCAACAACCTGCGCTACCGGCGCTCGATCAAGGGCGTCGCCTCGGATCCCTCGAAGTTCAAATGGACGCCCGAATTGTTCGGTCCGATCACGTCGGAGCTGGAATCCGGACGCGTCCTCGAGGCCGTCACCTACCCGATGTTTTTCTCCACGCCGCAGGGCCGTCTGCAGATGATTTATCGCACCGGTTGGTCCGGTCACGGCGATTGGCATCTGGCCGAGTATGACCCCGTCAACCAATGGAAAATCCTCGGCGTGCTTCTCTCCGGCGAGGGCACCTTCGACACCAGTCCCTCGCGCTGCGCCTATCCCAACGCCGTTCGCTACGGCCCCGGCGCGCGCCTTCATCTCTCGTGGTGCTGGCGCGAAAATCCGCCGGGCGAACCTCTCGATCTGCGCACCAACCACGATCTCTGCTACGCCTACAGCGACGACTTCGGTCGCACGTGGAAAAACAACGCCGGCGTCGAGATCGCCCGCCTCTCCACCGGCGGCGACGACCGTCCGATCACCGTCTCGTCGCCGGGCTCCGTCGTCTATGAGACCAAGTTCCGCTGGGGCCAGATGAACACCACCACCGAGCACGTGGACACCAAGGGCCGCGTCCATATCGTCAGCTGGCAAAATCCCCCCGAAGCTTCCGCCGCCACCCAGGACACCAACCAGTGGCGCTACTATCACTATTACGGCCAGCCCGGCCAAAAATGGACCCAGACCAGGCTTCCTTTCTACGGACGAAAACCCCAGGTCGTCGTGGGCAAGCAGGGCGGCGTCTGGGTGATCTTCACCAAGGGAGATGACCTCAATTACAGCAACCGGTCCGACACCGGCGGACGCCTGATGATCGCCGCCGCCCGCGACGCCGGCACCTGGACGAAGTGGGAAATCGTCTGGACCTCCGACCGCGACTTCGTCGGAGAACCGTTGCTCGACTACGACCGCTGGGACGCCACCGGCATCCTCTCGATCTACGCCCAGGAAAAACCCGCCAAGCCCGGCGCCCCCAGCGCCCTCCGCGTTCTCGATTTTCAACCCTGATTCCAAATAGTATTCCGCTTGTGAATACGATGGTGTCGCTGCACGCGACCCCATCGGGCCCGATCACGTCATGATCGGCGACCCTGCCCGAAACCCGGCGGCGCTTTCCGCCTCGATTCGGACGATCAGGCCCTGCGCTTCCTCCTTCAAAACCGTCCATGGACGGCCTCCTCATGATCGTCACCCCCTCTCAACCCGCCCGGAAAATCTGGTCGGCCGGCACCCTCACCTACACGACGACCGGCGTGGCGATGCTCATGCTCTGGCTGCTCCTGGGCGACTTCGTCTGGTCCATGCGGGACCGTTCGGTCGGCCCCATGGCCCATTGGTATTTGAACCACCTGGACGTGCCCAACGTCCTTTTCGGCCTGCTGCTCACGTCATTTCCGGCGGCCCTCTCCTTCGTGCTCGTTCCGATCATCAGCGTGAAGTCGGACCACCATCGCGGCAAATGGGGCCGGCGCATCCCGTTTCTCCTCGCGACCACCCCGCTCGCCGCCGCCGGCATGATCGGACTGGCCTGCGCCCCCTTGATCTCCCGATGGGTGCATGCGCACTTCCCGGGACAAAGCGAAATGCTCGTCGCCCTCGTCTGTTTCGGCGTGTTCTGGGCGACTTTCGAGTTCGCCACCATCGCGGGCTCGGCGCTGTTCGGCGGCCTCATCAACGACGTGGTTCCCAAGGAACTGCTCGGACGTTTCTACGGCCTTTTCCGCGCGGTCAGCCTGATCGACGGCATGATCTTCAACTACTGGATCATCGGCAAAGTGCCCGGTCATTTCACCCTTATCATGGCCGTCATCGGCGTGTTTTACGGCACGGCTTTCACATGGGTGTGCCTCAAAATCAAAGAAGGCTCCTATCCGCCCCCTCCGCCCCGCAGCCCGGGCGCCCCCGGAATCCTCCCGGGGCTGTGGCGCGGGTCACTCATGTATTTCCGCGAGTGCTTTTCCAACCGGTATTACCTGTCGGTCCTTGTCATGATGACCGCCGCCGTCCTGGCCTTCGCCCCCGTAAACGTCTTTGCGATCCCCTACGCGCGCAGCCTCGGCGTCAACATGGACACCTACGGGAAATGCCTCGCGCTCACCTATCTGATCTCGCTCTGCCTTTCCTATTTTATCGGCTGGCTGGCCGACGCTTTTCATCCGCTGCGCATGTCGATGGTCTCCTTGCTGGGTTATTTCGCGGTCACCGTCTGGGCCTGGCTTTACGCAAACACCCCGGGCGCGTTCCTCGGCGCCTGGGTCGCGCACGGAGTGCTCTCGGGTTGCTTTTTCACCAGCGCCGCATCGCTCGGCCAACGCCTTTTCCCGCGTGAAAAATTCGCCCAGTTCTCCTCCGCCGCCGCGATGATGATGGCGCCCTGCAACATGGCGCTGGCCCCGCTGGTGGGCCTCGCCATCGACCGCACCGGCAAAGTCTATCCTTACACGTTTCTCTTCGGCGGCATACTTGCCTTCGCCGGTCTGGCGACGGCCCTCGTGGTGCACAGGCAATTCATGAAGCTCGGCGGCCCCGTGAACTATCAAGCCCCGCTCTGAATCATAAAAAAAAGCCCCCGGAGCCAAGCGGCTCCGGGGGCTTTCGCGTTTTCGCCTTACTTCAGATACACGCGGCTGTAGTCGAATTCATAATACTTACCGGTGAGCTCCGAGGCGGGCAGAGTGTGGTTCACTCCCGACACATCCGTGTGGCCCCAACCGGCGTCGAAAATGAAGCTCATGTCGATCGGGGTATCGGTGGCGCCGCCTCCGTTGGTCCAGTTCATGGATCCGCTTTGAACCTGGATGCCGTCCACATACGCCGTGTAGGTGTTGTCCGCCCGGTAATGCCAGGTCCAGATGTGATACTGCGTGGCGTCATAGGACGTGATGCCATACGAGGCCATGGTGCTGCTCCAGCTGCTGTAGCTGCTGACCTCCGTGCCGCCCACGCCGTTGGAATGCCAGTAACGTCCGTCAAAGTTGGTGAACGTGCCGCCGTTGTCGTAGCCGAAGCTTTCAACGAGATCCATTTCGGCGCCATGGTTCCACAGGTTGCCGGAGGTCCACAGCGAGAACCAGAAATACCGCGGCGTCACATAGCGGACCCGCGTCTCCCAGATGATGTCTTTGTTCAGCAGCGAACCGCCGTTCGGGAGTTTCCACTTCGCCTGGATGGAGCCGCTGCCCGTGTTGTGCGAACTCGGCACCATCGTGGTCGCTCCGTTCAGCGGCACCAGGTAGGTCTTCAGCGAATTGGCGAAGAACTCGCGGACCGGCAGGCCTCCGGTGTTCGTGCCTTCGACCGGCTGGCCGGCGATGGCATTAAGCGCGTTGGGCGCCACGGAGGAAGCTCCATACTGGCCGCCCACGTTGAAGGTGTTGAACTGGTCGTGATACTGGAAGTGTTCGCTGAGCTTGGTCATGTTGGTGATGTTTCCGCCCGTGCCGAAATCCCAGTTCTTCACCAGAACCGTGCCCGCGCCGCCGATGCCGTAGGCCGGCGCCGGACCTTGAGCCGGATTGTCCACCGTGCCTCCCCCGATCGCGTTCGCGGAGGTCAGGGTCACCTCGACGTTGTCGATCACGAGCGGTGACGGCGTAGTGTAGTTGCCCAAGCCGATCGAGAAGGCGACTTCGTCAAACGTGTAGGTCAGCGGCGAACTGTCGGTGCCCGTGGCGGCCGGCTGTCCGTCGATGCTCACCGTCGCCACCAGGGTCGAACCGCTCCGCGTGATGGTCAGATACGCGGTGTGTGCCGCGGTGCCGCCATTTACGGAGCCCCCGGTGCCGCCGATGGTCGACGCGCCCGTGCCGCCGAGCAGTTCATTGCCCGAGGCTTCACGAACCAGCGACGTGCCCGTGGCGCTGGAGAGACCGGGATTGGTCTGGCCGTAATAGCCGGCGTCGTTGCCGCGCGTGGTGGTGTTTGCATCCGACGTCGTGTGCGTTCCGCCCGCATTATAGAGCCCGAAGCGCAGGCGCGCCGCCTGGTTGATGTTCACCGTGCCGGTGAAGCGCCAGTCGAACACCAGGCTGATGCTCTCGCCGTCATCCAGTGAAATCGATGAGGGCAGCCGGCCCACCAGACCCTGGCTGTTGCTGGTGGCGGTCAGCTTGATCGCGTTGCCCGAGCCGATCACGGCGTCGCTGACCACGCTCAAGGCACTGCCGGCGACGCCCGTGCTATACCATGCGGTGTCATCGGGGTCGGCGCCATTGTCCGTCCGGCTGCCGTCGGTGAACCCGTCGCCCAGACCGGGCCGCAGGTATTCCACGGTGACATTGTCGATCAGCATCGGGGAAGGCGGCGCGGCGATGCCGAAGGTGATGGCGATCTCGTCAAAGCTGGTGGTCACCGGCTCGGTGTCGGTGGCCGCGGCGGCGGTCTGTCCGTCGATGCTGGCGGACACCACGATGGAGTTTCCGCTGCGCGTGACGGTGAAGACGGCCGCATGGGCGGTCGTGCCGCCGCTGACCGACGCGCCCGCGACGCCGATGCCGGTGGCGCCGCCCGACATGGTCAGTTCGCTGCCGTTGCTCTCGCGGGCCAGCGTCGTTCCCGCCGTATTGTTGGAACCGGGATTGGTGCCGGCGTAGTAGCCGTCGTCGTTGGGCCTGACCACGTCGTTTGCATCGGAGGTGGTGGGAGTGCCCCAGGAATTATAGAGACCGAACCGGAGCCGGCCGCCTTGGTTAAGATTGGTGGTCCCGGTGAACCGGTAGGTGAACGAAAGCCGCAGGACTTCGCCGTCCTCCAGAGTCACCAGATACGGCAGCATGGCGGTGAGTCCCTGCGAGGTGGTCGTGGGGGACAACCGCAGCGCGTTGCCCGCACCGATGCCCGCGGTGTCATCGACCACGGCCAGCGCGGTTCCGGGAGCGTCGATCGTAAACCACGCGCTGTCCCGCGCATCCGCTCCGTTGGTGCGGCCTCCATCCGAAAACGTTTCTTCCACCAGCAGTTCGGCCCGCAGCCGGGCACAGGGCAGACACAGGATCATCAACGCGACGCACAGTATTCTTTCCGATAACCGACGAGTCATGCTTTTGGCATTCATAGCTCTCCTTTTTTGGGGTTGGGGTGTTGGGCGGGGTTGCCCGCCACATGCATTATTGCAGTTGACCCGAACCCCAATACCACCGCCCCTGAACACGTTCAGAAAAGCATCCACTCTCTTCACCTATGACCGTGGGAAAACTGGCCGGGATCCTGGGCCTGAGCAAAGCGACCGTCAGCTACGCCCTGCGAAACAGTCCCATGGTGAGCGCAAAAACCCAGGCATGGGTCCAAAAGCGCGCCGCCGAACTCGGCTATTCGCCCAATCCCGTCGCCTCGGCGTTTCTCCAGCAGGTCCGGGCCCGGCGATCCACTCCCTGCCGGGCAAATCTCGCGTTCCTCATTCCCCCCAAGGTCCGCTACAACCACCTGGACAGTCTTCAGGAAGGGGCCGCGGAACGCGCCCGTGAACTTGGCTACAGCCTGGACGTCATTCCCTACGAAAAAAACTGCGAGTCACGGCTGACCAAGGTGCTGGTCGCGCGCGGCATCCTCGGCATCGTGATCGGCCCCATGTCCAACACCCTGGGCCATCTCGATCTGGATTGGAGTCGCTTCGCCTGCGCCACCTACGGCTACAGCATGGATCATCCGGCCATCCACCGGCTCGTTCATCATCATTGTCATGGCATCCGGACCGCCTTCCGCATGTGCCGGCTCAAGGGTTTCCGGCGAATCGGCTTCGCCCTGTCCAACGAATCCGACCTGCGCTCAAACCGTCTCTGGTCCTCGGGCTACCTGGGATTGCAGCACCTGCTGCCGAAAGCCGAGCGGGTTAATCTTCTGCTGACCTCCGACGAGCACTGGGGGCCCGAGAAAATCGGGCAATGGCTCCTGAAGGAAAAGCCCGACGTCCTCATCATTCACGCCCTCGGATATTTTCCCGGGATTCAAAATATTCTGAAGGCCATGCCCTTCAAAGTATCCTGCGCGGTGCTGGACCGGGAGCCGGATGATCCATGTGCCGGGATCGACCAGCAGTTCAGTCTGTCCGGCAAGATGCTCGTCGATCTGCTCTCGGCCCAGATCAGGCACAACGAGCGCGGCATTCCGCAGACGCCCATCCTTTCGATGGTCGACGGAGTCTGGATGGATGCCCCCGCCGCCCGAACCGAAGTGACGAAGAAAGAGCGGTCGGGCGCACCCGGCTGATTCGGAAACGAACCGGTTTCGAACAAGCTCAGGAGTAAATCGAGAGGGATCCGGCGTGCCCCGATTGCTCCCGCGTCGGTCCGCGCAGCACCCCGAATCCATCCCCGGACGGCGCAACATCGTAAATAAGTGCAACGCAATCCGCGGTCCTCCCATTGAGGAGATTCCCCCTTTCCCCTATGCTCACGGGACAGTTCTCGTGCTCCGCCAAGGCGAGTTCACCGCCCCTTTCCCCAAAAAAATGAAAACCACCCCGCTCGACTCCTCCGACCGGACGACGGCGTCCGCGTCGCGTTCGCTTCGTCTTGTTCGCAAAGCCTCCTTGCCCGCAGCCACCGCGGCACTGCTCTTCTTCGCCTCGCTCACTCCCGCCCATGCCGCGAACGTGAACCTGACCACAAGCAACACCACTTCCGGCCAGACTGGATTCACCACGGCTTCTTTTTGGTCCAATAATCAGGCTCCGTCACTCGCCAACGATTACTTCGTTAACACCAACTTTATTCTTCGCACACCGGGCACAGGCCCGGGTCCCTTCACCTTTGGCGGCAATTCGCTGACCGTAAACGGGGGCGGGCTGGGCTTTTCCACCCTCGGAGGCAGCAACACCACCATCAACAACTTCACGCTTACGGGCAGCGGTTATTTGTTCAGCACCCAAAACGCCACTCAAACCCTCAGCGGCACCCTTGCCATCACCGGCACTACCTTTGCCCGCCTCAACGCTGCCGATACCACCGTTCGAAACATCACTATCGATTCAACGATTTCCGGAACCGGCTCCTTGCAGGTCCTTCAGACCGGCACCGTCTCCCTCACCGGCGCCGGCAACACGTTTAGCGGCACCTGGAAGGTCGGAGGGGACGCCACTGTCGGCGGCACTGCTTATACCAACACTTCACTCCGGGTCTCCACGCTCGACGCGTCGTCTGCCGGCTCGCTCGGAATCAACTCCAGCCTCGCCGCAAGCAGTTATAGCATCATCCGAATCGGCTACGACTGGAACACCACCGGTTCGCTCACCCTGAACGAAAACAGCACGCTGTTCCTAGACCACAATTTGACGGTCGGTTCCCTCTCCATCAGCGGCACCGCTCTCGCGGAAGGAGAATACTCCTATGCTTTTCTGAGCACGACCTACGCAGGCTTTTTCAACACAACCGGCTCGGGCGGCTCCATCACCGTCGGTGCCATCCCCGAGCCTTCCTCTTTTGCCGCGCTCGCCGGCGGCACCGTGCTTTTCGGCTGCAGCTTTTTTCGCCGTCGCCGGCACTCCTGATCATGCGCTTTTCCAACGGCCTGCTGGTGCTGGTCACCCTGACCGGCGCAAGCGGCCCGCTTTTTTCCTCCGAACCGCCGGCCCTGTCCGACACCGCCGTATTCCGGCCTCCCGGCCTCGTCGCCAGCCCCGCGGACTTCGACCGGCTCCGCGGACTCATCGCGCAGCCCGGACTCCACCGGGACTTGTTCTCATCCGTGAAGGCTTGCGCCGAGCGCGAACTCGGCGAACCCGTGGTCGAGCGCAAGGTGATCGGACGCCGCATGCTTTACGCATCGCGCGCCGTCCTTCGGCGCACGGTCAACGGAAGCATGGCGTATCAAATTTCCGGTGACAAACGCTATGCCCGCCGCGTGCTCGCCGACCTCCTTGCGGCGGCCGGTTTCTCGGATTGGAATCCCTCCCATTTTCTCGACGCCGCGGAGATGAGTTGCGCCTTTGCCCTCGGACTCGACTGGCTGCAGTCCGCGATGACCCAGGACGAACGCCTTCGCCTCGAAGACGCGCTCATCCGCCTCGGTCTCGAACCGAGCCTCGATCCTCCCGATAAATTCTGGCTCACCGCCGATAACAATTGGAACGCCGTCTGTCATGGCAGCCTGCTCATGGGCGCCCTCGCGGTCCGCCACCGCCGCCCCGACCTGGCCGGGACCATCATCGCCCGCGCCGTCGCCGCGCTGCCCCGGCACGGGTTGAATTTTGCCCCGGACGGAGCCTTCGCCGAAGGGCCCATGTATTGGGACTACGGCACCACCTTTCACGTGCTCGCCGTCGAGGCCCTCGCCCGTGCGACCGGTTCCGCACAAGGGCTCGACACCCTGCCCGGTTTCCGCGAGAGCGGCGCCTACATGGTCCACGCCACCGGCCCGGGCGGCGCTTTTTTCAACTACTCCGATTGCCGCCCCGAACGCATGGCGCTGCCCGCGCTCGCCTGGTTCGGCCGCCACTACAACGAGCCCGCGCTCACTCGCGCCGAAGCGGATCATTGCGCGCAGGCGATCCGCGCCCCGCTGCCGCCCGATGTCGGTGAACCACATCGCTTCCTCGCACTGACGCTGCTGTGGCTCGATCCGGACCACCTCAAGTCAACCGCCCCGGCTACCCTGCCCGTTTCCTGGAGCGGCCGGGGCTCCAATCCCGTCGCTTTCTGGCGCGACTCCTGGTCTCCCGACGCCACCTGGGTCGGCGCCAAGGGCGGACGCGCCACGCTCAGTCACGGTCACATCGACGCCGGCTCCTTCGTCTTCGAGGCGGGCGGCGTCCGCTGGGCGGTGGACCCCGGCATGGAGGAATACCACCGCATCGAGTCGATGGGCATCAATCTGTGGGGCCCCGGCCGCTGGGCCCTTTTCCGCGTAGGTCACGAAGGGCACAGCATCCCCCGCCTCGACGGCGTCGTTCCCGACCCCGCCGCCGACTGCCAGCGTATCGGCTGGTCCGATACCCCCCGACCCTCGGTCACATTCGATCTCACCCGTCTCTATCCCAAGAACGTCACCCGCCTGCACCGCACCATCGCCGCGCAGCCCGACGGGCGGACCGGCTGGCGCGACGAGATCGACGGCCTCGCCGCCGGACAGACCTACCGCTTTACCTGGCTCACCACCGCCGACGTGCAAACCGATGCCTCGGGTGCGACGCTCACCCTCAATGGCCGCCGTCTTCGCATCGATGCACGCAGCGACCGCCCGATGACCATCTCCACCGTGGACGCCGCCACGCTTTACCAAACAGCGGATACGCCCACGCCCGGCCTCAAGCGTATCGAGTTCGCCATCGTGTCCTCCGGTTCGGCATTCACGCTCTCACTCACCGCCGCGCTCGCGACCGCCGACTGACGCTCGTCACTTCGCCAGCTCCGCGCTTTTCCGCACGAGCTGGATGAACTCGGCGCGATGCCCGCCCGCATCGTCGCCCAGCCCGTCCTCGGCCCACGTGAGCACTTGGTCAAACGTAGCCGAACCTTTGTGCGGAGAATCGCGCAGCAACATCCCCCACGCCGCCACCGCCGCCGCGAAACGGAATTCGCCGTCGGCCTTGGCAAAGCCCACCTCCGTGTCGATGAGCGGAAACTCCTGCTTCTTGCTCACGTCGCCATCGGGCGCCTTGTAGCGGATCTTCACCGTGAGCAGTTCACGCGAACCCGTCGTGGTGGTCGCCGGCTTGCGAACGTTGCCCGGCGTCTTCTGATATTTGAGTGGATCGACCACCGGACGCTCCGAGCCATCCGAGTCGACGCCCACCGGCACGATCTCGTAAAGCGCCGTGACGGTGTGGCCCGCGCCAATGTCACCGGCATCGACCGCGTCGTTGTTGAAATCTTCCTTCGCCAGAATCCGGTTCTCGTAACCGATCAACCGATACGACGCCACCTTCGCCGGATTAAATTCCACCTGGATTTTCACATCCTTCGCGATGGTCGCGAGCGTGCCCTCGACTTGCTCGACGAAGATTTTCTCCGCCTCGCGACGGTTGTCGATGTAGCCGTAGGCGCCGTTGCCCTTGCCCGAAAGCGCCTCGAGCGTGGAGTCCTTGTAGTTGCCCATGCCGAAGCCGAAGATGCTCAGGAACACGCGGCTCTTCGCCTTCTCTTCGATGAGACTCACGAGCTCGTTCTGATTCGTCACGCCCACGTTGAAATCACCGTCGGTGCACAAGATCACGCGGTTGATGCCGCCATTGGCCGCAAAGTTCGCCTTCGCGATGTCGTAAGCGAGATGGATGCCCATAGCACCGTTGGTCGAACCGCCGGAGTTCAAGTTGTTCAGCGACGCGAGAATCTCGTTCTTCCGCGAAGCCGGCGTCGAAGGCAGCGCCAATCCCGAGCTGCCGGCATACGTGACAATCGCCACGCGGTCATCCGGACGCAAACGCTCGACCAGCATCCGCAGCGACTCCTTCACGAGCGGCAGCTTGTTGGCCGAGCTCATCGAGCCCGACACATCGATGAGAAACACCAGGTTGGCCGGCGGACGCGACGCGGCGGTCAGCTCGCGCCCCTTGAGTCCGATGCGCACCAACCGGTGCTCCGGAGCCCACGGCGCGGACGCGACTTCCAGCTTCGCCGCAAACGGCACGTCACCCGTCGGCGGCGTGTAGCGATAAGGGAAGTAGTTAATGAGTTCCTCGATGCGCACCGCATCGCGCGGCGGCAGGCGTCCACTGGTGAGGAAGCGGCGGACGTTGCTGTAGCTCGCCGTGTCCACGTCGATGGAGAACGTGGAGAGCGGGTCCACAGTGGCACTGCGGTAAACGTTATCGGCAGGCAGCGCGTAAGCCTCGTTGGAGACATTGAGACGAGCTTGGTCGAAACCGCTGCTCAGACGGCCGATACCGGAACCGTTGCTCACACCGCCGATGGGCATGGTTGAATCCCGAGACACATGCTCAGAGTTGTAACTTACACCCAGACTCACCGACGGCGCCGGAGCCGCGGCGGCGGCTGGTGCAGGGGGATAAATACCTGGGCGCTGCCAGGAATTAGTCACCTCTTCCAGCATCTGCCCTCGGGGCTTTGTTTGGTCCAGACCAGCAATCTGCTTATTCTCCGTTTCGATTCTTTCCTTAAATGATTTCGCCCTGGGATTCTCAGGGTTTAGGGCCAACACCGCATCGAATGTTGCCGCTGCTCCGTCTTGATCGCCGGCCAAATACTGGCTTCGTCCCTTGGCCTCCAATTTGGCGAGTTCTTTTTGTTCTCGGATGAATTGCCCGTTTACCTGCGGCGCGGACGGAGCGGCCTGCACAATTCGTGCATCAGCATCCTTGAACTCACTCTTCGCCAGCCCGGCACCCGTGACGCCGCCCAAAGCCAGCGTTTGGTCAAACTTCACCTCGGCCACTGGAGTTTCCGGCAAAGCCGCAGCCGCCATCGCAACCGGAGACACTGTTGCAGGCTCGGGCGCCGATTTCACCGCCACGGCATCCGCAGCCGAGAACGCCACCTCAGCGGGTGCGGATTCACGCACAGTCTCCGACTCCATAATCGGTTCGGCGGGCTTGATCGTCTCATACCGCACCCACACCACCACCGCGAAACACGCGACCGCCGCCGTCGCGAAGTAATGCAACGGAAACGGAATCACCAATCCGCGGCGCTTCTTCGGCGCAGGCTTGTCCCCGTGGTCGGCGTCGGCGACCGCCGGCTCTTCACCGAGCGCAGTCGCGAGTTGTCCGCCGAAACCGCGCAGCTCCGCCACGGCGGCTTGCAACACGGGGTCCGCATTCACGGCGGTTTCGATGAGTTTCAGTTCGTCGCCCTCCAGCTCGCCAAAGGCGTAGGCGGTGATGCGGGGGTCGGCGGGGAAAATGGTTTCGTGAGAATCGTTGTTCATGGTCTTTTCTCCTCAGGGTTGCTGGGCGGCGAACTCGGCCTTCAGCCGTTGCACCGCGGTGTGGATGAGGAAGCCGACATTCGAGACCGAGTGCTCGGTGATGCGGCTGATTTCTTTATAACTGAATCCGTTCTG
>DATHXF010000099.1:0-3063 GCA_035459785.1 Rariglobus sp. | reverse complement strand
CCGATTTTGGGCATCATGTATTACTTCGTGCCGAAGGCGGCCGAGCGTCCGGTGTATTCGTATCGCCTGTCGGTGATTCACTTTTGGTCGCTGGTGTTCGTGTATATCTGGGCGGGGCCGCACCATTTGCTGAACACCGCGCTGCCCGGCTGGCTGCAGGCGCTGGGCATGACGTTCTCGCTGATGCTGTGGGCGCCGTCGTGGGGCGGCATGTTGAACGGTTTGCTAACCCTACGCGGCGCGTGGCACAAGCTCCGCACCGACCCCGTGCTGAAATTCTTCGCCGCGGCCATCACGTTCTACGGCATGGCGACGTTCGAGGGACCGTTGCTCTCCATCAAGTCGGTCAACGCGCTCGGCCACTACACCGACTGGATCATCGGTCACGTTCACGCCGGTGCGCTGGGTTGGAACGGCTTCATGGCCGCCGGTATGATCTACTGGTTGCTGCCGCGCCTCTGGAGCAAGCCCCTGCACTCCGTCTCGCTCGCCAACTTGCATTTCTGGTTGGGCACGGTCGGCATCCTCCTCTACGTCGCGGCAATGTGGACCTCGGGCATCACCCAGGGCCTCATGCTCAACGCGACCACCGAGGGTGGCACGTTGCTCGCCTATCCCAACTTCCTCGACACCCTCGCCGCGATCCGGCCGATGATGCTGTTCCGCGTGGTTGGCGGCACGCTCTACCTCGTGGGCTGGTTGTTGCTGGCGTATAACGTCTGGCGCACCCTGCGCGGCGCGAAGGCAGTCAACGGCACCGTCGAGGTGTTCGCGCTCGAACGCACCGCCGAGGACCGCCTGGGCTTTGGCGCGATGGTGTTTAACCCGCCGGTGTTGTTCTCGGTGTTCGGCACGCTCTTCGCTTGCGCATGGATGTTCGGCGGCGATCTGGTGAAGCTCGGCGGCCTGCTCGGCACCGCGCTGTGCATCCTGCTCGCGTGGGTTCATTTTGGAACGCGGGTCACCCGTTGGGCCGCGTGGTATGACCGTCTGCTGGTCAACGCGCTGCCGTTTACGATCCTGACCTTCATCGCGGTGGCGGCAGGCGGTCTGATTCAGATCATCCCGACCACGCTGGTGAACCGCGCGGGCAACATCGAGGGGCGCCAGGCGATTCCCTATACGCCGCTCGAGCTCGCCGGACGTGATCTCTATGTCCGCGAAGGTTGCTACAACTGTCACTCGCAGATGATCCGCACGCTCGTGCCGGATGTGCTGCGCTACGGTGATTATTCGCGTCTCGGCGAATCGATCTACGATTACCCGTTCCAGTGGGGTTCGAAGCGCACCGGTCCCGATTTGGCACGCGTGGGCAACAAATACCCAAATCTCTGGCACTACCGCCACATGATGAATCCGCGCGATGTTTCACCCGGTTCCAACATGCCAAACTATCCGTGGCTCTTTACCGACAAGACCGATGTGGCCGCTCTGAGCTCCAAACTGGCCGTGCAACGGATGCTTGGTGTGCCGTATCCCGAATACAGGGACGGCGAGCTCCTCCTGCTGGTGAACACCCAGGAGAAAGCCATCGCCGCGGATCTCCACGCCGCCGGTGCCGTGGTCGAGCCTGACCGTGAGATCGTCGCGCTGATCGCCTACCTCCAGAAGCTCGGAAAATACGAGACCGTCAGCCCGCTGAAGGCCGCCGCACGCTAACCTTTATTCTCTATCACCATGTTTCGCCGCCTCCTTTTTGAAGACTGGGTCAGCCTCTTCCCGCTTATCGCACTCATTACCGCCGGGTCGGTGTATGCGACGATCTTTTACCGCGCGATTCGCATGAAGCGTCCGCAAATCGACCGCATGGCGAGCCTGCCCTTCGAATCCGAAATCTCCATCTCCCCCGATGAATCCAAATAAACCCGACCAGCAACCGGGCGAAGATCCCATTCGCGAACACGTGTTCGACGGCATCGCCGAATACGACCGACGCCTGCCGAACTGGTGGCTGGTCACGCTTTATGCGTCCATCGTGTTCGCGATCCTTTACTGGATGGTGACGCAGCATTTCTCGCGCTCCACCGACGAAACGCGAATGGCCGCCGAGATGCAGCGCATCGAGGCCGCCAAGATGGCCGCCTCGGCCAATGCGCCCGACGATGCGACGCTGTGGAAGATGAGCCGCAACGCCGTGTTTGTGGATGCGGGCCGTGCGACGTTCCAGTCCACCTGCGCCAGCTGTCACAACGCCGCGCTCACTGGCGGCATCGGTCCCAACCTCGTGGACACCGTGTGGATCCATGGCAGCAAGCCAACCGACGTTGAGAAAACGGTAACCGAGGGCGTGCTCGCGAAGGGCATGCCCAACTGGGGGCCTGTGCTCGGTGGAAAAAAAGTTTCCGAGGTCGTCGCGTTCATTCTCAGCCACCACGCCGAGCCGTAAACCATTGTGTCCACCCCCACCGCACCGCGTCCCAGCCGTGATTTCGTCACCACCATTCGTGAGGACGGGTCGCGGTTGTTTTTGCATCCGGCGGATGCGCGGGGGTGGTTTACCACGGCGCGGCGCTGGTCGGGCTGGCTGCTGATCGCAATCTACCTCTCGCTGCCATGGATTCCCGTGGGTGGCCATCCCGCGGTATTTCTGGATATCGCGGACCGGCGTTTCCATCTCTTCGGTCTCACCCTGGCGTTTCAGGACACGTGGCTGATGTTTTTTGGCATCACGGGACTGGGCTTTTCGCTCTTCTTCATCACGGCGCTGCTCGGTCGTGTGTGGTGCGGCTGGGCGTGTCCGCAGACGGTTTTTTTGGAGCATGTTTACCGGCGCATCGAGCGCTGGCTTGAAGGCGATGCGGTCGTGCGCCGGCGGTTGGACAATGCGCCTTGGACGATGGGAAAGGTTCTTCGTCGCGGATCCAAGCAGGTGATTTTTTTCGCGGTCTCGGCGGTGATTGCGCATCTGTTTCTGGCGTATTACGTATCGGTGCCGGAGCTGTGGGCGATGATGAGCGCCGCGCCGGGCACGCACTGGGCGTCGTTTGTCTTCGTCTTCCTTTTCACGGCGATTCTCTACTTCAACTTCGCGTGGTTCCGGGAGCAGCTGTGCATCGTGATTTG
>DATHXF010000098.1:0-25268 GCA_035459785.1 Rariglobus sp. | reverse complement strand
GACATGAGCGTGCGCCGGTCGCGCAACGCATCGCGCAGTTCCTTCCGGTAAACCGTCAGCGTGTCGCGCAGCTTCATGATTCCAACGCCTCCTCGCCGCCCGCCACCTTCACGAAAATCTCTTCAAGGTCTTGTTCACCGTGCCGCGCGCGCAGTTCATCGAGCGTGCCTTCCGCGAGCAGTTTTCCTCCGTGAATGATGCCGACGCGGTCGCAAAGTTTTTCCACCTCGCTCATGATGTGCGTCGAGTAGATCACGGTCTTCCCCTGCGCCCGGCACGCCTTCACGAAGCGCACGATCCCGCGCGCCGCCATCACATCGAGGCCGAGCGTCGGCTCGTCCAGAATCAGCACCGCCGGGTCGTGCACCAGGGTGCGCGCGATGGAGGTCTTCTGCTTCATGCCGGTCGAAAACGTGTCCACGCGACGATCGAGAAACTCTTCCATCCCCAGTTCGACCGAGAGCTGGATGGTGCGCTCGGCGATACGCGTATCCGCCATGCCGTTAAGCCGCCCAAAATACGCGATGGTCTCGCGCGCCGTGAGCCGTCCGTAAAGCGCCGTGCTCGCCGCAAGAAAACCCACGCTCGCACGCACCCGCTGCGGATCCTCCTTCACATCAAACCCCGTCACCGTCGCGCTCCCGCCGCTCGGCGCCAGCAACGTCGCCAGCATACGCAGCGTGGTCGTCTTGCCCGCACCGTTGGCCCCGAGCAGGCCGTAGATTTGCCCCGGCTCGCACGTGAAGGAAACATCGTCCACCGCACGGATCTCCCCGCGCTTTTTATCGCGAAAGACTTTGGTGAGATTGCGCGCGATGATCATGGGCTCATTCGCAGCATTTACATTCCCCGCCCGTCAGGAAAGGTCATTTAACCATGAAACCCCAAGTCATCGTCGTCGGCAGCTTCGTCCAAGACCTCACATGGAATTGCCAACAATTCCCCCAAGCCGGTGAAACCATCATCGGCACCTTTTCCACCGGCCCCGGTGGAAAAGGCTCCAACCAGGCCGTCGCCGCCGGTCGTGCCGGCGCCTCCACGCTCTTCGTCGGCGCAGTCGGCGCCGACACCTTCGCCGCCGGCGCCAAGGCCTTCTACAAAGCCGAAAAAATCTCCGCCCGCTTTATCGAGAAACGCGGACACGCGACCGGCACCGCCGCGATCCTCGTCAGCGCCACCGGACAAAACGAGATCGTCGTCGCCCTCGGCGCCAACGCCCGGCTCTCCAAAGCCGATCTTCCCTCCATGCTCTTCACCGGCGGGCAGGTCGTCGTCACCCAGCTCGAGTCCAGCCTCATCGCCGCGACCACCGCGCTCAAAGCCGCCCACGCCGCCGGCGCCTTCGCCGTCCTCAACCCCGCGCCCATGCGCGCCGACTTCGACCCCGCGATTCTCAGGCACGCCGACATCCTCATCCCCAACGAAACCGAATTCGCCGCGCTCGTGAACCTGCTGCCCGTCACCGGCATCAAAGACTTCACCGAACAACAACTCGCCACGCTCGAGCACGACGACATCCACGCCCTCGCCCGCGCCTTCGGCCCGCCCGTCGTCATTGTCACGCTCGGCAAACGTGGCTGCCTCGTATCGCAGGATACCGGCCACACGTTCATCCCGTCGCACAAAGTGAAGGCCGTGGACACCACCGGCGCCGGCGACGCCTTCGTCGGCGGTTTCGCCGCCGGGCTCGTCAAATTCGATGGCGACCTCCTCGCCGCCGCCCGTTTCGGCACCGTCGTCGCCGCGCTCTCCGTGACCAAGCGTGGGGCCGCCCCGGCCATGCCCCGCGCCCGCGAAATCACCGCCTTCCTCAAAAAGAAGTAGCCCTTCTCGTAGCGGAACGGCGGACGCCGTTTCGTCTCCGCCCCTCGTCCCGCCAAAGCTTCAGCGACGGCGGATCACACCACGCCGCCCGTCCGCGCCTCGGGCGCGTGGATCTCGACGATGAACACCGCGCCGCCGGACATGCGGCGCTCCACCGTGATGTCGCCTCCGAGCAACCGCGCGAGGTCGCGCGAAATCGCCAGCCCGAGTCCCGTGCCGCCATAGCGCCGCGAAATCGAATCGTCGGCCTGACTGTAGGGCGTGAACAACCGGTTCACCTGTTCCTCCGTCAGCCCGATGCCCGTGTCGCTCACGCGAAACCATACACGCTCGTCCTTCGCACTCACCCTCATCTCCACCCCGCCGTTCTCGGTGAACTTCACCGCGTTCGACAGCAGGTTGCTCAAAATCTGCCGCAGACGCAGGCCGTCGGTCAGGATTTCGGCGGGCACACCCGCATCGACATCATAGCGCAACGACAGGCCCTTCACCTTGGCCGGCGCATTGAAAAGTTCGCAGATATCACCGACAAACGTGCGCGTGGGCAGCGGCAGAATCTCGACCTTCAAGCGGCCGGATTCGATCTGCGCCTGGTCGAGCAGGCCGTTGATCAGCTTCAGCAGACTGTCCGCGCACTGCTCGATCAGCGACACCAGTTCGGACTGCGCCTGGGTGAGCCTTTCCTCGCGGAGCAATTGCGCGACGCCAGTGATGCCGTTGAGCGGCGTGCGGATTTCGTGGCTGATGAACGCGAGGTAACGGCTCTTCGCCGTGTTGGCGGCCTCGGCCGTGTTCTTGGTGGTGCGCAACTGGCGGTTCAGCCGAAGGAGTGGCAGCAACCAGCCGATCGCGCCAAGTGCCACCACACCAAGCACCGCCAGCGAACCGTAAAGCAGGGTGAGATCGGTCTGCGGATGTTCGGAATATAGAAACCCCGTGAGATCAAAATTCGCCGGCAGCAGGCCGAACTCCGCATAAGTCTCCGCGATATGCCGCCAGCGACCGGGGTTGTTGTGTCCCACCTCGATGACACCCGGGTGCATCAGCTCCGCCGTCTTCTCCGCCTCGAAACGCAGGTGCTCGCGCGAATGGCGCGTCGTGTAGTCTTTGAGGATGAGATCGACGATCTCACCGGGATGCGCCAGCGCGTAGTCCCACCCCTTCAGACTCGCCGCGCGAAACGCCTGCACGCGCTCCGGATGCTCCCGGATCTGCTCCTCGGTCGTGAACAGGTTGTCGCCGTAAAAATCGATGCCGCCCGAGCGCGCCAGAAAGATCAGGTAATCCACGCCCGCTTCCTTCAGCATGAAGGGCTGGTCGGTCACGTAGGCAGACATCGCATCCACCTTGCCCTCGATGAAGTCCTCGATGCGTTGCGTGTGCGGCTGGATGCGCAGGCCGGCGAGGTTAACGCCCTCGTGCTTAAAGTAAGCAAGGATCTCCGCCTTCTCCGACTCGACCATCATCATGGGCCGGTTGTGCAGATCCGGCATCGCGGTGATGCCGGGCACGGCGCGCGCAACCAAGGCCAGCGGCGAGTGTTGGAAGATCGCCGCGAGCACGACCGCCGGCTTGCCCTCGGCGCGCGAGAGCAGCAGGTCGGAGTTGCCCACGCCGAACTCGGCCCCACCGGCAAACACCACATCGACCGGGTTTTTCCCCGGCACGGCCTCCAGCAATTCCACCTCAAGGCCGGCGTCGCGATAATAGCCCTGCGCGATCGCCGCGTAGTAGCCCGCAAATTGAAACTGGTGCCGCCACTTGAGCTGCAACCGCACACGGTCCGGCTCCTGCGACGCCGCCTTGGCCACGCCCACCCCGGCACCCAGCATCACCAGCACGCCGGCGGAAAACCGTATCCATCGACTCACGACATGGGGGATCGAAAACATAGCGGGCAGGCCGGCAGGTTTTCACGGCGAGCCGCCACTATCAAGCCATATGGACTAGGCCCGACGGGAACACTTGCCGTGCCCGCGCGATCAACGCTATCCAGCCTGTATGTCCGACACGCCCTCCACCGACACCCAACCGCCCTTCCCGTGGGATTTCGGACGGATTCTCGCCTTGGTGCTGATCGCGTGCACGGTGGCGGCGGTTTGGCCGGTCACGCAGTGGCTCGCGCGCGAAGTGTCCGCCAGCCAGCAGATCCGCCAGTCGTTCGTGTTGCTAGGCGCCGCCGTCGCCCTCGTCGGCTGGCAGCATCTGCGCGAATGGCGGCTGGTGCTGGATACGGGCAACCGCGCGCTCTTCCTCCTCGGCGCGGCCTACGCCTTCATCGCGGCCGCCGTGTGGTTTAAAATCACCCTGCTGATGTTACCCGCCTTCGCGCTCGGCCTCGCCGGCTGTCTGCATGTGCTCGTGGGCGCGGAGGCCTGGCGGTTCCTGCGTCCGCTGTTCATCGGGTTCATCGCGTGCCTGGTGGTGATCATCTTGTTCCCCGTCCTCGACTGGCCGCTCCGCCAGATGGCCGGCGTCAACGCCGCCCGCACGCTCCATCAACTCGGGTTCACTCCGCAACTGAACGTGGTGCTCCAGCCCGAACCCAAACTCATCCTCGCCACCGGCAAAAACTTCTTCGAGGTCGCCACCGAGTGCAACGGCTTCGGTCTCATCACCAGCGGCATGGTGCTGGCGATCCTCGCCGCCGGCATCGCCGGACGCCGCGCTCTCGCTCTTCTCTGGCTCGTCCCGCTTTCCGCCGTGATCGGCTTCATCCTCAACCTGCTGCGCATCCTCGCGATCTGCCTGCTCGCGCCGTATTTTCCGAAACATTATCACGTGCTCCACGAAACGGCAGGCATCATCATGTTGTGGTCGGGCCTCGGCCTGATCGGCTGGCTCGCCTGGCGTCCCGCGCTTGCCGCCCCGCAGCCGGCCGCGTCTAGTTAAACCACCATGCCGCTCACGTCCGCCCAACTGGCCGCCTCGCTTGATTCCACCAATCTCCGTCTTGACGCCTCCGAGGCCGATATCGAGCAACTCGCCCGCGAGGCCGCGCAACACCGCTTCGCCTGCGTGATGATCTATCCGGCCAGCGTGCCGTTCGCCGCCCGGGTGCTCACCGGCACCGGCACGCGCATCGGCACCGTGATCGGCTTCCCGAGCGGACGCTTCGCGACCGACGCCAAAGCCGCCGAGATCACCGCCGCCCACCGCGCCGGCGCCCACGAAGTCGACATCGTGATGAACTACGCCGCGCTCCGCGCCGGCCACCTCGCCGAAGTCACCGCCGAGGTCACGCGCCTCACCGAGATCGCCCATGACCAGGGCCAGCTCATCAAGGTCATCGTCGAGACCTGTTTCCTCACCGACGCGGAAAAGCTCACCGCTCTCGCCATCTGCGAAACCGCCGGCGCCGACTTCATCAAGACCTCCACCGGCTTCGGCACCACCGGCGCCAAAGTCGCCGACATCGCCGCCTGGGCCGCCTCGCGCAAAACCAGGATCGCGCTGAAAGCCTCCGGCGGCATCAAAACCCTCGCCGACGCCACCGCACTGCTTAACGCCGGCGCCACGCGTCTCGGCACCTCCAACGCCGCCGCGATTCTCGCCGAGTTCAACGGCGCCGCCGCGCCCGCCGCATCCTCCGGTTACTGATCACCCGTGCGCATCCCCGTTTTTTCCGTCGCGCTCGGCTCGCTGCTGCTCTCCGCCTGCGCGCAACCGCCCCCCTACGACCCGCCGCAACGCGTGGGCGCGCTGCCTGCCGAAGCCTCTGAATCCAGCGGACTCGCCGCCTCGCGCCGCGATCCGCGCATGCTCTGGACGCACAACGACAGCGGAGGCCAGCCCGTGCTCTACGCCCTCGACCCCAACGGCGCGCGCCGCGGCGACCTGCGTCTCACCGGCGTCCGCAACATCGACTGGGAGGACCTCGCTTCCTTCGAACTCGACGGACGCTCTTACCTCCTCGTCGCCGACGTCGGCGACAACAACGGCAAACGCACCGACTGCGCCCTCTACATCGTCGCCGAGCCCGATCCGGCGGACCTTTCGCCCGTCAAGGAAACCGCCGCGACCATCGCCTGGAAAATTCCCGTGCGCTACCTCGACGGTCCGCGTGACGTCGAGTCGGTCGCCGTCGATGCGCGTGCCGGCGTGGTTTACCTGCTCGCCAAACGCACCACGCCGCACGGCCTCTACACGCTCCCGCTTCGCGTGCCCGCCGACGGTGTCGTGCCCGCCGCGATGCCTGTCGCGCAGATGCCCAATGCGTTTTTCCCGCAGCCCACGTCCAGCCAGGCGCTGACGCCGATCCCCACCGGCCGCTACCGCGCACAACCCACCGGTATGGACTTCGCCGCCGATGGCTCGGCCGCCGTGGTGATGAGCTACGGCGACGTGTTGCTCTTCCCCCGGGAGAACAACGAACCGTGGAAAACCGCGCTGCTGCGGCCGCCCGTCGTGCTCGCGCACCACGGACTCATGCAGGCCGAAGGCGTGGCCTTCGGCGCCGACAACCGCACGATCTACGTGACCTCCGAAGGCGCCGGCACCGGCATCATGCGCTACCAGCCGGCGCGTTGATTCACGCCGTGTCCTTGAACTGCAGTGCGTGCAGCTTGGCGTAGAGGCCACCCTTCTCGAGCAGTTCGGCGTGGGTGCCCATCTCGGCGAGCTGGCCTTGCTCCATCACGAGGATGATGTCCGCGTTCTGGATCGTCGAAAGGCGGTGCGCGATGATGAAGCTCGTGCGGTTCTTCATGAGGCGTTCCATCGCCTGCTGGATCAACCGCTCCGACTGCGTGTCGAGCGCGCTCGTCGCCTCGTCGAAGATCAGGATGCGCGGGTCTTTCAAAATCGCGCGGGCAATCGCGATGCGCTGACGCTGTCCGCCGGAGAGTTTGGAACCGCGCTCGCCGACCACCGTCGCGTAGCCGTCGGGCAATTTGACGATGAACTCGTGGGCGTTGGCCGCATTGGACGCGTCCAAGACCTGCTCGCGCGTAGCGTCGGGGCGGCCGTATTTGATGTTGTCCTCCAACGTGCCGGAGAAGAGCACGCTCTCCTGAAGCACGATACCGATCTGCTTGCGCAGCGAGTCGGTCGTCACAGTGCGGATGTCGCGGCCGTCCACGAGCACGGCGCCGGTGGCCGCGTCGTAGAAGCGCGCGATCAGGTTGATGATCGTGCTTTTGCCCGAGCCGCTGGGACCGACGATGGCCACGACCTTGCCGGCCGGAATCTTGAAACTGACGTTCGACAACGTGCGCGGGCGGCCCTTGCCGGGCGGCTCGAGATCGTAGTCAAACCCCACGTCCCGGAACTCCAGGTCGCCGCGCAACAACGGCAGCGCGGGCGCACCGGGGGCGTCGGACACCTCGGGCTTGGTGTCGAGCATCGCGAAAATGTTTTCCAGGCTCGTGTTGGCGCGTTGGAAAATCGTGCTCAGATCCACGAAACGCACGATCGGGGGGAAAATGAACGTGATGTAGGCGTTGAAAGCGACGAGCGTGCCGACCTGCATGTTCCCCTGCATGACGAGCCAGCCGCCGTAGCCGAGCACCACCAGCGCGCCGAGCGAGGCAAGCAGGTCGGCGACGACCGCGAGCTTGGTGTTGCGCATGACGATGCGCGAATAGTTGAAATAGTCGGCGTTGATGCCGCTGGCGAACGACGTGATCTCGTCCTGCTCTTTCGCGAACGATTTCACAACGCGGGCCGCCGCCACGCGCTCGTTGAGGAATCCCATGACCTTGTCCCAGTTGTCACGGTGCACACGGCTTTCCTGCTTCATGCGTTTGCGATGGTGCATGTAGTTGATGACAAAAAGCGGCAGCACCGCCGTCACCGCCAGCGCCAGGCGCCACTCGATCCAGTAGAGAAAGCCCAGCACGCACACCACCGTCACGGAGTCCGCGATGATGTTGATGAGAAAACCGTTCGTGAGACCGTAAACCTCGCTCGTGTCCTGCGAGATGCGGCCGATGGTGCGACCCGTCTGGTTGGTGTCGAAGTAGCGCAGCGACAGGCTTTGCAGGTGGGAGAAAAGTTTGATGCGGATGTCGCACACCAGGCGCATGGCGGCGAATTGTAGAATGCGGTTGCGCACCAGCGTCAGCCACGCGCGCAGGACGAACAGTCCGGTGAACGCGACGAGCAGCTGGATCATCAGCCGCAGGTTGTGCTCAGGCAGCGCCCGGTCGATGATGAGCTTGAGGATCCACGGTGCGGGCAGCATCAGCAGCGTGGCCGCAAGGATCAGCACGATGCCCAGAAAAATGGGCCAACGTTGGGGTTTGGTCAGAGCAAGGAACCGCCAGAAGGGAGATGCGTTCATTAAAGTTACGAACTCCGCACCCATCTCATGTCGCGGACGGCGACGCCAACCGAATCTTGCCACACCGACACAGCAATGCAGGCTAACACCATGTTTCCTAGCGGCTTGCCAGGCAGGCTAATTTTAATTTTCGCCCTGCTCACCTCCACCCTTGCAGCGCAGGAAGTGCAGCAACACGGCCTCGTTTTCGAAACCTGGATCCGCGATACGTTCTTCGACGGCTACAAACCGCCCGGCTACACGCAGAAGTGGGACATCCCGGCGGACATCAACAAAACCCACGGCGGCGTGCCGGTGAATCCCAAGGCCGCCAAATACCGCACGCCCGTCGATCTCGGTGACGCGTTGCGCCAATACGACATCGCCGAGCCCTTCATCCTCGTCATCGGCTACTGGGTGCAGGAGGGCGACGAAAAACGCTTCGTCAACATCGTCGCCCCGCTGATCACGCCCGAGACGTGGCGGAAGCTCTGGGGTCCGGTCACACGCGCCGATTTGGAAAAACTCGACGCGCTCATCAAAGACAAGTCCCTCGACTACCGCGACGCGCGCAAACAGGCGCACGCGATGAAAAGCCTGCCGCCGTTCACCGAGGCGGTCATCGAGGTGAATCCGAAGATCGATTCCAAGGGCCAGCGCCGCCTGCAATGCAGCCTGCGCTCCGACGATCTCTACAAACACCTCGCACCCGACGCCCCGACCGGCGTGCTGAAAACGCCGTCGCTGTGGGGCGCGCCGTTTCCCGCGACCGTGAAGTCGAAGCCGCGGGAATTCGCCAAGTAATCCACTCCCGCAACAAACGCCTCACTTCAACGAACGCAGGTAGGCGAGCACCGCCTCGGCGTCCTCGGGACTGAAGCGGTAGGGCGGCATCGGCGGACGCAGCGGCTGGCCGCTGATCGTCTTGCCCGTGGTCAGAAATGCCAGCGCCTGCTCGTCGGTGTAGTTGGGCAGTCCGGCGATCGGCGGAGCCGCTTCGGCCCAAGCGGGCATCGGCACGGTGGGCGCAAAACCCAGCACGGAACCCTGCAACCAGCGGCTCTGGTCAAACACGCCGCCCGGTCCGCGCGGCGTGTGGCAGTCGGCGCACATGCCGACGTTTTGAACGAGGTATTGGCCCCGCGCCAACTTCGCCGTCGGATCGACCGCGACCGCTTTGGTGTCGCCGCATCCTGTCAAAAAAAGGCTGCAGGCCGAAAAACCTGCAATCGCCGCAACAAGACTCAGCCGGTTGGTTGTCATGGTCATGCCATCAGCGTAACAAATGATCGACGGCGGGCTTCAAGCCATTTCCCGCAATCAAATGTCAACCAAGGGCGCTCCAACACCTGCTCACCGTTGGAAAACCACGAAGATTGCTCCGCCGGCGAGAACGAAGAATCCCAACGGAGCCGCCCAGTAATCGATAAATGAATACACCATGGCTTTCTCAGGCCTCTGCTCAGGATACACGACCGCATATGTTCGCCTCTGTTTCATAGCACTGCTCCCGGCACCGCTGATAACCGTGTAATCACGGCCGTCCTGCGCCGAAAAGGTTATGACTGCATAGTAATACGGCCTGCGAAGACCTCGCTTCTCCCAGCGCACAAACAAACCGGTGGTTCGTATGCCAGAGATAAAAAGACTCAGGCGCCGGTAAAAAATCACCAAGCCCATCACTCCAAGCACAGAGCCCACTACGCCGAGATAGATAATTCCAAGAGTGCCTATCCGTGCCAAAATCATCCGGCTTGGCTTACATCACCTGCGCCCTGGCCGCGCTGCCGCCGAAGAGTTCGCGGAGCGTGCTCCATGCCTTCAGCAGGCCGGCGTCCTGCACTCCGCCCTCGAAGCGGTAGATGTGCACCACAGCTTCTTCGTGTCCGCGATAACGCGGCGGCAGCACGAAACTCGTGCGGTCGCCGTCGCGGATCGTGGAGAAAAACAGTCCCTTGCCGACCGACGGAGTGGTCATCGTGACCGTCACGGTTTTTTCGGGGAGGACCATCCAGGGTTTGTAGGCAAACGTGAGGCGGCCGTTTTCCGGCTCGTTGATCAGGCGGCCGTAGGTGCGCATCGGCACACCTTGCTTGGTGAGCAGCGTGCTGGAGAACAGCTTGTTCTCCTTGTCGGCGGGCGTGAAGCGGTGTTTGCGCAGGGTGAAAAAATCCCACGAGAAAATCGTGCCGAAAATCGTCAGGCGGAACGCCCAGCCGGCAATCAGGTAGGCGATCACGATGATGACAAGCGAGAGCGCCGCGCTGATCCACGGATTAAGCGTGGCCGCGAGCGTGATCAGGCCGAGCAACGCGGTGCGCGCGCCTTTGAGGGCCGCATCGATCGCACCCCACGGACTGAGGAGGATCAGGGCGTTGATCGCGTGCGAAGCCATCCACACGAGGGCGAAAATCGCCACGCCGAAAGGGATAGTGAGGATATTGAGAAACCACGAACCGTCGATCGCGCCGATGTGGATCGCGGCGAGTCCGGTGGACTCCAGCACCGGCGAGTGCGGCGCGTGGGCGACGATCATCTTCGACATCGCGCTCATCGTGAAGGGAACCACCGCGCCGGCGGCGACGAGACCGGAGGCTTTGTTCTCGATGGTCTCAAGGACATCAAGGGGCTTCTTCATGCCGGGAGGCAGGATCGCGCCGAGCGAATCCTTCGCGGCGCAGATGCCCACGATTCCGAGCGCCGGCAGGATGAACGACCACTGCGCATACCACGGCAGCGCGGCTTTTTGATCGGGCGTCTTGGCCGAGAGGTTTTCGTAAACGCCGAGCGCGCCCGTGCCGAGGAGCGGCGAGATCGCGATACCCGTCACGGTGGCGACCGTCTTGCTGATGGCACCGGCGGGGGATTTGTCGGCGGGAGCCGACGCAGGAGCCGGCTCGGTCTTCGCCGGAGCGGTCGCGGCCCAAACGGGCACGGCGACCACGGACAGCAACCCCAGCATCAGGCAGACGGTGGAAAGGCGTTTCATAGAATGCCTTGGCTAGCCGGAATCGGGTGCGTCGGCAAGGACGCCGTGGCCGGTCCTCGCCACGTCACACCCGCTCGCGCTCAAGATTGAGCCAGGCCACCTGCCCGGGCGAAAGCACCACGCGCGTGCACTCCAGCGAGCCCACCGTCTCGGCGATCGTGCGCGGGCCGATCAGCGCAAAAGTCGGGAACGGCTGGTGCAACACATAGGCCGCCGCGATCGCGATGGGCGACACGCCGAGCTGCGCGGCCAGTTGGATGGCCCGCTCGCGGCGCGCGAAATTGTCGTCCGCATACCAGCTGCGCACGAGTTCGGCGTCGGTGGTTTTGTCGCGGCCCGCGCGGTCGGTGAAAAAACCGCGCGCCTGGCTCGACCACGCAAAGAGCGGCAGCTGCGTTTTCTCCAGCCACGCGCGCGACGAGGCGTCGCTGGACGCCACGCAACCGCGCCACACCGGGTCGACCATGCGCGCCAGCGAGAAGTTGTTGGAAATCGCGCCGAAGCCCTGGAGCCCCCTGCGTTTCGCGTAATCATTGGCCGCCTGCGTGCGCACCACGCTCCAGTTGGAGCCGCCGAAGATTCCGATGCGCCCGGCGCGCACGTGCTCGTTGAGCACATCCACCAGCTCGCCGACCGGCATGTCGAGGTTGTCGCGATGCATCAGGTAAACATCGACGCGGTCCGTCTGCAGCCGTTCGAGCGACTTGAGCAACTGTTTCGTGATGCCCTCCGGCGTGCAGTGGGGCGTGTGTCCGCCTTTGCCGATCACGACCAGTTGGTCGCGCAGGCCGCGGTTCTTCATCCACTGGCCGAGCAGTTTTTCCTGCAACCCGTCGCCGTAGAGCCATGCCGTGTCGAAGGTGTTGCCGCCGCGCTCGAAATAATCGTCCCACATCGCCGCCGCGTGCGGCATCGTGCGCTGGTTGTCGCAACCCATCACAAGCCGCGACACCGGCAGCTTCACGCCGGGGATGAACCGCTGCGGGATCACTGCGCGCGGTCCGCGTTGCAACGGACGACGCGTGATCGTGTGCGTGTAAGCCTCCGGTTTTTCCGCCTCGTAAGTGAGTCCGATGGCGGCGCGCCATTGGTCGAGAGTCGTCAGATTGCCGAGCGTGTCGTCGGTGCTCATCTGCGGCACGTCGCGCAAACCCCCGCGCACCGCCGCGGCAAACGCGTCGGCTTCCAGCGCGTAGAGCGGCGCGGCCTCGATCACGATTTCCTCGGGCGCGGGTGCGCCGGCTTTGTGCAGCACGAGTTTCGACGCGCCGCCATCGCGATTGATCACCCACGGCGAAGGCACCAGCAGCCAGCCCGCGCTGCCGTAGATGCGCACGACGTTGTCCTGGTTGAGACCGACGCCCGCCGAGATCTGCGCGATGAGGTTGTCGGCAAACACGAGCGTCCCCGTCGCAACCACGTCCACGCCACTCTCGGGATGCAGCACGCCCGTGCCCGTCACCGACACGGGATCTTGAAACGGTTTTCCCGCCGCCGCGCCCGCCACGAGACGCGCCATCGACACGGTGTAGCAACCGACATCCAGGATGCCGCCGCCGCCCGCATCGTTGGCCCAGAGGCGCGAGGTCGGACTGTAGTCGCTCTTAAAACTGAACGCCGCCTGAACCAGCCCGACAGTGCCGAGCGCGCCCGAGCGGATGATCTCGGCAATCTTCGCCGTCTGCGGATGGCACCGATACATGAACGCCTCCATCAGCACGACGCCGTGGTCGCGCGCCGCCTGCACCATGACCATGCCCTCGGCGTGGTTCAGTCCCATCGGTTTTTCGCACAGGATGTGTTTGCCCGCCTCGGCGGCCTTCACGACCCACTCGGCGTGCTGCGGATGCGGCGTGGCGATGTAAACCGCCTCGACCTCGGGATCGGCGAGCAACGCCTCGTAACTCCCGTGTGCGCGGGCGACGCCGTGCTGCGCGGCGAACTTTTCCGCGGACTCAAGCGTGCGGCTGCCGACGGCGACCACGCGGCCGTTTTGTGAAGCGGCGACACCCTGGGCGAACACAGCGGCAATGCGTCCGGTGCTCAGAATGCCCCAGCGAAGGGGAGAAAGTGCGGAGGTCATAGGTGGGGATGAAAGCAACTGCAGCGTGGCCGGCCCGCCGTCCACTGCCAAGACCGGAGACCGGTCTTTGATTGTAGTTTTTATGGATTATTTGAAATCTCACGCACCCGAAATGGATAATCTGCAATTCTGGCAACATCCGCCCCGCGTGCAGTTGTGTGTGATCATGCCCCGCGTGCCCACCCGCGCGCTGCAATTCACCGAGCATAGCCACAGTTTTCATGAACTCGCCTATCTGATCGAGGGCGAGTGCACCTGGCATGTCGGCGCGAAACGCCATCACCTGCGCGCCGGCGATCTGCTGTTGATTCCCGCCGGCACGCGCCACTACGAGTCCGCCCCCGCCGGCGCTCGCGCACGCATCGGCTGGATCGGCTTCGATTTCGCGACGGACGGCCCCGATGTGTCCGCCGCGCTACGCACGCCTTTGTCGGCACATGATTACGCGACGGAGCTGCGGCGTCTCTTCGACGTGGTGCGGGCGGAACACCAGATCAACGCCCTCGGCCACGCGGAACGCACCGAGCTCGCCCTGCGCGAGATCCTCATCCTCCTCCATCGTCTTCCCCCCGCCGGCGCCGCGATCAAAAAACCCACCGCCAAAGCCGCGCGCGTCCCGCAGCTCGTGCAATCCGCCGCGCTCACCCTCGCCGCCAATCTCGCGCAGCCCATGCGCATCCGCGACCTCGCGCATTATCACTCGTTGAGCGCCTCGCACTTCGCGCGGCTGTTTCGCGAGCACCAGGGCGTGACACCGCAACGCTTCCTGCAGGACGCCCGCCTCGCCCGCGCCAAGACGCTGCTCGCCAACGACGATCTCAACGTAAAGGAAATCGCCGCCGCCTGCGGCTACGTGGATGCCGCGCATTTCTGTCACGCGTTCAAAGCCGGCACGCGCCTCACGCCGAAAGAATTCCGCCGCAAAGCCGGCGCTTGAGCGTGCAGGCGCGCCGCACACTTACTTTTTCTTGCCGCCGCCCTCGCCCCGTCCGCCGGACTTGCCGCCGGAGTTGTGCAACAGCGTGCCGCCGACCACACCCACCGCGAACATCGCGAAGTAGAGGATCGCCGCCGAGGTGCGCAGCGGCTTGTCGGCCAGCAGCGAGAAATGAAAATCGATGGCCTGCGTGTTCTCGATGCTCACGTAAACCGCGAGGAAGAGGACGATCAAAAACCCGACGGTGCGAAAAAATGTCTGGGCATTCATGGGTGGATGGTCGGCAAAAACGCCGCCGGTCCTTGCATCGCAGCGCATCCCCGCGCGGGCAAAGCCAAAAAACAACGACGTGAAATTGCCTTCGCGACCAGGCCCGGTCTATCTCGCGACCATGTTGACCAAGGCCCTGCTCACCCGCCTGCGCGCGCTCCGCGAGAAAAAGACCCGCGAAGCGGAAGGGCTCTACGTGGTCGAAAACCCCAAGGTCGTCACCGAGCTGCTCGCCGCCGGCGTCATCTTCACCGAACTCTACGCCACCGCCGCCTGGGACGGCCCCGCTTCCGTCGCCCGCACCGAAGTCACGCCCGACGAGCTCGCGCGCATGAGCCACTTCCCGACGCCGTCGGCCGTGTTCGCCGTCGGAAAAATCATCCGCTCCGAACTTCCCGCCAAGGGCCTCTCGCGCGGACTCACCCTCGCGCTCGACGGCATCCAGGACCCGGGCAACGTCGGCACGCTCCTCCGCGTCGCCGACTGGTTCGCGTTCGACCGCGTGGTGCTCTCGCCGGATTGCGCCGACCTGTTTTCCCAGAAGGTGATCAACGCCAGCATGGGCTCCTTCGCCCGCGTGAAAACCTACACCATCGACCTGCCCGCCGCCCTCTCCTCCGCCGGCGCGCCCGTGCTCGGTTGCGACCTCGGCGGTGACGACGTGCATGCGCTTCCCGCGTTGCGCGACACCATCGTGGTGATCGGCAGCGAGGGCCGCGGACTCAGCGACGGCGTGCGCGCCGCCGTCACGCGTTTCGTGACGATTCCGAAATACGGCGGCGCCGAGTCGCTCAACGCCGGCGTCGCCGCGGCCATCGTGTGCGACAACCTGCGCCGCGCACGCGCTCAGAACACGTAACCGAGCGTGGTGAACACGCGGTTGTCGGAACGGCCGGAGGCCACCGGACGGATCGCCTCGTATTCGTATTCGTAGCGCAGATTCACGCTCACGCTTTCGGTGATCTGCCCGGACAGCACCGAGTTCGAGCGAAAGCGATGGTCTTCGAGCTGATCGGGACGGAAGAGCACGCTGGAAATGTTGCTGATGCTCACCCGCGGCACGATCTGCCACTTGAATTCATGGGAGACGTCGCCGAGATATTTGAAGCCATCCTGCCCGAGCGCGGGTTCGGAATATTGAACCGCCAGGCCCGGCCCGATCGCGTAACGCAGCTTCGGCGTGTTGAACACCTCGTAGCTCAACCCGAGCACTTCCTCGAACTGGTTGGAGAGGTCCTTCAGGTTGTCGAAACTGTAGCTGAAGCTGTTGCGCACGTTCAGCCGGTCTTTGATCTTTTCGCGAATGCGGAATGCGGCCTCCGCTTTGTCCGTATTGCGCACGGAATTTTGTTCGCCGTAAAGGTATCGCCCCTCGAGTCCGGCCAGACCCGTCTTGGTTTCGCGGGTGATCTCGGCCCGCACATAGGTTGAGTGCGTGGAGACCAGATTGCCGGTGGATTGATAGGTGTAACCGGCCTCCAGCGACCGGCGCCACTTGGCGCGCGGTTCCGGGGCGGCCGCGGGAATCGCCGCATTTCCGGGAGCGTTCACCGGCGCACTCGCCGGAGCCGCCGGATCGGTGGTCACCGGCTGCGCTTTGACCCAACCGGGAGCCTGTGCCACCGGCTCGGCCGACTCGGCGGCGATGACACTGAGGTTCGTGCCGGCCTTGGGCACACGGACCTCGCCCCACGTTTGCGAACGGAACACGATTGCCGATTCCTCCTCGGCCACCAACACACCGACCAGCACCTCGCCGTTGGCGAGCGCCAGCCGGTGCGTGTTGGTGACGACGGCTTCGGCGGCACCCAGCACGGGCGCGCCGGCCAGCAACAAACCGGCCGCCAAAAAACACTGCGAAGTCAGAGTGCGCATGGAAACCTTGCCGGATTCGGGGATTAGAACTGCCAGCTGGTGCCCAGCGTGCCGCGCACGGAGGTGTAATCGCCGTTGCCCTCTTCATAGAGGAGCGTGGCCTTCAGCGAACGGGTCTTGGTGAGCTTGTAAGAAGCGCTCACGCCGTAGGTGCGGTAGGAATCCACGATCATGTCGTTCAATGCCTGCGTGTGCATGACGTAGCCAAACACCGTCCAACGATCCAACATCCGGTAGAGCTGGACGCCGTTCTTCACGGTCTGCTGGTCGTCACGGATGGGATCCGGGTAATCTTTGATGGCATTGTGCCAGGCAAACGAAGCGGAGTTGCCAATGTTGACCACCCAGCCCGGCGAAAACTGCCAGGCGAACGAGCTCGATAATCCGGTGCAAAACACCCACGAGCCCGAATTCATGTCCTCTGAATCACGATAGTGAAGACCGGCCATCGGCGTCAGTTTCCAGCGATAGGGCACATTGTCTTTTTTTAGGAAAGCCTGCCACGCGTAACCCGCATTGACACCCGCACCGTAGGCCGTGGCGTCCAAGGTGCCGATCGCGTCTTTGTAATTCGCATAGAAGAGCGGTATGCTCAATTCCAGCGTCGCACGTTCGCTCAAACGACGGCTGTAGGGAATCTTGACGGTGTAGATGTCCGTCTCCTGTCCCTGCACTTCGAAGGAGCCGCCACCCACTTCGAGACCCGCCTGCTGCTGCGTGCTGCCGTCCGCTCCGGCGCCCGTGGTCCCGGGGGCCGACGATGCGGCCGTCTCATCGGAGCCAAACTCCCGCGAAAGCTCCTCGCTGCTCAGCTGGCCGCCAGACTCAAACGCATCCCCCGCCGCATCGCCCGACGCGGAGACCGGCGAGTTTTCCAAATAATGGATTTGCCCGAAAAGACCCGCCGCAGGCAGGCCGCCCATCACCGCCGAAATACACAGAAGCCGGAGTAAGGTTTTCATTGGATGAGTATTTTAAGAGTTTTTTACGATTGCTGGCTTAGGCCTGCTACCGTTATTGGTCAATAACTACTTACGTTATGGCCGTTTCCTCCAACAACGTTGAATCCGACCCTCGGAAATCGGCCCTCCGGCGAATCGTAAAAAGGACCTGCCTCGCCGTTCTCGCCATCGTCGTGCTCGGCTTTCTCGCGTTGCTCTGGCCCGGCTGGCCGCTGCATCCGCTCGCCGCCCTGGCTTCGTCCCGCGCCCGCGCCGAGGGCCTCGACGTGCAAATCCAGTCCCCGTGGCTGCGTATCCAGACGGATGCTACACTTCGTTTGCACGTATCCAAAATTCGGATCGGCGACACCGCCAATCCCAAGGCGGTCGCCCTCGACGATCTCAGTCTGCAGTGGCGTCTCGGCGATCTGGCCGGCGGACGCTTCTCCCCCGAGGCGATCAATCTCAACGAAGCTGCCGCCACTCTCCGCACCGATGCACAGGGCAATGTGCAACTCATCGCCTTGCCCGCTTCCCCCGGGCCCGCCTTCACCCCCGCCGACCTGCCCGCAAAGTTCCTGCCAACCTCCGACCGTCCGCTCGCCATCACCATCACCCGCACGCGCCTCGACCTCCCCTCCGGCCTGCCCGCGCGCGAAGTCACCACCGGCCCTGTCGCACTCACCGTGAGCCGGCCCCAACCCGGCAGCCTCGATCTCGCCGGCTCTCTCGATCTCAAAATCGACCAACGCACCGGCACTCTCCGCTTCGATGGACGTCTCGACCTCGTGCGCGACTGGCTCGGCCGCTTTCAACTCAACGCCTCCGTCGCGCCCGATGCGATTTCGCCCGCCACCCACGTCGCCTTCACCGCCGCCCGCACCGACGCGAAGCAACCGGCCACGCTCTCCCTCCACCTCAACGACTGCGCTCCCGGCCCCTGGCTCGCGCTGCTCGGCCGCACCGACCTGCCCGCCATCGAAGGCCGCATCGACGCCGAATTCGAGGCCCGTGGCGATCCGCTCACCCAACACCTCGACTCCGCCACCGCTCACATAAAAACCACCGCGCTCACCCTCTCGCAGCCCGCGCTCCTCACGCGCCCGCTCACCGTCTCACCCGTCGAGATCACGCTCACCACCACCGACCACGGCGCTCGCGGACAACTCGCCGCCTTCTCCACCCGCGCCGGTCCCCTCGCTCTCGGCTCTTCCGGCGTCACCTGGCAAACCCAGGGCGACACCATCTCCGGCGGCGGCCAATTCCACCTCGCCGCCGTCCCGCTCACCGAGTTGCTCGACTGGATTCCCGCCGACCTGCGCGCCCGCCTCCCGCTCACCCCTGCCGAGACTGCCGAGATCGGACTCGCCGCCACCACCATCGACCTCCATGTCGCCGGCGAACGCACCGCCGGCCTCCCCCGCCTGAGCTTCTCCGCCCGCAGCGGTCTCGCCCTCAACCGGGAGCTCGTCACCATCGAGTCCACCCTTTCACTCGACGCCGCCACCAAGGAGGCCGCGCTCAAACTCACCCTCCCCGACTTCGTGCAGGCGCGCTGGCAACTCGCCGTGCTCCGCCGTTTCACGCTTCCCGATCTCGACGCCCCGCTCCGCGCCGAACTCAACCTGCGCGGACGCTGGCCCGACACGCTCGACGAAGCCCGCTGGAGCATCGTCGCCGGCCAGGGCCACGTCGTCCCGAAAGGTCCGAGTCTCCGCTGGCTCGCCCGCCCCTTCCCCGTCACGTCGTTCACCCTCACCGGCCGTCTCCACGGCAACCAAAAGAACCTCGCGATCGAACAACTCGAACTCGTCAGCGGACGCGCCCGACTCGCCCTCGAACGCACCGAACTCAACTCCACCCACGCCCTCACCGCTGCGGCCTCCACCGGTTCCGCCGACGCCCGTTTCGCCCTCACGCTTGAACGCTGGTATGCCGCCGATTTTCTCCCGCTCCTCGGCCCCGAACTCCAAACCGTCATCGCCCCCGTCGCCGAGGATCTCTCCCAAATCGGACTCGAGCGCCTCGCCACCGCCGCCGAGCTAAGTTTCGCCCGCCTCCCTTGGCTCGACCCCGCCATCAACACCCTCAGCGGCACGCAAACCGCCATCGTCCGCGTCGGCGACGAACTCATCCCCGTGGACGCCGTCTGGACCTTCGACTCCGCCACCCGCCGCGTCTCCGCCGTCCTCCAGCTCAAAGACATCCGCCCCGACCGCCTCAAACTCGCCGCGCTCAAGAACACCCCCGTTCCCGCCTCCGCCCTCGACCTCGCCTTCGCCGCCCGCCTCGAAATCTCCGCCGATCCCTACGCGCGCAGCCTCGACCAAATGAAGCTCAAGGCCGCCGCCCGCATCACCGCGAAAGACGGGCGCATCAAGGCCAACCCCTTCCTCGCCGCCGACCTGCCCGTCAAACACCTCGAACTCGCCGCCTCCACGCAAATCCTCCCGCTCCGCCTCGAAAAACTCAAAGTCTCCGCCGACTTCGACGGCCCCGTGCTCCTCATCGAGGACGCCAACCTCGACTTCGGCGACACCGGCCGCAGCGGCCTGCAACTCACGCTCCGCGAAGTCCCGCTCGACTGGGCATTCGCCCGCGTCCCCAAAGAGTGGATACCTTCTGACTTCAAAGACGCCAAGCTCAACGGCCGCCTCGCCCAACTCGCCCTCCGCGCCGAGTTCCGCACCCCGACCGCCGCCGATCCGCAGCCCAAACCCACCGCCCTCACCCTTTCCTCCGACGTCCACGACTTCGGTTTGCTCCTCCCCAACCTCCCCGAAGTCGTCGTCCCCCGGCTCAACCTCACCGGCGACCTCGACCGCCTCACGCTCCTCATCGCCCGCGCTTCGACCGATGGCCTCGTCCTCTCCGACCTGAAAGCCTCCGTCTCCACACCGCTCGCTGCCGATCCGCAAGCCGCCGCCAGCGGCACCGTCACCGCCGACCTCGCGCGCCTCCCCGCCCTGCTCGCCGCCACCCGCGCCTGGGTCACCGTCCCGCCCGATCTCAACCTCACCGGCCTCGCCGGCCAGGCGACCGTCGGCTTCACCGCATCCGCTCCGCTCGATCCGGCAAAACTTCCCGCCGCCCTGCGCGCCAAGGCCGACATCGCCGTCCGCGATCTCATCGCCCCGCCTGCGCTCGTGCCCGCCGGCCTCGTCGTCGGCCCCTCCGCCCTCGCGCTCACCGCCGACATCACCGGCGAAAACGCCGCCGGCACCGTCAACTGGAAACCCAAGGCTCTCGCCTTTGCACCATGGTTCAAAGGCGCGCCCGTCCTCGACGCCACCTACGCGCTCACTCCGCAGACCCTCGACGTCCGCCCCCGCTTCGACCTCGCCGGCACCGTCATCGACGTGCCCGAACTCTGCTGGCACAAATCCGTCGGCCTTCCCGCCACGCTCACCGCCGACGCCCGCTACACGCTGCGCACGCCCGCCACCCCCGCACGCCTCGCCGCTACGCTCTCCGCCGAAGGCCTCGTCACCTCACCCCTGCGCACCCGCCTCGAAGCCGATCTCAGCGACGACCAACGTCCTTCTCTGAACCTCGCCGACGGCCTCGCTCGCGTGCAACTCCGTGACACCGTCATCGGCCTCACCACGCTCGAGCTCGACGCCACCCGCGCCCCCGACGGCGCCACGCAGCTCGACCTCCGCATCCCCGTCCTCGATCTCTCCGCGTGGATCAAACAACTCGAACCCACCCTCACCGCGTGGAACCGCCTCCCACCGCCCTCGCCTCCCGCGAAAAACGCCCCCGCCAAACCGCCCGTTGCTCCCGTCGGTCCGCCGATTCCCCTTCTCGATCTGCCCGCGCTCAACTTGAACGCGTCCATCGACCGCATCACGCTCTCGCCCTCACAAAACCTCACCGCCGTCACCCTCGATACCGCGCTGCGCAACGGCCTGCCCTCGCGCCTCGCCTTCACCGCCAACGCCAGCGCAACCTCCACACTCAAAGCCCGCCTCGACCCCGCCGCCACCGGACGCCAGCCGTGGAGTTTCACGCTCACCGATTTCGGCGGCTGGCTCCGCACCGGCGCCGCGCCGCTCGCGCTCCTGCCCGCGAGTCCCGACCTCCCCGACTCCACTTTCGAAACGCTGCGCACTCTGCCCGCCACCTTCAAAGGCGGCGACATCACCCTCAAAGGCACCGCCGACCTCCGCGACGCGCAGGCCACCTTCGACGGCAGCGCGCAGATCGAGCGCCTCACGCTCGAACAAGAACTGGCCTTCCTCGCGAAAATCGCCGCCCTCGTGAAAAAACGCGTGATCCTCCAAGTCCCCTTCAAGGTCTTCGACATCCCGTCCTTCACCGCGTCGCCGACGAAAGTCTCCATCCGCAAAATGCGCATCGACGGCCCGCTCAACGTCGCCTCGGACCGCCTGAATCTGGATTTCACGACCAACGAAATCGACATGGGCGGCAAAGTCCTCGGCATCGGCTTCGAAGTCGCCGGCCCGATCGACGACCCGCGTTTCTACCTCTCCGAGAAAAACGTCATCGTCAAAGGCATCACCACCCAGGACGACTTCGACTGGTAAAACATAGGCCCGACCAACCGGTCGGGCCTACATCACTCCTCGATCTCCTTCGCCGTCTCCGTATCCTTGAGCGCCACACCGCTCACGCCGAGACGCGCGCTCTCGATCAGCAGATGCGCCAGCTTCCGCGCCGCCGCCGCCGGAGGCAGCCCCTCGGGCCGGATGTTCGACACGCAATTCCGGTCCGCATCCGTGCACGTCCCGCGCGGATGATGTGTCAGATACGCCCCCAGGCTGTCCGGCATCCCCAGCCCCGGACGCTCCCCCAGCAACATCAGCGCATGCCGCGCACCGAGCAGTTCGCCCACCTCGTCCTGCAATTTCACGCGTCCGAATGGCGCGAGCAGGATCGGATAAAGCGTCCACCCCGCCGCCTTCAGATGCTCGGCCAGCCGCGCAACCGTCTCCACCGCGTGCCGCTCCGCAGCCTGCGCCGCGAGTCCATCCGATACAATAATCACCAAATCCCGCGCGCCCCACCCCGGCGCAAACTCCGCCAGTTGCTCCCGTGCTGCGCCGTCCAGCTTTCGCCCGAGATCCGGCCGCACCAGATAAGTCTTTTTGTCCGCCACCGCCGTCGCGATGCGGTGCGTCGCCAGACCCGCGCCCACCAGCCGGTCCGCCACGCCCTCGACATCAAACGGCGCCATCACCGCATCCCTCGCCCGCGCGTGCGACAGCCGGAAATCCAGCACCGTCTCCATCCGCTGACTCCCCCCGGTCCGCCCCAGCGCGATGCGCGCCGGCGTGAACTTCCTTAATCCCATCCACGGATCGCGTCCGGCATCCGAAACAGGCACCACGACGGCGGCGACAGTGTTATCCATGGCCCGACTCATGGCACGAATCGTGCCTATCCGCAGCGTTTATTCACGCCCTCTTCCTCAAATTTCCCGCCCCGCAACACACCGCCTTACCCCAAAAAAAGCGGTGTCCTCATAAATAACGTGGCCCCTGCCGCAATAAGCCTGCACGTATAAATTTTTGTAGATCCACTCGATAGAAACCACCCACCGCCAAAGTCCTACCACCACATGACTCCCGCCGAAACCGCCGTCTATCTCGACCAGATCCTTGCGCCCCTTCACGAGCGCTATCGCACGCTCAACGACGGCGAGGTCGCCACCTACATCCCCGAGCTGGCCAAGGCCAACCCCGACCACTTCGGCATCTGCCTCACCACCCTCGACGGCGTCACCCACGCCTTCGGCGACTGCGACCAGGAGTTCACCATCCAGTCGATCTCCAAGCCCCTCGTTTACGGCATGGCCCTCGCCGCGCTCGGCCGCGAAGGCGTCCACAAGAAGGTCGGCGTCGAGCCCACCGGCGACGCCTTCAACGCCATCATCCTCGATGAAAAAACCCGCCGTCCCTTCAACCCGATGGTCAATGCCGGCGCCATCGCCACCGCCGCCCTCGTCCCCGGCAAAACCCTCGCCGAGCGCCGCGAATCCGTTCTCGCCACCTTCAGCGCCGCCGCCGGCCGCCGTCTCTCCATCGACGAGAAGGTTTACCAATCCGAACTCGAGACCGGACACCGCAACCGCGCCATCGCCCACCTCATGCTCAACTTCGGCATGATCGAAGGCGACGTGACCGAGATCCTTGATCTCTACTTCATGCAGTGCTCGATCCTCGTGAACTGCCGCGACCTCGCCATGATCGGCGCCACCCTCGCCAACGTCGGCACGAACCCCGTCACCAAGGAACACGTCTTCGAGACCGCCTCCGTGCAGGACGTGCTCTCCGTCATGTTCACCTGCGGCATGTATGACTACGCCGGCGAATGGGCGGTGCGCGTCGGCATCCCCGCGAAGAGCGGCGTGGCCGGCGGTATTCTGGCCGTCATCAACCGCCAGTTCGGCATCGGCACCTACTCGCCCCGCCTCGATGCGCAGGGCAACAGCCTGCGCGGCATCAAAGCCTGTGCCGACCTCGCCGACGAACTCGGCCTCCACGCCTTCAACTTTATGAACTCCGGCTCCCAGTTCATGAAGAGCGTGCTGCCCTCCGCGCGCTGACGCTTCGTGCTTCGAACGTAACTACACCGTGACCGTCGCAGTCGTAGTTTGAGTCTCCGCCGCCTTCGGCCCCCTCGTCCGAAGGCGGCGCCACACGTTCTTCGCCGACACCGGCGGTTCGCCCCAAAATCCGTGCGCAACTCCACGGTTCATCTACAGTAGCGCGATCCACCCGACACGATCCTCACCTAAGATCCCTCGTCCTCTTCATGTCGCCGCACCTGCCAAAAGCCCCGCAATCCCGCCTCACCTGGATTTATTTTGCCGGTCTGTTCGCGATCATTTTGGCCGCCAAACTGGCGTTGATCGATCATTTCGGAAACTCCACTCCGTTTTGGGACCAATGGAGCGGCCAGGCCAAGCGGTTGTTTATTCCCGCCCTTGAAGATCACCTGGACGCTGCCGCGCTCTTCAGGGACCACAACCAGCACCACATTTTCTGCACCCGGGTGCTGGTGCTCGGCCTGCTCGAGCTCAACGGACTGTGGGACCCCAAGGTGGAGATGGTTGCCCAGGCCTTTCTCCACACGGGCTTCATTGTTCTGCTCATCGGACTTTGCGCCCGGCAACTCGCCGCCACACGCGCCCGGCTGCTGTTCACGCTGTTTGCCGTGGTGGTTTTATCCATCCCCTTCGGCTGGGAAAACATCCTGTGGGGCTTTCAATCCCAATTCTATTTCGTCCTGTTCTGGGGCCTGCTCGGCATAATCTGTTGCTGGCAAAATCCCACCCTGTCGGCCCGCTGGTGGCTGGGGGTTTTCTTTTTCAGCCTCGGGCTCATCTCTATGGCCGGCGGCCTGCTGGCCCCCGCGGCCGCCTGCATGATTGTCTTTATCCGCGCGATGGAGAATCGGACCGACCTTCGCCGGCAGGTGGCCGGCCTCGCCGTATTGGCCGTCGTGGTCGGCGCGGGCCTTGTGTTGACCAATCAGCCATCCGGCTCCGACAACCTCAGAGCCAGCAACCTTCTTCAATTCACCACCGCCCTGCTCGAGGTCGCCAGCTGGCCCATCAAGATCGCCACCTTCGCACCGCTGTTTCAGGCCCCGCTTGTCATTCTCCTGATTTGGGCGCTGCGCACGCGCCGCCCCGCCTCCGATCCCGCCTGGCTCCTGGTCACGCTCGGACTGTGGGGCGTCGCGCAATCAGCCGCCATCGCCTACGGACGAGCCGCAGAATTCAGAGTTTCGCGTTACACCGATAATCTAACCATCACGCTCGTCGTCGGCTTCGCCTGCCTGCTCCATCTCTGCATCACGCTTACCGGCCGGCCCCGCCGGCATCTCATCGTCCTGACCTTCGTATGGGTCGCCGTCGTGGGCGGCGGCATTATCGAGTCCTGCGTCGAACGCCTGCCGGCCAGAATCCAACGGAAATACGCGGAAAGCCTCATTCAGGAAAACCATGTGCGCACCTTCATTGCCACCGGCGACATCCGGGAGCTCGAGGACAAGCCCCGACTGCACATCCCTTCTTCCAAACCCGCCGAACTCGCCGTCCTGCTCAACAACCCGAC
>DATHXF010000097.1:0-12327 GCA_035459785.1 Rariglobus sp. | reverse complement strand
TCGGTCACGAAATGAAACGTGGTTCCACCCTTCATCTCGAGCGACTCCCTCGGATGATGCGTCAGAACAAAGACCGGGCAGTGATAAGGCGGCTCGTCACCCCACCACCCTTTCCAGCCGTCATCACGCCACTCGCCACGGTGCGGGCTGAACATGTTGCGCCCCAAAATCCACGCGCCGAGGCCGGCCATGCCACGCGCCGCAAAATCGTCGTCGATGCCCGTCGCGCCATCCGTGGCGCCAAGGACCGTGGTCTGAAACGTGCGCGTCGGAAAAACCCACTCGTGCAAGGCCATGCCACCGACGCCAAGCGGATTATCAAGAGCTTGGTTTGGCCCCGCTCCATAACCGTCGAGCGAGACGCTGAAGCAGTTGACGCGAACTTTGGACCGTGGGGCTTGGGTGCTCATGGGAATCATTGAATAGTGATCGGAAAAGAGAAGCTCCTGACAATCCTTCAACGAACGACCCAACGCGATCCGGACACACCCTACCGGCACGCGGACAATTTCTCCCGCGATCACTTCCCGAACTGCGGCGAGGACGTTGCGGACTGTGACCCTACAGTCACGGACTGTCGCCCTACAGTCGTTGTCTGACGCCATACAGACCAAGACTGACGCCATACAGCCGCCGACTGAAGCCCGACAGCTGCGGACTAAAGCCCTACAGATGTTTTCTCTGGCCTGACGGACCCTGGTTGCCGTGATACCATCCCGCTCTTGAACCGTTTTCATGCCGGCTTCAGCCGCCATTAAAGTCATTCAAGTGGTTACTCTCCGGACTCAAGTGCCGGCGACTTTTCCTTAAGCAAACGCCCTCCGGACTTAAACCGGTGCTCCATTCCCTTGAACGTTTTAATACCGACTTAAGTCCGCATTAACTGGGCTCAAGCGCTTCCTCCCCGGACTTCAGCGTCGGCAGCTTCGCCTTAAGTAAAAGCTGTCCCGACTTAAGCCAACGCTCCGTTGACTTGGACGTTTTTAATCCCAACTGAAGCCCCTATGAACTCGGTTCAAGACTCGAGCCGAAGACGTCAGGCCTTCAATATCCGAGTGTTAATCTGTTCAACCCACCCCGTTGCCCGTCCGCACTGATAATCGGGCTGATGGTCGCTTATGAACAAGCCGATCGGAGGCCTACTCAATGCGCAGGCGCAGGCGAAATCTTACGAGCTACATCCCTTGCTTTATCCTGCCGGGCTTCGAGCTCGATCAAGCGGCTGGTGTGTCGCTCAAAGGCCTCCATTTGGGCTTTTTCATGAAACACGAGCCGGCCCTCCTTGACCGACCATTTGCCCAAATATTCCTTCTGCAGCCCGTAAATTCCGCGCACCTCAACATACATCGCCGCCTCCAGCGTTCGCGTTGCGCGCATGGCGGCCATTCGGCTGCCGAGCTGTTTGCGAAATCTCTCAAGAAGATCCTGCCGGTCATTCGACTTGAGCCGGCTTTCGTTAAGGGCCTTCTCCATGTCGGCGTCAAAACTATCGAGACGCTTCGCAAACGCGGCGTTGCCCGTTTCCAGCTCTCCAATTTCCTTCAGACGTTGCTCGACGATCTCGGTCGAAGTCGCGGTCGGATGATCAAAAACCCCCGACTCCACCTTTGCCTGCACGAGCGCATTGTAAGCGATACTCTCCTCCATGATCGGATTCACGATCTGATACGTAATGCGGAGCACGGAACGCAACGGCTCGCCGACTTGCGCGAGCGTGCGCTCAAGCAACGCCTTCATTTCCAACTGGAGTGCATGCACCCTCGCGATATCGGTGCGTTCTGCGGCTATCTCCGCCCTAAGTCGCGCACCTTCTTTTTTGAAGTGCGCAATAATCTCGTCGTCGGTGGCCGCGAAGGCCCCGCTGCTATGGAAAAGTGCCCCCAGGCAGAACAGGCACAGGCGGCAGGCCAAAAAAAATCCGGCTGGTTTCATCATGAAACTTCGCCGAATTTGAACTGAAAATACGAGAACCGTTTTACAGACTGGCGATGCCCCGTGCCGGGATCCGCCCGCCACTGCGAAAAATCCCTGCATCCCAGTCCGGATACGGCACCTTGGTTCGTAGAGAAGGAGTCCCCCTCTCCTCCCACAACCTCATCCCTTACCCACCATGGCTCGCGTCTCCACTTGGTTTCACTTCGCCGGCAATGCCGAGGAAGCGTTCAACTTCTACAAATCGGTGTTCAAAACCGAATTCGTCGGTCCCATCAAACGCTTCAGCGACCTCCCCGCTCAGCCCGGCCAGCCGCCGTTATCGGACAAGGAGGCCGCGAAGATCATGAAAATCGCGCTCCCGATCCTCGGCGGCCACGTGATCATCGGCAACGACGCCCCCGAGTTTTTGGGGCAACGGATTCAGGGCAACAACGTCACCCTGAACCTCGAGACCGACAGCCGCGCCGAGACCGATCGCCTGTTCAATGCGTTGAAGGAAGGTGGCACGGTGGAGTATGAGCCGACCGAAATGCCGTCTGGCGACTGCTGGGCCTGCCTCATCGATCGCTACGGCAACGAATGGATGTTCAGTTGCGAGGCGAAGTAAATGACACCGGGAGCCAATGGGAGGGAGCCGAGGAGGAAGGCCCATTTCCACCCTGCGTGATTGTTAAACAGACGTGTGTGCGCAACCGACGAACGTGTCGGCGCAGCCGTAGTAGAGAAGCCAACGGCCTTGGAAAAACACCAGGCCTTCGGCGAAGGTGGTGCCGCCCTCGTATTGGCCGGCGGTTTCCCAATCGAGCTCGGGTTGGAAGAACGGGCGGTCGAGCCGCGTGATGAATTTCACGGGATCGTCTTTGTCGAAGAGCGCCTGGCCGCAGGCGTAGGCACCGGTGGGCAGGTTCGGATCGCCGTCGGCGGCTTGGTCCCGGTTCTTGCCGTTGTAAACGAGAACGATCCCGTGCTCGGTGAGCAGGGGCGGCGGGCCGACCTCGGTGAACTCGCTGTCGAAAAAACCGGAACGCGGGCGCATGATCTGGAGCGGTGCGCCGTGCGCGTCCGTGAGCGGCGCCCAATGCACGAGATCGTCGGAGGAGGCGATGCTTACGAACGACTCGCCGAAATACATCCAGTATTTGCCCCGCACGCGGGCGGCGACGAGGCGGCCGTTCTCAAGGGTTTGGAGGATGCCGGCGGATTTGATGCGGAGGCTTTCGTGGGGCGTGCCTTGGAAGGCGCTGCCGTGTTTCGTCCACGTGCGCAGGTCCCGCGAGGTGGCGAGACCGACGCGCCACGGGAAATTGCCGCCGGCGGGATTCCGTCCGGGGAACTGGGTGAAGGTGAGGACGTAGGTGCCGTCGGGGCCGGTGGCCAGGCGCGGGTCTTCGCAGCCGCCGGTCCATTCGAAGGGTTTTTGCGCGTCCTCGGCGGGGAAATAAACCGGGTGCGGTTCGGTGCGAAAGGTGATGCCATCATCGCTGACGGCGAGACCGAGGCGCGAGGTGTAGCCCCCGATGCCGCCCGGGCCTTGGTCGTCCTCGGCGCGGTAGAGGATGACCACGCGGCCTTCGTGAACCACGGCGGCGGGATTGAAGGTGTGGCGCGCCTCCCAGGCGACCGGCTCCTGGCGCAAGGGGCAGTCGAAACGCGAGGCGGCGTTGGGGTGGATCAAAGGGCGGGCGTTGTCCGGGCGGAAAAAGGGACCAAGGGCCCAAGGCGGCAGTGACAAAGAAGAGGCGGAGGCGGACATAGTTTGAGGTATTTTCTCCGGATAGAACCGGAGTTCACGGATGGTTATGAAGCCGTCAGATCGAGCCTAAGGGGTTATAAATCTTCACCAATCGATTTTGCACGTCCGAGCCAATGGGGACAGGTCGCTGGAGGCCAGGTTCAGCGCTGCTTGATTTTCGCCAGCCGGGCGCGGACGCCCGTTTTTATTTTTTTGGCGAACGCCACGGTCTTCATTTCCGGCATTTCGCGCAGGAGAAGATATTTCACATGCGGCAACGGCGAGCCGGCAAGGTCCTCCGGCGCCGTGTGCTTGAGCGCCACCCCGGGAACCAGATTGATCTCCAGCTTCTCAAACAATCGCTTCACAAACGCCGAGCAATACACCGAGCGCTTCTGCGCCAGCCGGTTTTCCTGTGCGCGCAACTCCGGCTTTTTGAGCACAGCCAGCGTGCCGAACAGTTCACGGAGGGAATAACGCTCGCGGTTCGCCACCAGATCCAGTCCCTCGCCCAACAACGCGGCGACCTGTGTTTCGTCCAGGCCGAAATCAAGGACGGCGAGCGTGGGAAACTGCTTCTCATCGAAGTATTTTTCCGCCCGGTTCTCCTGCGCGCCGAGTTGGATGTTTTTCTTCAAAATCTGGATGTCGGACTCCAAAACCCAGTGCTGTCCGTCAATGCGCCGGCCCTCGAACAGAAACGCGTGCGACCAATCGCTCCAGCGGCGCTCGGCGTGTAAATGCCGCTGCGCGGCGCGAATGGCCACATCCACGCGCGTCGTGCCGCCGCACAACCCGACGCGACCCGGCGCAGCGTAGCGCTCGATAAATTCGCGGTTGGACATGCCGGTGACGACGATGGTTTGGGATTCCATGACAAAAGCCTCAACACCCGCAGAGTTTCAGGCAACCCGGGCTTTTGCCCGCCCTTCATTCGCGTGAAACCAAGGGGCCCGGTCCGCTAGACCGTGCTACTTTAATGGAAGTCCGGCACGAACCCAAATCAATCCCTTACGGCCGGGCCGTCCATTGACAACGTCCACCACTAGATGACGGTTTTCAATGATGACCAAAAGCAAGCTGCTGCGAATGGACAATGTCCTCATCGTCGTCGACGACCTCGAGGCTGTGAAAGCGTTCTTCCTCGAACTCGGGTTTGAGGTGGAAGGCGAAACGATCGTCGAGGGCCCTTCCGTCGATCGTCTCATCGCCCTTCAGAATGTCCGCGCCACCCTCGTGTTCCTGCGCACTCCGGACGGCCACGGACGGATCGAGTTGGACAAGTTCCATACGCCGAATGCGATCAGAACCGGGCCGGAGACGGCTGCGGTGAACGAACTCGGTCTCCGCCGCATCATGCTCGCGGTTGATCACCTCGACGACCTCGTTGCCCGCCTGCTTGCCCGTGGTGCCACACTGGTCGGCGAAGTGGTGCAATACGAGGACTCGTATCGACTCGCCTACATCCGCGGTCCCGAAGGCCTGATCGTCGGGTTGAGCGAAGAGCTCAAGTAATAGGTCCCGGCGTATTTGCTCAAGCGGACGGAGCTTTCGCGTTCGAGGGCTGGCCACCTGCGTCCCGGACGGTATTCCACTTCTCAATGGATTCGATCAAACCTCTCTTGGACGAGATCTGCCTCGAACTCCGCGCCCAGGTCGAAAAAGGCCGCGTAGCCGACTACATCCCCCAACTCGCCACGGTTTCCATCGAGAAATTCGGCATCGCGGTCGCATTGATCGACGGATCGATCATCACCGCCGGCGATGCCGACGAGGCGTTTTCCATTCAGAGTATTTCCAAGCTCTTCACCCTGACTCTCGCGCTAGGCCAGGTTGGTGATCGTGTTTGGGACCGCGTCGGCCGCGAACCCTCCGGCAATGCCTTCAACTCCATCGTTCAGCTCGAACACGAGCAAGGCCGCCCCCGCAACCCGTTCGTCAACGCCGGCGCCATCGCCGTGACCGACATCGTTCTGGGCGGACATCTCCCCAAGGAGGCCATCGGCGAAATTCTGCGTTTCATCCGCTTCCTCGCCAACGACGATGCCATCAACATCGACCGCCTCGTCGCCAAATCCGAGCAAGACCACGGCGACCGAAACCTCTCGCTGGCCCATTTCATGAAATCATTTGGCGTGATCAAGAATCCGCCCGCCGAAGTGCTCGGCGTCTACTTCCATCAGTGCGCGATTGCGATGAGCTGCCGACAGCTTGCCCAGGCCGGCCTCTTTCTCGCCGCGAACGGCCGCAATCCCCTCACCGGTTACAACGTCGTCTCCCGCAATCGGGCGCGCCGCCTCAATGCCCTCATGATGACCTGCGGACATTATGATGGCGCCGGAGACTTCGCCTTCCGCGTCGGCCTTCCGGGCAAGAGCGGTGTCGGCGGCGGCATCCTCGCGATCGTCCCCAACAAGGCCGTCATCGCCGTCTGGTCGCCCGGCCTCGATGCCAATGGCAACTCCCTGCTCGGCACCACCGCCCTCGAAATGCTTGTCCAGCGCACCGGTTGGTCGGTCTTCGGCTGATATCCTCACCCGCATCACCAGCAACAGGTCGGAATCATCCTCCTTTTAGTTGCCACCGCCGGTCGAGCCGAGGGTGTCGGGCCGTTACTTGCTACTTCTTAGCCTGGCACCCGATTAAAGTGCAGGCTAGCGGCCGGAAGTCGGCAGCAGACTGCAGATCGCCGTCTCCAATTCATAGCTGGAAAAAGGTTTGTTGAGCACGGCCCCGGCTCCCATCCGGCTGGCAATACTCAGATAACTCGCCGCCGTCACGCGTCCGCCGCCCGACATGGCGATGATCTTCACGCCCGGCCATTTTTTACGCAGCTCCATGATGGTCTCGATGCCCTCCTTTTCAGGCATGATGAGATCGGTGAGCACGAGGTCGGCGGGGGCGAGCGCCTGTTGCACGAGGCCTTCCTTGCCATCGCCCGCCTCCGTCACGGTGTGGCCCATCTCCTCAAGTTGGTCCTTTAGCATCCCGCGGAGGAGGGTGTCGTCTTCAATCAGGAGTATGTGTGGCATGATCAGGATTTGGTTTGGGTATGCAGGGCACGGTGGACGGCCATGCCCAGCGATTGGAGGGTATGGGGTTTCAGAAGCAACTCACGGACACCCTGCTCGCGCAGCCGTTGTTCGGTCAGGCTCGCGGTGTAGCCGGTGGTGAGGATGATGGGCAGATCGGGTCGGAGCAGAAGGAGTTGGCGGGCAAAATCCGTGCCCTGCATTCCCGGCATGGTCAGGTCGGTGATCACGAGATTAAAAGCACCCGGGTTCGTCCGCATCAGGTCAAGCGCCTCGACCACGTTGGATTTGGCCTCAACCACATACCCGAGTTCCTCGAGCATGCTCTGACCGAGCAGGGCGAGCGGCATTTCATCGTCAACAAAGAGGATGCGTTCACCCCGTCCCGTCGGAATTGCCGTGACATCGGCCCCCCTTTCTTGCGCCGCATCGGCGGTGATCGGGAAATACAGGTGAAACACCGTTCCTTCGCCCGGCTGGCTGTAGACCGTGATGATGCCACCGTGGCTTTGCATGATGCCGTGCACAACCGATAGACCCAGCCCGGTGCCCTCCCCGGGCTTTTTCGTGGTGAAGAACGGCTCAAAGATGCGCGCTTTCGTCGCGGCGTCCATGCCATGCCCCGTGTCGCTGATGCTAAGCCGAACATACGGTCCGGGGTTCAGGCCGACAGTGGCCCCGGCCATGTGGGCATCCACGTCAAAGGTCTCCAGCCGCACTCCGAGACGGCCCGGGCGATCCTTCATCGCGTGCGCCGCATTGGTGCACAGGTTCATCACGATCTGGTGAATCTGCGTGGCATCCGCCAGCACGGCGGGCAGGTCGGAGGCAAGCGAGACGTCGAACTCGACGGTGCTCGGGATCGTCGCACGCAAAAGATTGAGGGGCTCCGCCACGACATGACGGAGCTGGATGGACTGGCGCCGCTGTTCCTGCTGCCGGCTGAAGGCGAGGATCTGCCGCACCAAGGCGACGGCCCGGGTGCCTCCCTGATGCACGGCGTCGAGGTATTTGGTCACCACCGGATCGCCGGCGACCCGCCGCCGGGCCATCTCGGTGTAGCCGTTCATCGCGGCGAGGATGTTGTTGAAATCATGCGCGATGCCGCCGGCCAGCGTGCCGATGGCTTCCATCTTCTGGGTCTGCCGGAGTTGCTCCTCGATCTGTTTGCGCTCCTCCTCGGCGAGCAGCAGTGAAAACAGGTTGGCGATGGCGATGATGAATGTCTGCTCGTCCGCCGTCCATTGGCGGGCCGGGCCGACATGCTCGCAGCAGACAACCCCCTCCACCTTGCCCGTGACGTGAATAGGCGCGTCAAGGAGCGAGGAGATGCCCTGCGGAGTCAGATAGATTCCGGAAAGCTCCGTTGTGCGCGGATCGCGACAGGCGTCGTGCGCAACGATAATGTCGCCCTCCGCCAGCGAGCGGAAATAGGCCGGGATATCTTCGGTGCGGAACATCCTTCCTCCGGAATGGGAACGGGTGCTTTGCTCAAACAGCTCCTGGCAGACGATGCTTTGGCGATCCCGCTCGTAACGCCAGATGCTGACTCGTGCGACGGCCAGCGTCTGGGCGGCGATCCGGGCGACTTCGCGCCTGAGCTCCGCGATGCCGGACTGGCGCAGGGCACAGGCACGGGTCAGCTCCATCAACGCCGATTCCTGTCTGGCGTAACGCTCGTTGGTCGCGCGTGTTTCCTCCTGCGCCTTCCGTTGCTCGGTGATGTCTCGAAAGGTCCAGATTCTGCCGAAGTGTCTTCCGGCTTTATCACGGACAGGTCCGGAGTAGCGGTCAAAAATCCGCCCGTCCGCCAGTTCAATTTCGTCACGCCCAATCTCATCCGGATGCCCATAGAGATAAGCCACGCGCTCCCTGAATTGTTGCGGGGCTTTCATCTGGTTGACGGCGTGCTGCAACATTTTGGTGTTGTCGTCGTCACAGGCGATGGCCTCGGGCACATTGAACATTTCGAGGAACCGCCGGTTCTGAAGAATTTTCTTCCCCGTCGTGTCCACGACCAGCACTCCATCCAGCGTGGAGTCCACCTGGGCTTCGAGCAGGGCGGTCTTCCAGATCAATTCCTCCTGCGACCGTTTGCGCTCGGTGATATCGCGGGCGAAACCGCAATTGAACTCCTTGCCCCCGAATCGCACATAGGACGCCACGACTTCGACCGGGAACTCGCTGCCATCTTTACGACGGTGTTTGCTTTCACGGTTGAAGAATCCGGTCTCTCGCAAACCCGTCCACACCTGCTCGAGGACTTGAGGCGTGGCATTGGGGGCCACCAAGGTCACCGATTTGCCGAGCAACTCTTCACGGGTATAGCCCAACACCTTGCAGGCCGTGTCATTGACGTAGACGAACTGATTGCTGACATCCATCCAGTAGGCCGCGTCGAGATGATGGTCCACGGAAACCTTGAGCATCTTGAGCTGCTCCATTTCTCGCCGGCGGATGGCAAAGTTCACGACCAGCACCGCCGCACAGATGAGGGCCAGCACCGCCACGACCGCCACAGTCCAATACAGGCGATGGACGTTGTTACGGATTTCCTCCGCGTAAGTGATGCTGTTGACGTGATTGTAGGCGAGCAACTCCTCGGCGGGCTGGATCGCCGCCACGTAAGCCGGGACCAAGTCGCGCCCCAAAAAAGCGGCGCTCGCGTCACGATCCCCGGCCAGGATCAGCGCCTCATAGACCATCCGCACGCGTTGGTAGTTCGCAAACCGGCCGGTCACCCGCTCAAGCAGCACCCGGTCCTCCGCCGGATTGATTATGATCGTCGCCCGATATTGCTGGACGGCGTCGGCGAATGCCGCGTCGGCATCATGCACGATTTTAAGACTGTCATCCCGTGCCTGTGTCGTCTGCGCCGAGGCCGCCACCATCGCCCAGCCGACGCTGCGGGACATGGCCATCCGCATGTTGTGCGCCGCGATCGTGCCGGGCACCGCATCCATGGTGATCCGGTCGCTGTTGAGTTTTACCTGACGACCGCCGAGGTAGGCCGTCGCCGCCAACGCGATGAACAGGCCCAGCATCGCGAGACCGGCCAATCGTATCCGCAGTGAGGTTTCACCAGGATTTTCCATGCGAATCGACGATGCACCCAACCGCATGAAGCACAAGCTGTAAGCCGCGATACGAATAGGACGGGCGAGCCCTCTGTCCGCACCCTCGGCTTAACCACGACCCTCATCATCGAGTCGGCGTTGCTGCACGGCGACGCGGCTATCCAACCTTACCCCGCTTCGGGCGATAGGTGTTGATGAGGACCCCGCTGGGCGTGCTTCGCGTGTCGACCAAGCGCCGCGCGGTCGCGTTCGGTCTTACTTTTTTGAAAACTCAAGGTATGACCTCATCTGCCGGACTGCCGGCCGCCTTGCCCCACGTTATGAACAGACCATGAGAAATGAATGAATACCTCCTGCGCAGCGATGCCCGCCTGTGGCTTCGCTGCGCCCATCTCTTTGCTGCCCTGCTCATGACCCTCCCTATTTCACCTCTCCACGCCCAGAAAACCACAGTGGCTGAAGCCCGGCCCCCAACGGCGGTTGCGACCGACATCGAGACGATCCGAAACCGCGTTCTTGCTCGCGAACGAAGCGCCGCCCTCCGGGCGCTTGAGGACGTCACACCCTCCAAACTGGACGCCTGGTTCGCACAACTCGACGGCTCCGGTCGCTGGCCCGACATCGATTACACCGATCATCGCGGCACGCTCTGGGACCCCAACCAGCATCTCCAGCGGCTTCGTATCCTTGCCGTCGCCGTGACGACGCAGGGCAACCCGCACTACAACCAACCCGCCTCGCGCGCCTTGGTTCTGCGCTCCCTCAAAGGCTGGCTCGATGCCGCGCCATCCAGCAGCAACTGGTGGCATAACCAGATCGGCGTGCCCCTCTTACTGGCCTCCAGCCTCCAGCTCCTGCACTCCGATCTCCCGTCCGACCTCCGGACTCGCACTCTTGCACTTTTCCCTGCGAAACCGTCGATGACCGGCCAGAACCGCGTGTGGCTTTCCCAACTCGTCATCCACCGCGGTCTGCTCGAAAACAACCCCGCACGGATCGCCGCCGGTGCCTCCGGTATTGAAGAAACCCTGCACATCACCACCGAGGAAGGCATGCAGTGCGACGGTTCCTTCTGGCAGCACGGAGCCCAGCTCTACAATGGCGGCTATGGACTCGGGTTCCTCGGGGACTCCGCGCGCTGGGCCGCCACCCTGCGCGGCACCTCCTGTGCCTTTGCTGCACACTCGCTCGACGCCCTCGAATCCCTCGGCACCAACGGCACCGCCTGGATGGTCCGCAACGGCCGGATTGATCCGCTCGTGATGGGGCGCGAACTTGTCCGTCGCGGTGTCTCCTCCGCAAAGGACCACACTCTTCATGACGCGCTCGCCGATCTTGCCGCGCTTCGCTCCCCGGATTCCGCACAACCCGCTCCGTCCACCGGGTTGGCCGGCACCGTCGAACACGGTCACCGCCATTTCTGGCGCGGCGACTACAGCGTGCTGCGCCGCTCCGGTTTCATGGCCAGCCTGCGACTCCTCTCCCCTGATCGCATCGGCACCGAATCGCTCAACGGCGAAAACCTCCTCGGGTTTTATCTCCCCTTCGGCACGACCCTCGTCTTCCGCGATGGCCGCGAATACGACGACATCGCCCCCGTCTGGGACTGGCGCCGTCTTCCCGGCACCACCACGCTCCAAACCGCCGCTGTTCCGCCGATAACCAACAATTATATCATCGGCCAAAATCGTTTCGCAGGCGGCGTCTCCGACGGCCTCAACGGCCATGCCGCGCTCGAACAAAGCGATCCCCGCAACCCGGTCGCCGCGCGCAAAAGCTGGTTCTTTTTCGACGACGGCTTCGTCGCGCTGGTCGCCGGAATCCGGCCGGTTTCCGACCAGGCCACCCCTGTTGCCAAGGACACCCCGGTTTTCACCACGCTCAACCAAACTTACCTGCGCACTCCGGTCCGCCTCGGCCTCACCGACGGCACTCGCAAAGATGTCCCTGCGGGTGATTTCACTTTTCCGGCGGGACGCCTGCCCGCCTGGGTTCTCCACGACGGCGTCGGATACGTGTTTCCGTCCGGCGGATCCACCTCCGCCCTGCGTTTGAAAGCGGGTCCCCGAACCGGTGACTGGCACCGCGTCAGCAACAGCCTCGAGACCACCCCGGTCACCCGCGACCTCTTCCTGCTCGCCTTCGACCACGGCCCCGTATCCGCCGCGTCGTTACCGCCGCCAGCCACCCATTACATCGTGCTCCCCGACGCCAGCGAGGACACGCTCTCTGCGTTCGCGGCACGTCCGCCCGTCGCCATTTTGGCCAACACGCCCACCCTGCAAGCCGCCCGCCACGCCTCCGGGAAACCCGGCGCGGGCGCGCTCACCGGCATCACGTTTTTCGAACCCGGTGTGCTGACCATCCGTCCCGGCCTGACGCTCGCCGCCGACTCCCCTTGCATCATTCTCCTGCGCGAATCGCCCGACGGCACCCTGACCCTTTCCGTGGCTGCTCCCCGCCCGAAAGACCAAGACGCCCTCGTCCACCTTGATCTCACGCGTTCTCCATCCGCACCCGCCCGCCTGACGTTCCGACTGCCCGGCGGCGA
>DATHXF010000096.1:0-3318 GCA_035459785.1 Rariglobus sp. | reverse complement strand
ATTCGCCCAAGAGCCGGTGTGCAGTTCGATCCACTCCGCCCCCGACTCCGCACTCGCCTCAATCTGCCCGGCATCCGCGTCGATGAACAAACTCGTGATGATCCCCGCCGCCTTCATCGCCTCCACGCAGGCCTTCACCTGTGCCTTGCGCGCGACCACATCCAGCCCGCCCTCCGTTGAAATCTCCTCGCGGCTCTCCGGCACCACGCACACTGAGTGCGGCTTCACCTTCAGAGCGAAATCGATCATCGCCGGCGTGCAGGCCATTTCCAAATTGATGCGCGTCTTCGCGACTTCCTTCAGACGCCAGACATCGTGTTCCTGAATATGGCGGCGATCCTCGCGCAGATGGATCGTGATGCCGTCCGCGCCCGCGCGCTCCGAAAGCACCGCCAGCGCCACCGGATCCGGCTCCACCGGACCCACCGCGGTCTGGTCATACCCGCGGTAACGGGCCTGACGAACGGTCGCACAGTGGTCGATATTTACGCCAAGAAGAATCATGGGATAGGGAAACAAAGCACGAATGGGGAAATCAGGAAATCAGGAATATAGCCCCAAGGTATGTTTGCCAAATAAACCCTAGTTTCCCCTTCCTGATTTCCTGATTTCCCCATTGGCTCGGGCTCATGCCGTCCGCTCCCGCCAAAAAGGAAAACATCATCCTCAACCTGGTGTTCAACATCGCCCTGCCCTCGCTCGTGCTCTCCAAGCTGAGCACGCCCGACCGTCTCGGCCCGGTCTGGGGCCTCATGATCGCGCTGGGGTTTCCGCTCGGCTACGGCGCCTGGGACTTCATCCAGCGCCGCAAAACCAACTTCATCTCCGTCATCGGCCTCGTCAGCGTGCTGCTCACCGGCGGTCTCGGACTCATGCACGTCAGCGGCTTCGTTTTCGCCCTCAAGGAAGCCGCCGTCCCCGTCATCATCGGCCTCGCCGTTCTCGTCTCCCTCAAAACGAAAACCCCTCTCGTGCGCGAACTGCTCTACAACGAACAGGTCATCGACGTGGAGCGCGTGGACACCGCTCTCGCCGAACGCAACAACCGCGCCGGCTTCGACCAGCTCATGGTCAGCTCCAGCTATCTGCTCGTCCTCTCCTTCCTCGTCAGCGCCGCGCTCAACTACGGACTCGCCCGCTGGCTGCTCATAAGCCCCGCCGGCACCCCCGAGTTCAACGCCGAGCTCGGCAAAATGCATCTCCTCAGCTGGCCGGTCATCGTGATCCCCAGCATGGCCATGATGATGTTCGCCCTCTGGCGTCTGCTCGGCGGCATCAAAAAACTCACCGGCCTGGAATTCGACTCGATCTTCAGGAGCCCTCCGGAGAAACCGGCGGCGAAGGCGTGACCGACGGCTGCTCCAGCCGCAGCTCCACGTTCAACCCGTCGCGCTGATCCGATCGCTCGGGAGTGACCTTGAGCCGGATGCCGCCGACTTCAATCGTCGCGCTGAATCCGGGTCGCACCGACACGGTTGGATAACTCAACACATCCGTGCCCTCCGCAGCGGCGAGTTGGTCGATGATCGTCTTCTGTTCATCCGCGACCCACACCTCGCCATGTTGAAGCGTGTTGGCCGCGTTGGTCGCCAACCCACCCAGCCCCGCCGCCGCCCCCGCCGCATCGGTGATCGCCAGATAACGCCCTTCGATTCGCACCGAATCCTTCCCGTTCACCTGCTCCAACACCGGCGTCGCAAACGCATACAACCGCTTCCCGTCCGGCAACCGGTAGCCGCCCGTCACGATCGCCTCGCCCGACTTCATCTCCGCCTTCAGCGACGAACTCAAAATATCCTCGGTCATCGGCCGGCGCAGTTCCTCCAGCGCTTCCTTCGTCTTTACCAACGCCGCCTCGCGCTCCGCCAATTGCGTGCGCGCCTCGGCCAGTTGCACCCCCAACTCGCCGTTTTCTTTTTCCAACTTCGCCAGTTCCTCCGGCGAAGGTCCGAGAGTCGCCACCGGCTTCTCCGCGATAACCCTCACCGGCTCCGTCGCCGCACCTTCGCGCACGCCCACGCCCGGACACATCGCCACATAAGCGACAAAGGCACCGGCCGTCACCGCGAGCGTATAGTTTAAAAATTTCACAACCAATTGATCGCGCGACTAAGCCAGCCCTCCGCCCGCAACGCCAGTTGAACATTTGCCAATCCGCGCGGTCGCATGCACCCTCCCTTCAACCCCCGCTCCCCGATGCTCTTCCGCCTCGCCCCCGCCCTGCTCCTTCTTGGTCTCGCCTCTTCGCTCCACGCCGAGGCCGTCAAACTCACCGGTGCCAACGGTCGCGCCGTCGAGTTCGCCGGCATCTGGGAAGCCCGCCCCGAGGGCCTCGTCGTCGTCACCTCCGCCGAAAGCGCGCCTGTCATCGTCGCCTGGGACAAATTCGATCTCACCAAACTCAAGACCGAGCAACCCGCCCTCGACGCGGCCCGCCAACGCGCCGTGTTCCTGCGCAGTTCCCAACCGGTCAACCTCGGTCTCTTCGCCGAAATCCTCACTTCCACCCAGGTCGGCTCCGAACTCCGCCGCGTCCTCGACGAACCGTCCACCGTCAAGGTCCCCGTCGCCTTCCGCACCACCACCGAAACCGTCGTGCAGGCGCAGGTCGTCACCATCTACCCGACCGTCTGGGACGGACTCGTCGTCCCGCCCGTCACCGCCATCAACCAGCGCAGCAAAACCGAGACCGAAACCCGCCAGATCACGCCCGACGAACTCACGACCACCCCGCGCCGCATCCTCCAGCAGCTCTCCCGCACCGAGGGCGTGCTCGCCTCCGACCGCCGCGCCCTTTTCGAGCTCAACAAAATGAATCCCAAGCTCCTCGAAGACGCCGCCCAGGGCATCGAACGCATCCGCGCCAGCCTCCCTCCCAAACAGTTCCTCGCCAACGACCCCACGCTGCAAACGCTCTCCCAGCGCCTCACCGAAGCCGCCTCTACCCTCCGTGATCTCACCACCGGCCAGACCGTCAGCCGCGCCCAGCAGGACCGCATCAGAGACTTCCTCATCCTGGTCGATCATCCCATTCTCCGCTGACGCCCCGCGCTAATCGCCCGCTTGATTTTTTCCAAAGCCCGCTAAAATAGCGGGCTTTTTCATTTTCTACTCTCAACGTTCTTCCCTCTTAAACCCATGTCCACCGCCACACCGCAAAAGTTCGAGTTCCAAGCTGAGATCAAGCAGCTCCTCGATATCGTCATCCACTCGCTCTACACCGAGAAGGAAATCTTCGTCCGCGAGCTCGTCTCCAACGCCTCCGACGCCATCGAGAAACTCCGCCACCTTCAGATCACCGAGAAGGACAACATCGCC
>DATHXF010000095.1:0-7173 GCA_035459785.1 Rariglobus sp. | reverse complement strand
TGCGTCTTCCCGGTGCTCGGCATCAAGATCCTCGGCTTCGTCAACCAGGCCGGCGCCAACCGCCGCAAAGTCACCCTCCACGGCCTCGCCTTCGCCGGTGGCGTGCTTCTCTCGTTCTGGACCCTTGCCGGCGTCCTCGCCATCCTCCGCGCCGGCGGCGACCAGCTCGGCTGGGGCTTCCAACTCCAGTCGCCCGCCTTCGTCTTCACGCTCGCGGCCGTCATGCTCGTCTTCGCCCTGAGCCTGAGCGGCGTCTTCGAGTTCGGACTCCGCGCCACCGCCGTCGGCTCCGGCCTCCAATCCAAAGACGGACTGACCGGCTCCTTTTTCACCGGCGTTCTCGCCACCGTGGTCGCCACCCCGTGCAGCGCGCCCTTCCTCGCCCCCGCCCTTGGCGCCGCCCTCGCATTACCCGTGATAGAATCCTTCGCCGTCTTCACCGCCATCGCCCTCGGCCTCGCGCTACCCTACCTGCTCCTCTCGCTCTTCCCGCAGGCGATCAAAGCCCTCCCCCGCCCCGGCGCATGGATGGAAACCTTCAAGCAGGCGATGGCCTTCCCGTTGTATGCGACCGTCGGATACCTCCTCTGGGTCCTCGCGGGACAACTCAAGTCCAACGACACCGCCCTCCTCGCCGTCCTCCTCGGCCTCACGTTGATCGCCTTCGCCACCTGGCTCTACGGACGCTACGCCACCTTCGGAGCCACGCCGACTCGCACCCGCATCGGCATCCTCGGCGGCATCACACTCCTCACCGCCGGCGCCTGGCTCGGCTGGCCCCGCCCCGCCGCCCCCACCGACATCGTCTGGCAGCCCTGGAGCGCCGAAGCCGTCGCCAAAGCCGTCGCCGAAGGCAAGCCGGTCTACGTCGATTTCACCGCCCGCTGGTGCTTCACCTGTCAGACCAACAAGAAAGTCGTCTTCAGCTCCACCGAAGTCCTCAAGACTTTCCGCGACAAAAACGTCGTCACCCTCCGCGCCGACTGGACCGACGAAGACCCCACGATCACCGCGGAATTGGCCCGCTGGAACCGCAGCGCCGTCCCCTTCAACCTAATCTACCTCCCCGGCAAACCCGATCCTGTAATCCTACCCGAACTGCTCACGCCGGGTATCGTTTTAGAAGCCCTCAGTCGCTCACCCTGAGCAGGATTAGATCACCAGCATTCCTCGGCGATCAGCCACTGTGATCTCCGCCTTGGCGCCTGAGTTAAACTCAAGAAAATCGGATTCGAAACCATCGCTGAAAATAACGCCCCGCTCGGGCATGTGGGATTCGATGGCCAGCGACGTGTCTTGATCCACCTTTCCAAAAACGAGCTTCGTCGTTGTCGTTTGACTGGGGAACGGTTCACGCACGGTAAAAACCAAATGTGGCGAATCCCAGGCGAGCTTGGGAAAATCAGCCCGCGAAACTTCTGAATCCACCGGGCTGATTCCCGCCATTAACCCCTGCGCACCCGCCAGGAGACTGCTAAACCAGCCTGTCGAACCCATCCCCGTGGACACGATGACGCCACTGGACGAATGCCGTTCCTTCTTCTCACCATGATGAAGGGTATAACGCGCCGAACCATGACTCTTTGGACCGATGAACAGATCGTTCACCGCGTAGAGAACCTGTCCGTCGTTCAACGAAGCCTTGGCCATCGTCACCGGCTTGAGTGAACGTTTCTGACGCAGAACCTCCGGGGTAACCGTCGCAAGATCACGGACAAAAAACGGCAAGAGCTTGCCGTCATAGCGCGATGGATCCGGGTTCACGCCCATGAGGGGCTGGCCATCAAGATACTTCAGCGTGTTTGCAACCAACCCATCCTGACCAACTGCGACGACGACATCGCCGGAGCCAAAAATGAAATTGGGCAGGAACGACCGGTGCACGATCTGAAGTCGGCCAAGCTGCGTCAAAAGCTGCGAGGCTTCGCCGACCGCTTGGCGATAGACGGCGTCTTCCCGTTCATAGTCGGAAAAATCGCCGCCCAACTGCTCCACATAAAAGCGGGCCTGACTCACCGTGTTGAAACGCGCCTTGAGTTCTTCAAGGCGCGTCTCGCGCACGATAAGCACAATTTTGCTTTCGGTGAGTCGGTCCATGTCAGGCTTCGCGTTTGCCCATGAGTTCGCGGAGCAGGTCCGGCGAGATGTTCAACTGGCCGATCTTGTCAGCCCGACCGGCCATTTCCTGGAAGGCGACCGCGATCAGTTGCTCCGGATTCATGCCCGCATTGGCCAACGCCTGAAGTGTGCGTGCATCAGCCGTGCCCAGGGCCTTCATGGTGGCTTCGATGCCATACGCACGCGCATCCGACTCCGCCCGCGCATTCGTGGCCGTAAGTTCAACCAACTCCTTCTTCTTTTGCTCCAATGCCACGCTCGCGGCCATTTCCGCTTCACGCAGCAAGCGCTGCTTTTCCTGCACGGCACGGTCAGCGTCCATTTTGGTTTCACGGATCTGGCGCTTTTTGAGTTCGACCGCGTTCTCGGTGTTAAACTCGTTCTCTTTGATTGCGCGTTCGTTTTCGACGGCTGCGTTTCGCCGGCGGAAGATGGCTTCATCGGCCTCTTTCAAGAGTTGTTCACGGGTTTCCGCTTCGAGTGCGCGTGCCGTTTCCGGTGTAGGTTTGATCGCCAGCACCGAGAACCCGATAATTTCCAAACCAAGAGCGGCGATCTCGGGCGAACCGATCAACTTGGGCCGAAGCGCCTCCACCAGCGCATCCGATTCGCGCACGGCCTGACGCAACGGCAGACGCTGAATCTGCGCACGAGCCTGAACATTGACGATGTTGATAAGACGCTGCGGGAGCTTCTCGGGGTCGTCCGACGCATAGCGCTGACCGTTGGCCGCCAAGGTAAAATCCATGAGTGCAGCCAATTTTTTCGCATCGGTAACGCGATAGGTGATCTGCCCCTGGATGGTTACCTTCTGGAAATCCGTCGTGGTTTCCTCGAAGATGAACGGCACTTCGTTACTCGCAGTCGGGATCGCCACCAGCGAGGTGGTCGGTGCGTAATAAAAAAAGGCGAGACCCGCGCCTTCGCGCACGAGCCGGCCCTTTTGGTATTGGAGCAGATAGATGGTCGGTTGGACCTTGATGAAGCGAATGCCGAGCATGGTGATATGAGTTAAGGATGAGTTGAGACCGGAAAGTAAAAGTTATCGTGCCCGAGGGACCAGACGCGCCAAACCGTGGACCAGCACGATCAGCAGAAACCCCAGGTTGCGAAACGGCAGAGCGAGCCAAAATAAGGGCAGCGCTCCGAGAGGCTCCGTTTGAGCTACTTGCCGGGCCAAGCGCTCCGCCAGAACCCTCAGCCATGAAATGGAACGCGGCCAGTCGGAAACCCCGTGAACAAGGTGCTCGGAAATTCCTCTCTCTCCCAAGTCCGCACCCACCAAAGCCCCGGTGATCGCGCCCACGGTATCCGTATCACCACCGCAATTCATCGCAGCCTCCAGCGCCGCCTGAAAATTCCCCCGATGACGCCACCAGGCATAAATCGAAACAGGGACACTGTGATAGGCATACCCGCTCACGCCTTTTTCCAGTCCGAGTCGGATCGCAAATTCACGCACGCCCATATCCGCAAATCGAGCATCACACATTTCAGCCACTATTCGCTGCCACTCAGGCTCAGGACTTAAGTTCTTTAAAAGGACTGCGGGATCTTCCTCCGACTGGTTGCAGACGAATGCCGCGATCTCAGCAACAGCCTGTGCTGCGATAATCGCTCGTGCGTCTGTATGCGTGAGCCGGGCCGAAGCTTCGACAAATTGACGCCGCCTCACTTCATCGTGCGCAAAGAAAACACCGATGACGGCGCTCCGCATCGCAGGGCCATTTCCTGCCGATGCGACGCCGCTCCGTTGGGGCGAAAAACCCAGCCACAACTTTACGATGCCCCTGGCGGTGGCCAACCCCACGCCCGCTGGCAATGCGAGCAACCACCACCGCAGCCTTTTTGCCAACGCACGCTGGAACGCGTCCGCATCAGTCGGGTGTTCCAACATGCACTGCGCCACCATCGCGGTGTGTTCCGTGTCATCGCTGATCATTCCTCGATTACCGATGAAACGATGTCGCCACTGGCCTTTCCACCGCGCGGCAATTACCCGTGGACCCAACCCCTCTGCGGGTAAACCCAACGCATCGCCCACCGCCGTGCCCAAAAGCACTCCGGCCAAACGCTCGTGATGATGGAGGTCGGCAGGCATGGTCAGAGTTCGAAATTGAAACCGCGCTTGGCGAGTTGCTCATAGCGCTGGCGGTTGAACCGATAATATTGCGCGGCCCGATGGGCGACGTCCTGCTGGTATTCATCGAGTGCTTCCAGCAATTCCATACCCAATATTTTTTTCCGGAAATTCCGCTTATCGAGAGGCTGCTCAAGCACGGCTTCATAAAGGCGCTGCAATTCGCCCAACGTAAACTTCACGGGAAGCAGCTCGAATCCGATGGGCTCGTAACGCACCTTCGCCTTCAGTCGCTTGAGCGCGACCTCAACGATACGTTCATGATCGAAGCCCAGCTTGGGAAGTTCCGCCACGGGGAACCACGCGACGTTTTCAGCATCACTGGCGGCCTGCAACGCATGGTCCGAAAGTTTCACGAGGGCGTAATAGGCCACACTGATGACACGCTCGCGCGGGTCGCGGTCTGGCTCACCAAAGGTATAAAGCTGCTCCAAATACAAACGCGTGATACCCGTCTCATCCGTGAGCTCCCGACGCGCGGCCGCTTCGAGGTTCTCATCAAGACGCACAAACCCACCCGGCAAGGCCCACGCCCCCTTGAACGGGGCGAGCTTTCGCTGAATCAGGAGAAGCTTCAGGTCCGCGTCATCAAAACCAAAAACCACCGCGTCCACGGTTACCGCAGGATGAGGATGCTGGTAGGTGTAAGCCATTGCGATAGCCACATAGTGTTAATCCAACACAAAGAGTAAAGCAGAAAGTGTCAGAAACACACTAAGCGCTTTCGCACTACCATGAAAGTGCCAACCGACAACGCCCGCCCCCTGGCCTAACAACTTTGATTTCCCGCCAAACGCACTCGCACGAGCAGGTCATTCAATTGTCTGCGAGTATCGTCACTCGGCAGCTCGATCAACCGGCTGGCTTCATGCGCCGCCTGAAGTTCGGATCGCAGCCTTTGGTATTCCATCTCGTGAAAAGCGACGTCCGCATCCTCCAGCGTGGATTGCTCGGGTCCTCCTAATTTGCGGGCAATGAGTTCCGGAAGATAAGGTAAACGGAACGATTCGTTCAACGTGACCAAGTTGGCCTCGATTTGCCCTGTCCGCATCAGCCAGATGCCGGTGAGCAGCACGCGATAAACATAGAGGAGCGGTTTCACGCGACGGGGCGACTCTTTCAGGAAGAGCTTCCACTGGGTCTCCGCGAAACCGAAGTAATGATGCGAGTGGTGCCGGGTGATACACCCATGTGCGATCGATTTGAGTTCGTCATGCGCTGGCGAGGAATGAACGATCAACGGGGAATAAAGCTGCTCCAGCACGTAACCGTTTTTCTTTAGCAGAAGATGCATGAACTTCTTCACGTCGTGACTGACGATGTCCATGTCGAGTCCCTCAATGATGCGAGCATCCTCAATGGTTTCATCGTTCACATCCAGTCCGGCGATGTTAGCCAGCGGCAGCACATGACTTCCGCGTAAATCAAAGTCCGAATCGGGCGAAGGAAAACCGTAGAGGTGCGCACCACTGATCGTCGCGAATAGCAGCGGATAGGGCTGGGCGGCGACGATGTGTTGCAGGCGGGGATCAATGGTCATTGGGACAAGAATTTTCGCAGTTAAAATTGGGCACGGCGCGCTTCGATCAGGAAGGCGTTCACTTTTTCGTAGTCCGGTCGCTCGGGCAGTCGGGTTTGCCGGAGCGCCTCTTCAAAATCGCGATGCAGCTCACGGCGCCAGGCATCGATTTCCTCCCAGGCAAGCTCTCCGCATTTCACCGCCAGAAGCCGGTCTCGATGGGCCTCCACGCGCACCGGCACACGGTTTTCGCGCAGAGTGCCGGCACCGGTGATCAGCAGCCGGAGCAAATGCATCGCGTGTTTCCACCGGATTTCCCCTTGGTTTCGGAGGTCCTGCTCCAGTTTCTTGAACTGACTGAGCGCGTAGCCATTGAAGGTCTGAAAAACCATCTGCGACAGAAAACACTCCCGCAATGAAATCAGACGGTCGCCGATCTCGGTCGTTTTATCGACCAACGGAGAATACAGACACTCCAGCACGTTGGGATTGGCCTTCAGCGCCATCACCAGAAATTTCTGAAGCTCCCAATAACACGTCTGAGCCTCGTTGTCCTCGAACTGCTCGGGCGCGCCGAACAGCGACCACTGCATTTCGGGCGGCGCCTGATAGATCCCGCGCAGATCGGTGTCCGACGCCTCGGTATCCAAACCGTAGGCACGCGAGCCAACCGTGCAGCGATAGATCACGCAGTCCTCCAACTGAAAACTTCCCATCGCATCAGACGGCGGCAGCCGGTCCTTGAAATGTTTGAGCACCTCAAACTGCGTGCGTTCGACCGAAGTTTCGAAACCGTCAGAAAAGCGAATGAGATAATGAACCTCCGTGCCGGCCGGCGTGCGCGCCACAATCCCCACCGCCCCCCGCGGGTGAACCGCGGCGCCATTGGTGCCCTTCACCTCTTGGTGAACGACCACTTGGGTGCCTGCGGATACTTTGGCGCTGCTGGAGGTCATTCGGTAATAAAGTTAAACGCATCGTCGTGGGACGACGCGAGGCAGCATGCCGCTCGGACTTACGCCATCAATGCTTTGGTGTCGGTGCTCAGGTCGGTGTGTTTGTCGAAACCGATGAAGATTCGCGCGTTCGCGTTCTTACCGACTTCCGAGAGCGTTTGCAGCTCCCGCAGGCGGACCAGCGCGGGGTGTTTGGCGTAGGCTTCGGCCGCTTGGGCTTGTTCGCGCAGCGCCTGCACCTCGGCTTCGGTGCGGATGCGCAGGGCCTCGGCCTCGGCGCGGGCTTCTCGGAGGTGGGCGTCGGCCAGCGAGACGGAAGCCTTGGCGTCGCTCTCCACCGAGGCGGCGGCTTCGATCAGTTTGATGCGGGCCTTGGCCTCGGCGGCGATTTTCTGCTGCTCGGCTTGCGTGCGGCTTTCAACCAACTGGGCCTGCGACAG
>DATHXF010000094.1:0-8259 GCA_035459785.1 Rariglobus sp. | reverse complement strand
GGGACTCGTGTGATCGAGCGGGATCGGCGTCTCCGGATAAAGCTCGGCCAGCCGGCGATCAACATACGCCGCACGCGCGGCAGGTGTGGGAAATTCAGACGGAAGCGTGGACACGATTCCCGATTAACTCGCCCCGGACGTCTCGCTGGCAAGGTCGCAGAGCGCCCCTCCCGCAAATCCGATCAGGGATACTGCGCCATCTCGGGTCCTTTTTCGCCCGCGACGACCGGCAGCGTATCCGTCAGACGGCGGATGATCGGATAAATGCCCGTGCGGCTTGCCGAGGGATAAAAAATCAGGGTCACACGATCCTTTGAGGCCATGTTGAATTCATGTTTCCCGGACGGCAGCCATTGCCCTTCGATTTGCGCGGCGAGCAGGAGCGACACGCGGCCTTTGCCGGCGTGGACTTGTCCGACCCCCTGGGGGATATCGATGCGCGAGTCACCATATTGACCGACGTATTCGCGCCCCGAAACGTTGATGGTTGTAAAGTGTCCGGCGGGCGTGCGGCCCACGCTGTCGTCGACTCCGTAAACATCGAACTTAAGTCCATTCGCCGCGGGCGTTTCCTTGGGAAAGAACAGCAACAGCAGATTTTCCGCGCCTTCGGGGATATCGTAGACCGCCACGGGCACGGCGGCGGCACCGGTGGCGGACGTTTCAAAAAAACTGATCCGCGCTCCGCCTTGGTAAACATACTGGGGCGACCGGTAGGCGCTGTAGAACTTGAGCGCGCGCGGCGTTTTGTCCGTCTTTGAAAAATAACCGATGCCCTTCGCGCCACCGAGCGCGAAGACGGAGAACTGCAGGCTCACCTCTTTGGGAGGCGACGAGGCCAACTGCGCACGGGCCGACGAAGCCAGCGCCGCGATACACACAAAGCCGGAGATTAGATGTCGGAAGGAGAAAGCCATCGGAATGAAATGATTTTGAAGCGGCGCCCGAAAGCGCCCGCCGGTTTTTCGATGTCGTCGCCCGTCGCCACGGTTTCGGGAAAACGCTGGACCGTGGCCTCGAGCCAGGCCTTGCCCGTGACCTCGGCGGTCACGGGATTGAGTGTTTCTCCGTAGGTGCGGATCATAAATGTATCCGAACGTGCACGCAGGTAAGGTGCCAACGCGGTGAGAATATCCGCCTGCGTCAGCGTCAGCGAACTGAGCCCCGCGCCGTAAACGCCGCCGGAAAGCGGCACGTTGGCCAAGGGCTTGATTTCGTCGGGATTAAGCGCGGCCGCCTCGATCGCCGCCTCAAGGAGACTCGGCGTGCCCGCGCCGGCTTGCGGACTCAAAAACTCCTCCAGCGTGCGAAACGGTCCGCCCGTCGTCGCGTGGATTTTGAGCAATCGCACGATCTCGGTCGCCAGCGATTCGATCTGGTCGGTCGTCAGTCGCTGCGCCGTGATCGAGGCATCGACCGGCGAGGTGGCCGCGGTCTGGTCGTTGCTCCCGCGCACACCGAGCCGGAAGGCGTGCGTGCTGAACTGCCGGGGCGTGCCGGAGCCGCCACCGGCCGCTTTCCAGAAATACGTTTCCTGCGCGGACTGCGAAAAACGGAAAAACGCCGGCGCCGCCACGCCGGCCCCCAGGGTCGCGTCCGCATTGAACAACTCTCCGGCCACGGAGGCGGCGGTTTTTTGCGTGCCGAACGCGTCGCCGGACGCGTTCTCGATATCCGCCGCCTCAAAGGCCTGCGCAAACCTCACCATCGAGAGCACCGCCCGCCACGCCGCCACGCTCGTCGAGTTGAGGTTGAACGCCCCCGACTGGAACAGGTGTTGCGACGACAGCGCGGCCGAAGCCTGCAACGCCGCGACATCGCTCCCGTCGGCCACGCGAAGATTCCAGTTCGGCAGAGGTTGTCCCGCGCCCACATTGGGCACGCCGAACGACGCGCCCGCCACCGCCGGCAGCCCCGAGAAAAAATAGCGGTCAAAAACCGCGTTCGCCGAACCGCCCCAGGAGTTCCCCAAAGCAAAGGGCCGCGTGTTGCTCACCTGCACATGCTGCAACTCGCCCGTGGACAGCAGCGGCAGGCGCGGCAATTCGAAGAGCGGAACATCGTTGTAGCTGGCTTGGGAGAAACCGTTGGAGCCGCCTCCCTGGATACGGTAGAGCAGATATTCCGGATAGGCCGTGGTAGGCGCGGATGATCCGGAATACACACTGGGATCCAGCGGAGTGATGTCCTGGTTCGGATCAAATCCTCCAAAACCATCCGCCGGAAAAGCGGCCAGGCGCGGATCATGGGTGTTCAACCAAGTGCGATCGGAGTCCCCGTAGAGCGGCTGCTTCAATCGCGAAGCGAAGGCGAACTTCCACGTCGTGGTCGACGGCGCGATGTTAAGCGCCTGAAACGGCGGCAGCGTATAAGTCGCCAGCACGCCGGCCGAGGAACGCAACGTGACGGTGAGCCCGGTAATCCCGCCGCTTGTCGCAACGCCCAGAGGACTCGAAGTGCTGCCGGTGAAAGGCACGGTCGGATAGGCCCAGCCCTGCGCGCTGATGTTTTTGTTGTAGAACTGAAGATTGCCGCCGGGGGACGCACCCGTGTCGGTCGTCCATCCATAGACCCGCCCCGGCAGCCAGGACGAACGGTCGGCCTTCGTGCCGTTGGTGGTCATGGTTTCACCGAAGGGCAGTCCGGCGCGCAACGCACCGGCGGTGTTTTTGATGACCGCCGGCAACGCGGCCTGCAAATCGACGCTCACCGAGGCCGCAGTGTTTCCATCCGTCACGCTGACTTGGGGCAGCCCCGTTATCTCCACCGACAGATCGTCGGTCGCGGTGGGCGCCAGTGCCGACGTGTAAGGATTCCACAGCGCGACATACAAGCGCGCCTTCACCGTGAGATTGTTCGCCGTGGCACGCTCGAATCTGAACTGAAGCATGCATTCGGTGAGCACCGGCGCCACGCCGAACACCAAGTCCGGCAGGCCCGCCGACGACGCAGACGGGGCCGGGGCCGTGATCTTGTAGCGGCGCCGGGGAGAATCGGCGTTCGTGATCGTTGGATTAGCCGCATCAGCACCGCTCAACGTGCCGCCCGGAGTCTCCATGTAACTCGCGTAATCCGCGTAGGCTTTGAACGCGTTCCCCAATTCGTCGGGCTTCAGCGAGAGGTCGCGCATCAACCCCGCATGCGCATCCGTGCGCGTGTTCGCCAGGACGGCGCGCGACGCCGTGGTGAAATCGTGAAACCGCCCGCGCACAAACTCCGACATCGAACCGGCCACCGGCGTGACCATTCCCAGTTGCACGTCCGCCTGCACTTTGCCCAACACCCCGCCCGCCGTCAGCGGATCAAAGCCCTCCTTCGCATAGGCCGTCGTGGCGTTGCCCGCGCGGAAATAGTTCGGCATCGAAGCGATCTGCTGGCGGATGCGCCGCCGCTGCGTCGGCGTGTCCCACGGCGCATAAGTGACCTCGTCCGCACGGTCCGGCAGGGCCAGCGACGCCTTCACGCCCTGGTCGCCCACCCACCAGGCGTAGCGGCCGACCCGCGGCGTCGCGGCGGCATCCAGCCCCGGAGTCATGCCGGCGGGAGCGTTGATCTCCTGTTTGGCCAGTTTGATCCGGCGCGCTTTCTCGACCGCCGTCGGAGCCGCCGGATTCACCGCGACACTCTGATTACCGACCAAAAACAACACGTTGTCGGTCACCGTATCGTCGGACGGATCCAGCCCCGCGGCCAGCACCCCGGCGGCCGTCGCTCCGGACGCTTCGCTGCCGCTCACCAGCCAGGTGTCCGCGCTCGGCGAAGCCCCTGCGGCGTTCCACACGCCGGTGTAGTGAGGATTGGTCACCGCCGCCGCGGACGTGATCTCGGCCCGCGCCGTGATGCGTGCGTCGGGTCCCGCGTATTTTTGCAGTTGGCCGATGGCGACGTTCATCGCGAGCAAGGCATTCTGCCGCGCCTGCGCCAGCGACTGGTTGTTCGCCGCCACCGAGGTTTCCACCCGCGTCAACGACGCCAGCGACACCAGCAACAACACCAAAAACGCCAGCAAGGTGATCGTGATCAGCAGCGCAAATCCGCGGCGACGTTTGGCTGGTGAAACGTGGCCGCCTCGGTGGTGCGTGGATGTGAAAAGCGAAGACACAGCGGACAAAAAAATCCGGACCGCGACGGCCCGGCCCATCCCGAAGCTTGCGCGACCGTTCGCTCGGTCAAACGACAGGAGTGACGTTTGAGTGAAGACCGGCGGCACGCTCGGTTGAGCGCCTCCACTTTGCAGCCGTCATGCCAAGGCCGCGCTGAAAACCACGGTGCCGCGCCACCGAGTGGCTTTCCAAAAAAGATCAACGCAACCACCCGCTGCGAAGTCGCTTAGCTGTCATGAAAAAGTTACCTGAACGTCGGTAGGGTGAAGGCACTAGACGTGCTAAAGTTGGGGCATTCCATGAAGCGCCAATTTCAGATCCTGCTCCTCGCAACTTCAATCGTCTCAGTAACTGGCTCGATGCATGCCCAAGTTTCCATCGTAAATTGGGGAGGTAATTATGTATCAGGAATGGTGGATTTAGATCGGCAGGGCACAGCGGGTTCGAATTTTGGGAATGTAGGTGGCACTGTGACTAATGATTCACGCCGACTCACTACGTTTTCCGACTCAACCACCTTTAATCCTTCAGCCAGCTATACGGGAACCAGCTCTGCTTTTTACGGCGGCATACAAGTAATTCGCTACGATAACTCATCCAGTCCCGCGACGGGACAACAACGCATAGAAAATAATAGCAGCACAGATCGCATCCAATTCAGAACCGACTTGAGCAGTGGCACTGGAAGCGGTGAGGCCCAAGGACTGGTCGTATGGAAAAAATCTGATTTCTTGAGCCTTAACTCGACCACTTCCACGCTCAGCAGCCTTTCTATAACTTTGGACACGACGACCAATCTGAGTGAAGCGAGATGGGTAGTTCAAAACGGCTCAACCTATTACATCTCGCAAACAACATTCACCGCTTCAGCAACCTTATCCAATCCGAGTTCAACGAATTGGGCTGTTTACGATCCGGCATCAGAAATAAAATTCACAGGCAGCTCGTTTTCAGCAGTTAGTCTCAGCGATGTGAGTTCAGTGGGTGTTTATTTCGCAGGGAATTCACTCACATGGACGAGCGCTACGGTTGGTGGGTTGAATTTTGCTATCAGTCAGTTTTCTGCATCCGCAGTCTCCTCCCCCGTCCCCGAACCTGCCTCTTATGCCTTTTTCGGCGGCCTTGCCGTCCTCGGCCTTGCCGGTGCCCGCCGCTTCCGCTCCCGCCGCGTGAAATCCGCCAACTTCCCCGCCTCCTCCGCCTAATACCCACCCCTTTCCCTAAAAACCATTTGCCGGACGGTAGGCCTCGCCTACCGTCCTTTTTTTATGCCCGCTTCCGCGAACTCCACCACCGCCCTTTCCGAGTTGCTCGCCCCGACCGACTCTTTCGCCCGCCGCCACAACGGCCCCGACTCCGCCGAACAGGCCGCGATGCTCAAAGCCCTCAACCAGCCGTCCCTCGACGCGCTCGTTGACGCCACCGTCCCGCCCCACATCCGCCGCGACGCCCTCGACCTCCCCGCCGCCCTCGGTGAAGCCGCCGCCCTCGCCGAACTCCGCGGACTCGCCAGCCAAAATCAGATTTTCCGCAGCCACATCGGCATGGGTTACTACAACACCCACACGCCCGGTGTCATCCAGCGCACCATCTTGGAAAACCCGGGCTGGTATACCGCCTACACCCCCTACCAGGCCGAGATCGCCCAGGGCCGCCTCGAAGCCCTTCTCAACTTCCAAACGCTCGTCACCGAACTGACCGGCCTCGAGATCGCCAACGCCTCCATGCTCGACGAAGGCACCGCCGCCGCCGAGGCCATGATGATGTGCCACCGCCTGAAAGAAGGCGACGCCTCCGCCCACCGCGCCTTCTTCGTCTCCGAAAAGTGCCACCCGCAGACGATCGACATCGTCAAAACCCGCGCCGTCCCCCTCGGCATCGAGGTCATCATCGGCGACCACACGACCTTCGCCCCCACCGCCGGCACCTTCGGCGTCCTCGTGCAATACCCGGACACCACCGGCAGCATCCACGACTTCGAAAAGTTCTTCACCGCCGCCCACGCCGTCGGCGCGTTCACCATCGTCGCGACCGACCTCCTCGCCCTCACGCTCCTCCGTGCCCCCGGCGAATTCGGCGCCGATGTCGCCGTCGGTTCCGCCCAGCGCTTCGGCGTTCCCATGGGCTTCGGCGGCCCCCACGCCGCCTTCCTCGCGACGAAAGACGCTTTCAAGCGCCAGATGCCCGGCCGTCTCGTCGGCGTGTCCAAAGACGCCAACGGCGACCCCGCCATGCGCCTCGCCCTCGGCACCCGCGAGCAACACATCCGCCGCGACAAGGCCACGTCCAACATCTGCACCGCCCAGGTGCTCCTCGCCGTCATGGCGTCGATGTATGCCGTTTACCACGGACCCGAGGGCCTCAAGAAAATCGCCCGCCGCGTCCACGCGCTGACCGAACTCCTCGCCGCCGGCCTCCGCGCCGCCGGTGCCACCGTCAACGCCGAACCCGTCTTCGACACGCTCACCGTCGGCAACATCTTCGCGACCAAGATCCACGCCGACGCCCTCGCGCAAAAGATCAACCTCCGCCCCATCGACGCCTCCACCGTCGGCATCTCGCTCGACGAAACCACCACCCTTGAGCAAGTCGAGCAGTTGATCTCCTTCTTCGGCTCCACGCGCCCCGCGCTCGCCTCGGACGTCGAGCGCTCCGGTTTCTCCGCGCCGCACGCCCGCACCTCCGTGTTCCTCACCGCGCCCAGCTTTAACCGCTACCACACCGAGCACGAGATGCTCCGCTACATCAAGCGCCTCGAGGCCAAGGACCTTTCCCTCGTCCACTCGATGATCTCGCTCGGCTCGTGCACGATGAAGCTCAACGCCACCAGCGAGATGTTCCCCGTCTCCTGGCCCGAATTCGGCCAGCTCCACCCCTTCGCTCCTTCCGAGCAAACCAAGGGCTACGCGCAACTCTTCACCGACCTCGAGGCCTGGCTCACCGAGATCACCGGCTTCGCCGCCGTCTCCCTCCAGCCCAACGCCGGCTCGCAGGGCGAATACGCCGGCCTCCTCGTCATCCGCGCCTACCACGAGTCGCGCGGCGAAGGTCATCGCAACATCTGCCTCATCCCCACCAGTGCGCACGGCACCAATCCCGCCACCGCCGCCATGTGCGGCTACAAAGTCGTCCCCGTCGCCTGCGATACCAACGGCAACATCGACGTCTCCGACTTGAAGGCCAAGGCCGAGCTCCACGCGAAGGATCTCGCCGCCGTCATGATCACGTATCCGTCCACCCACGGCGTGTTCGAAACCTCCATCAAAGACCTCTGCGCCGCCGTTCACGCGGCCGGCGGACAAGTTTACATGGACGGCGCCAACATGAACGCCCAGGTCGGTCTTACCTCGCCCGGCCACATCGGCGCCGACGTCTGCCATCTCAACCTCCACAAAACCTTCTGCATCCCGCACGGCGGCGGCGGCCCCGGCATGGGCCCCATCGGCGTGGCCGCGCACCTCGCGCCCTTCCTTCCCGGCCACGTCATCGTGTCGCCCGTCCACGACAAAGGCCGCAAACACCTCGGCGCCGTCTCCGCCGCGCCCTGGGGTAGCGCGTCCATCCTCGTCATCTCGTGGATGTATATCCGCATGATGGGCCCCGACGGACTCACCGCCGCGACCAAACTCGCCATCCTCAACGCCAACTACGTCGCCGCCCGCCTCGAGAACTACTTCCCCGTCCTCTACCGCGGCGCGACCGGTCTCGTCGCCCACGAATGCATCGTCGATCTGCGCGGCTGGAAGAAGCACGGCATCGAAGCTGAAGACGCCGCCAAGCGCCTGATGGATTACGGCTATCACGCGCCAACCCTCTCGTTCCCCGTCCCCGGCACATTCATGATCGAACCCACCGAGAGCGAAACCCAGGTTGAGCTCGACCGCTTCTGCGACGCGATGATCTCCATCCACGGCGAAATGCAGGCGGTGGTCACCGGCGAGTCCGACAAAGCCAACAACCCGCTCAAACACGCCCCGCACACCGCGAAAGTCGTGACTGCCGACGAATGGACCCGCCCCTACTCGCGCCAGACAGCCGCGTTCCCGAGCGAGTTCGTCCGCCAGTCCAAGTTCTGGCCGGCAGTCGGCCGCGTGGACAACGTCTACGGCGACCGCAACCTCATCTGCAGCTGCGCCGGCATGGAAGCCTACGCCGA
>DATHXF010000093.1:0-6893 GCA_035459785.1 Rariglobus sp. | reverse complement strand
AGGTTGGTGCCGGTGCGGCCCGCCATGACGTTGGTGTCCACGTAAACCGGATACACGGGATCGGGGATCGCGAGCTTCAGGCCCTCGGTGGCGAAGATTTCCTGGATGTTGCCGCAGTCGCACTTCGAGCCGTCGGAGACGAAAATCTCGTCGGCGGCGATCGGGCAGCCGCGGGCGGTGTAGTCGTTGGTCGCGATGGCCTCGCGGAGGAACGCGTAGCCCTGCTCGGGACCGTAGCCCTTGAAGGAGGCGCGGGCGGCCATCTCGTCGACGCCGGCGTGGAAGGCCTTGAGCACGGAAGGGGAGAGCGGCTCGGTGACATCGCCGATGCCGAGGCGGATGACCGGCTTGTCGGGATTGGCGGTCGTGTAGGCCGTCACGCGCTTGGCGATGTCGGAAAACAGGTAGGAGGCCTTCAGCTTCAGGTAATTTTCGTTGATGCGGATCATGGTAAGCGGGTTTTGAAAATGCGTCTCGGCGGGCGAAAAACTTGAATAAGCGCGGCGGCGGAGCTTAGTTCAAGCCTCGCGTTACCTCGCGAGTCCCCCTGTTTCATGCAAATTATCACGTCGGTTTCCGAAATGCAGTCGCTGGCCGGGCAATTGCGCCTCCAAGGCAAGACCATCGGCCTCGTGCCCACCATGGGCGCGTTGCACGAAGGCCACCTGAGCCTGGTGAAGATCGCCAAGGACCGCTCCGCCGTCGTGGTGGTGTCGATTTTTGTGAACCCCACGCAGTTCGGTCCGAGCGAGGACTTTACGAAATATCCGCGCCCGATCGAGGCCGACGTCGCCGCGTGCGAGGCGGCCGGCGTGGACTATGTGTTCAACCCGTCGCACGAGGACATTTATCCGAAGGGTTATTCGACCTACGTTTTGGAGGAGCACATCGCCAAGCCGCTTGAAGGCGCGTCGCGTCCGTCGCATTTCCGTGGCGTGACCACGGTGGTCGCCAAGCTGTTTAACATCGTGCGTCCGCATTTCTCGGTGTTCGGCCAGAAGGATGCCCAGCAAGTCGCTGTCATCTATAAGATGGCAACCGATCTCAATTTTGACGTGGAGATCGTGGTCGCGCCCACGCTTCGCGAAGTCGACGGACTCGCGATGAGTTCGCGCAACCGCTACCTCACGAACACGCAGCGCGTCGAAGCGCTCGTCCTGAGCCGCGCGCTCCGCAAGGCCACCGACATGGTCGCCGCCGGCGAACGCCGCGTGGACCGGTTGATCGCCGAGGCGACGCACCTGATCGCCCAGCATCGCCGAGTGCGCGTCATCTATGTTTCGATCGTTGACCGCACGACCATGGAAGCCGTGAAAGGCGAGATTACCCCCGGCAACGGCACCATGGCCATCGCCGCGTGGGTCGATGAGATCCGCCTGATCGACAATCAAATCCTGTGAGAACCGGCCCCTCGTTCGACGTCCTCGTCATCGGCAGCGGCATCGCCGGCCTGAGCTTTGCGCTCAAGGTCGCGCGTCTTGGCCACTCGGTCGCGATTCTCACCAAAAAGAACCAGGCCGAGTCCAACACCAACTACGCGCAGGGCGGCATCGCCGTGGTCACGGGCAAGACCGACGACGTGGACAAACACGTCAAGGACACGCTCATTGCCGGCGACGGCCTGTGCAACGAGAAGGTCGTGCGCGAGATTCTGCGCGACGGTCCGCAGCGCGTTCAGGAACTGGTCGATCTCGGCCTGAAATTCTCCCGCGACGAATCCGGCAGTTACGATCTCGGCCGCGAGGGCGGACACACCGAGCGCCGCGTGCTCCACGTGAAGGACATGACGGGCAAGGCCATCGAGTCGGCCCTCATCAAAGCCCTTTCGCGCGAGCCGCGCATCGCGATGTTCGAGCACATGTTCGCCATCGATGTGATCACGCAGCGCAAGCTCGCCGGTCCGAAATCGCGCGGCGCCGACCGCGTGCTCGGCGTCTATGCGCTCGATGTGCGCGATAACCGCGTGCTCACGTTCCACGCTCCCGTCGTGATGTTGTCCACGGGTGGTGCCGGCCAGGCCTACCTGTATTCGACCAATCCCGACATCGCCACCGGCGACGGCATCGCGATGGCGTATCGCGCCGGCGTCGAGGTGCGCAACATGGAGTTCATCCAGTTCCACCCGACCGCGCTGTATTCGATCACGGGCAAACGTTTCCTCATCAGCGAGGCCGTGCGCGGCGAAGGCGCGATCCTGCGCAACACCGCCGGCGTGGCCTTCATGAAGGCCTACCACAAGATGGCCGACCTCGCGCCGCGCGACATCGTGGCCCGGGCCATTGACGCCGAAATGAAGAAGAGCGGCGCGCCGCACGTGTGGCTCGACATCACTCACCGCAACGAGCCGTTCCTCCGCGAGCGCTTTCCGCAGATTTACAAGACCTGCAAGGAACTCGGGATCAACATCGCCAAGGACATGATTCCGGTTGTCCCCGCTGCGCACTACACCTGCGGCGGCGTCGCGACGAACCTCTCCGCCGAAACCGAGCTCGACGGACTCTATGCGTGCGGCGAAGTCGCCTGCACCGGCTTGCACGGGGCAAACCGCCTTGCATCCAACTCGTTGCTTGAGGCCGTGGTGATGGCGCATCGCGGCTCCGCTTCGGTGGACGCCTATCTCAAAAAATCCCGCCGCGTGCCTGCGCCCAAGATTCCCGATTGGGATGATCTCGGCGGTGGCGACATCGACGAACGCGTGGTCGTTGCCCACAACTGGGACGAGTTGCGCCGCACCATGTGGGACTACGTGAGCATCATGCGCACGACGCGCCGCCTCGAGCGCGCCCGCACGCGCATAGCCACGCTCACCCGCGAGATCCAGGAGTATTATTGGAATTTCTCCGTCGATGCCCGCCTCCTTGAATTGCGCAATCTCACCCAGGTCGCCGAGCTGATCGTCGCGTGCGCGTTGCAGCGCAAAGAAAGCCGCGGCCTCCACGAGATCATCGACTACCCGAAGACCAAGAAGGTCGCCCGCGATTCGCGCATCCGCAAAGCCTGAGCTGCAACCATGCAGTCGGGGTTAAGGTGGAACGCGATCTCCGAGCGCGTTTAGCAGGCTGACGGTTTCAACGGCGCTCGGAGATCGCCGTCCACCTTTGGGGGCAGTCGATTACTGCTCCGTGTTGCGCACCGACGACGGCGTGTAACCCATCACGCGCCGGAACGCGCGGCTGAACGTGAAGATGTCCGGATACTGCGCGCGTTCGGCCGCCGCCTTCACGCTCAGTCCTTCCGTGCGCAGCCAGAGCGCGGCCTCACGCAGCCGGGCTTCGCGCAGGTAGCGTCCGAGACTCAGGCCGGCCTCGCTGCGGAATCGCGCGCGAAGGTGGCTTTCACTGATGCCGAGGCGTTGGGCGAGCTGTGGCAGTTTTTCACCGGACGCGTTCTTTGACGCCGCCTGCACGGCGGTCAGCAACGAGTGGGTCAACGACGGCACCGGTTCGGTGACCGGATACAGTCGGCGCAACAACTCCAGCAAGTGCGCGGCCGCGACGGATCCGTTGCGCTCCGCCGGCAGATAATGCCGCATCACGGAAGCGAGTCGTTGCCGGGCCGGCGCGTCGAGGCGTCGCGCCCCGCGCCAGTTTTCCCCCAGCGCCGTGTGTCCCGGCCACTCGAACGTGACGAACATCCAGTGGATGTCCGCCGACACGTTGACGTAACCGTGCAGATGCAGCGGCGGGAGCAGGACAACTGTGCCGGGTTTCAGGCGCAGCGGTTGGCGATCCAGTCTCAGTTCCCCCGTTCCTTCGAGAATGACCAGCAGCACCCAGCGCTCGTGAAACGAGTCGCCGCCGGTCTTCGGACTCACTTGTTCCCGCTGGTTGCGGACGAATATCAGGATGTTGTCCGGCGTGCTTTCGCTGCGCCGGCGGAGTCCGCGATAATAATCCGCCGGATTCACCACCGCCTTGGCCAGCCGGAGCAGGTCGGTTGTTTTCTGATTTCCCACGTCATCGAAAATGACAAACAAATCGGCGGGGCGTCCATGTCATTTCAGGACGGTATCGGATAAGTTGGGGCCGATGAATTCGACCCCCGGCCCCATCGAGGCCCGCATCGTCCCCGCGACCGCCCGCATCGGCGTCATCGGCGCGGGAAACCGCATCTGCGGCGTGCTCGAGCTGTTGCTGCGGATTGCCCCGGGGCTGCGGGTGACCGTTGTGTATGATCCCGATCCCGCCTCGGTCGCGCGTTGCCGGAGCCGGGTGGCGCCACACGCCGTGACGTGCGAAAACGAGGTCGAGTTGTGCGGACGCGCCGATGTCGACTGGGTGTTCATCGGCTCTTGGAACAGTCAACACGCCGCGCAGGCCGTCGCCGCCTTTTCCGCCGGCAAACACGTGTTTTGCGAAAAGCCTCTCGCGCTCGGTCTGGACGAAGCGGCCGCCATGCATGCCGCGTGGCGCGCCAGCGGTTGCACGTTCGCCCTCGGCCTCGTGCTGCGTTATTCGCCGCTCTACCGCGCCGCGCGTGCGGCGCTCGAAGCGGGCAAGATCGGGCGCCTCCTCAGCTTCGAGTTCAACGAGACGCTCGTTTTCAATCACGGCGGTTACATTCACGGCAACTGGCGCCGTCACACGCGCAACGCCGGTTCGCACCTGCTGGAGAAATGCTGCCACGATCTCGACCTCGCGCTCTGGCTGGTCGCCGATCTGCCGGCGCGTGTGGCGAGTTTTGGCGGACGCACGTTCTTCACACCCGAAAACCGGTTTCATCAGGAACGCATCGGCTCGAATGCCGAAGGACGCCCCGCCTTCGAGGCGTGGTCTGATCCGGAGCGCGTCAATCCCTTCACCGCCGACAAGGACATCGTGGACCACCAGGTCGCGATCCTTGAGTTCGCCGGCGGCGTGCGCGCCACGTTTCATACCCACTGCATGGCCGCGCTACCCGAGCGCCGTTTCTATATGCTCGGCTCCGAGGGCACGCTGCGGCTCGACGCTTACACGGGGAAACTCGAACTGCGCCGCGTCGGTTGGAACGAACCGCTCGAACTCACGCATCCGATCGATGGCGACGGTCACGCCGGCGCCGACGAGCCGATGGCGCGCGAATTGGCCGAGTGCATGGCGGGGTTGCGTGCGCCCGCCGCCGGGTTTGGCGAAGGCCTGCGTTCGCTGGTTGTCGCACAAGCCGTGGATCAGGCGATGCACGAAGGCCGCGTGGTTGACCTCGCACCGCTCTGGGCCCGGATGCGCGCACTAGCCTGATGTTCCCCTTTCCTTCTTATGAATCCATCCCCGTTGATTCTTCCTCAGCCGACCAATCTCACGCTTACCTTTGGCGAGTGGGTGCGCCGTCACCGCGGCCACGATTCCCCCGGACTGCGCCTGCGCGTTTCCGCCGCACCGAGTGACAACATCGCCGCTCAGGCGGCGTTGCTCGCCGGTTATCTCAACGAGGAAAACCACTTCGCCGCCGAGACCGGATCCGCCACTGGTGGCGATATTCATCTCGCGCTGACCCTGCCGCCGCGTCCGTTGCCGGCGAAGTTGAGCGACGCCGGCTTCGCCGACGAAACCCACCGCCTCACCGTCACATCGGAACAGATACTCATCGAGGCCGCGTCGCCGGACGGCATCGCGCGCGGCATCCAAACGCTGCGCCAACTCCTCTCCGGCCAGCGCGCCCGACTCGTGGTTCCCGGCATGATCGTTAACGACGCGCCCGCGCTCGGCTGGCGCGGACTGCACCTAGACGTGAGCCGGCATTTTCGCGACGCCGCCGACGTGAAGCGGTTCATCGACCTCGCCGCATTCCACAAATTCAACCTCCTGCACTGGCATCTTACCGATGACCAAGGCTGGCGCCTGCCCGTCGAGGGTTATCCGCTCCTGACCGAGATCGCCGCCTGGCGCGATGGAACCCTGATCGGGCACAATGAAGACCGTTCGAAGACCGCGACCGACGGCGTGCGCCACGGCGGCGCCTACACGGCGGACGAGATCCGCGATGTCGTGGCTTACGCCGCCGCGCGCGGCGTGCACATTATGCCCGAGATTGACGTGCCGGGCCACGTGCAGGCGCTGGTCACGGCGTATCCGGAATTTGGCAACACCGGGACCGCACCCGGCGTGCGCACGCGTTGGGGAATCAGCCCCAGCACGCTGAACCTGGAGCCGGCGACATTCGTTTTTCTGGAGAAGGTGGTCGAGACGCTCGTGGAGCTGTTCCCCTTCCACTATCTTCATTTTGGCGGCGACGAAGCGCTGGCCGACGAGTGGGCGGACTCTCCGCGCATCCAGGAACACAAACGCGCACTGGGTCTCGTCACCGATCATGAAGTTCAGGGCTGGTTCACTGCGCGCCTTCGCGAGCTGACCCGCGCCCGCGGACGCGCGATGATCGGCTGGGACGAGATCATCGAGCACGACCAACCGTCGCCGGACACTGCCGTGATGCTCTGGCGTGACTCCACGCTGAACAACCTGCAACTCGACCTGAAGGCGTTGCGCGCGGGCAACCCGCTGGTGCTGGCCAATCACTCGCGGACCTATTTTGACTCCTACCATTCCTCCGGCCCGGGACAGGACTTCGAACCGCTCGCGCTTGGTGGCAACCTGCCCGTCGAAAAGGTCTACGCCTGGGGCCCCTTGGCGGATTATCCCGAGGAGTTGCACGGCGGCGTGCTCGGAGCGCAGGCCCAGCTCTGGACGGAATACATGCCGACGCGCCGCCACCTCGACTACATGACCTACCCGCGCGCCTGCGCGCTCGCCCAGGTCCTGTGGACGGGCGAGGGGAGGGAGGACGTCACCGCCTTTACCCGCCGCCTCACCGCCCATCTACCCCGCCTCGATCGTCTCGGCGTCGCCTACCGCCCTGCTTCTACCTGAGTTTTAAGCGCCTAGTTCATTAAAATTAACTCACAGGTGGAGAGTGCTTAA
>DATHXF010000092.1:0-15121 GCA_035459785.1 Rariglobus sp. | reverse complement strand
GCGAGTGAACTCGAGGACGAGGTGCGCGCGCGCACGCGCGACCTCGAGGTGGCGAACGTGGACAAGGACCGGATGCTGATCGCGCTCGGGCACGATCTGCGCAGCCCGCTGTCGGCGCTGACGAAGCGGGCGGAACAGTTGAGGCAGCGCGCGGACGTCCCGGGCACGCTGGAGACGTTGCGCGGCTTCGCGGGCGAGGCGGCGGCTGAGGGCCGGCAAATGCTGCTGCTGATCGAGGACATCGTGCTCTGGGCGCGGCTGCGCACGGGCGCGCGACCGCTGGCGGGCGCCGTCGCGGCGGACCGGCTCGTGCGGCCGGTGGTGGCGCTGCATCAGCCGCTCGCGAGCCGGCGGGGCGTGACGCTCACCGCGGACGTGCCGGAGAATTTGATGATCCAAACCGATCTCGTGCTCGCGCAGACGATGGTGCGCAACCTCGTCGGCAACGCGGTGAAATTTGCGCGCAGCCGCGTCGAGGTGAGTGTGCGCGTCGCCGCCGGGGCGGATAAAGTCACCGTGGTCGTGCGCGACGACGGTCCGGGTTTGCCCGCGGCCGTGAGCGCGCGTCTGCGCGGTGCGGCGAACGGCGACGGTGGCGGCATGGGACTGCGGTTGAGCCAGGAAATCGGCGAGGCCATCGGCGCCACGCTGGAGGCGACGGAAGCCGACGGTGGCGGCACGGAAATCTGGATGACGCTGCCTGCGCACGCCCTCGTGTCGGCGCCGGCGGCCGTGGAAGGAGACGTCACATGAGTCCGCCCGGCTCCTCGCCCCGCGTGCGCACCCTGATCGTGGAAGACCAGGGGATGTTTCGCGCATTTCTTGTCGAGTGGTTTGAGGCGCGTCCGCAATTCGAGGTGGTGGGCGCGGCGGCGAGTGCGGAGGAGGGCTTGCGGCTCGCGGAGCAAACGGCGCCGGATCTGCTGCTGGTCGACATGAATCTGCCCGGCATGGACGGTCTCGGGTTGGTGCGGGCGGTGCGGCAGACGCGGCCGGAAATCAATTCGCTCATCCTGACTTCGCTGACCGATCCGCTCGCGGTGACGCGCATCCGCGAGAGCGGCGTGGAAGGTTATCTGGAGAAAGACGCGGAGCCGGCGGAACTGGCCGAGGCGGTTGAAGCGGTGGCGTGCGGGCGGCAGTATTTCTCGCCGCGGTTTCGCGATGTGGCCGCGCGCGAAGGCGGCAAGCCGCTGGCGGCGGGGAAAATCTTATCGCGACGCGAGCTCGAAGTGCTGACGCATGTGCTGCGCCGGCTGTCCAATCGCGAGATCGCGGAACTGATGACCCTGAGCGCACGCACGGTGGAGTTTCACCGCGCCAACGTGATGGCCAAGCTCAACGCGTCCAACATGGACGAACTCGTGACCGCGGCGCGGCGGCACGGGTGGACGGCGTGAATGGCGGGCCGTCCGGTTTGGCTCGCGCAGGGTGAAAGACTTCGCGGCGGTCCCAGCGGTCCCGCCCTGCCTCAAAAACGGCGACGCCGCCAAGCGGCGAGGCCGAGGGCGCACACGCCGGCGAGGGCGGCGCAGGTCGAGGGCTCGGGGACGGCGCTGGCGATGGCGGTGAGTTGGAAGAGGTCGCCGTTTTGCGTGAAGGTGAAGTCGTAGCCGGCGATGGTCGTGCCGAGTTCAAGGGATGTTGCGCCGATACTGGTGAGGGTCGCGCCGGTGGCGTCGATGAGGGTGTAGGTGCCGGCGACGAAGCCGCCGGAGTCGGAGAGGTTGACGGTGATCGTGCCGGAGAATGGACCGGTGAGGGTGCCTCCGGAGACGACGATCTTGTCGCTGATCGTGCCGAGCTGGAGATCGAGGATGGTGCCGTCGTTGAGCGTGAGTCCGCCGGTGAACGTGATCGTGCCGGGCAAGTTGCCGGGGGCGAGGTGCGCGCCGGAGGCGAAGGTGGCGTGTCCGCCGATGGTGCCGCTGCCGCCAAGGGTCGCGCCGGAAGCGACGGTGACGGCGGAGGAGGCGAGGGAGCCGTTCACGAGGAGGGTGCCGGCATTGACGGTGGTCGCGCCAGTGTAGGTGTTGACTTTGTCGAGATAGAGGACGCCCGCGCCGGTTTTCATCAGCCCGCCGCCGCCGCTGATGATGCCTTCCCAATACATCTCCTGAGTCGAGGAGGTCGGCGTGCTTAGCGTGCTGACGGTGCCGTTGCGTAGCGTGGCATTGGCATAGCTGACCAGATCGACGCCCTTCGCCTGCACAGTGCCACCGGCGAGTTCGAACGTGTATCCCTCCGTGTTGTCATTGACGTAGATGGCGTCGTATTCCGAGCCGCCGGCGATGAGCGTGCCGCCCTCGAGGCGATAGACGGGTGTGCCCGCAGAGAAATCCAGATACGTTCCGACCGTCAACGTGCCGCCGGTCTGAATGATCGTTCCGCTGCCGCCGTCCTCACCGCCCAGCCGCAGGAACGCGCCCGTGGAAAAACTGCCGCCCGCGTTGAGGTTCAGCGTGCCGCTGCCGAAGTCACCCAGCACCACGGACGATGAAGCCGTCCAGCTCGCGCCGTTGCCCCCGATCGTGACGGTGCTCGTGCTGATGGCGGAGCCGCCGATGGTGCTGCCCGCGCTGGTGACGGCGCCGCCATCGGCGATCGTGAGCGTGCTCTGACCATTCATGTTGAAAACCGAGGACATCGTCCAACTCGAGCCGACGCCGGTGACGGTCACGTCGCCTTTTCCGATGTCGTCCACCGTGGTGCCGCCGCCGATCGAGCCGCTGGAGCCGTTGATTTTCCCCCCGTCGCTGACGAGCACGGTGGCGGTGCCGAGGGCTCCGACCTGCAAGCCCGTTTTCTTTGGGACCACGTCCGTTGGCAGACCGCCGGTGAGGAGGGAACCGGCGCCGGTGACGACGAGGTGCGCGACCGCGGTGGCGCCGCCGCCCAGGTTGACGGCAGTGCCGGCGTTGTGCACCACGCCGCCGTTTTCGATGGTGAGCGTGCCTTCGGAATTCGCAGTGGATCCGATGCGCATGCCTTTCGTAAACCAGACGGAGCCCGCGCCGGTGACCGTGGCCGAGCCGCTGCCGGCCTCGCCATAACCAATGTCGGAGTCGGTATCGATGACCTTGCCGCCGTTGGAGATCGTGAGCGTCCCATTTCCGCCCGAGCCGACGCTGATGCCGCCGGTCAATGTCCACGTGCTGCCGGCGCCATCGACGGTGACGGTGCCGGAGTTTCCGATGACGCTGCTGGTGTTTTTCGCGGTCCCGCCCGAATCGATCTTGAATGCGCCCGCGCCGACGTTGATGCGGGAAGCCGCGCCCGCGATGCCAAGCGACGCGCCGCTGCCGCGGATGGCGAGCGTGCCGCCGCTTACAATGAGTTCGCTTGTCGCCGCGAGGGTGTTCGCGCCCGAGAGGACGAGCGTGCCGCTGCCGGATTTGGTGAAGAGGAGGCTGCTGCCCGCGAGCACGGAGGAAATGGTCTGGGTGCCGCTGCCGGTGTCGATCGACGCGTCGGAGAGCGTGAGCGTGCCGCCCGCGATCGTGTAGCCATCGGTGGTGAACGTGAGCGAGCGCGCGGTGACCGGCTCGCTTAGCGTGACGGTGCCGGCGGTGAGGCCGAAGACGGCGTCATTGGCAGGATCGGCATTGACCCACGTTTCGAGCGGTGTGCTGCCGTCCACGTTCGACGACCATTGAGACGTGGTGGTGTCCCACGTCCCGCCGCCGCCGGTCCAGTAGAGCGAAGTTTGGGCGCGAAGCCCGGGGCCGGAGAGGAGCGATGACAGCAGGGCGATCACTGCGATCCAGCAGCGGCGGGTGGTCGAGGAGGCGCCTCTGTTTTGGAGAAGGAAAGTTTGCATGCGGGTGACGGGCGAGTGGGGCTATCTCGCCGGGGCAAAAAAGGCGGCTCCACCGGCAAAACCTCGTAGGCCTACGAGGTTTTGGGTCGGAGGCGGGCTTGCGGTGCGGGCGGGCGTGAGCGGAAATGGCCTGAATGAATTTTTCCCGCGTCATTTCCTGGCTCCCCATCGCGGGGATGCTCGCGGTCGTGGCGGGAGGGCTGGGCTGGCTGTTGCTGGTCTTCGCGGGCAACCGGGGCGGGGTGGAGCCGTGGGCGGACGGGGAGCGGGCGGGATCGACGCTGGAGTTTTTTGTCGAGAAGCAGGGCGCGGCGTTGACGCACGCCGAGGTGGAACAACTGCCGGTGGACGCATGGCGACGGTGGACGGGCGCGGATCATTACACCGGTGGCTTTGGCACGGTGTTGTGGGCGCGCGTGACGTTGCGCAACGCGGAGCCGCAGGCGCGGGCGGGCGTGCTGGCGGATGTGGATTTCTTCGCGGACCGGGTGGTCGCGTATAGCGCTGCGCGCACGCGATCGGGGGAGGCGGTGGAGGGTGGAGGGTGGCGGCTGGTGTCGGGAGAAGGCGTGGCGGCGACGGAGAAAGCGGTGCCGGGGCGCGCGGTGGCGTTTCCGGTGAGCGTGCCGGCGCGGGGAGAACAGGTCGTGTATCTGCGTGCGGAGGATTTTTACCGGCCGGTGTTCCAACTGGAATGGTGGCCGGAAGCGACGGCGTATCATGCGGCGAAGACGCACGGGCTTATCGCGGAGGCGGTTTACTTCGGCGGGTTGCTGGCACTGCTGGGTTACAACGTGCTGCTATGGGTGCGGCTGCGGCTGGCGGACATCGGTTACTATGCGGCTTATCTGGGCACGGGAGGGGCGTTCCTGGTGCTGGCACGGGCCTGGCAATTGGAACTGGGCGCGACGCTGGGTTCGCCGGGTTTGGAAACGGCGCTGACGGTGGCGCTGGCCTTGAGCGCATTTTTCCTGGCGTGCTTTGCCCGGGTGTTTTTGGAGCTGAAGCAACGTTTCCCCCGGGGAGACCGGGTCGCGGCGTGGCTGGCGGTGATGATGGCGGTGCTGGCCCTGGGGGCGCTGAGCACGCCGTGGATAAAAAGCGCGGTCTGGCTGCCGGCCACGGTGGCGGGGATCGGTATCACCCACGCGGGTCTGCTGGTGCTGGCGCTGGTGGCGTGGCGGACAGGCGCGGGGCAGGCGCGGTTTTTCGTGCTGTCGTTTGGCTGTCTGTTCGCGGGGTCGCTCCCGTTGGTGGCGGTGCGGTTGTGGATGCTGGAGGCCAAGAACGCGGCGTTGATGGGTCTCATGATCGGCTCGGCGCTGGAGATGCTGTTGCTCTCGCTGGCGGTGGCGGACCGGTTTGCGCGCGCGCAGCGGGAGAAGACAGAGGCGCAGGCACGGCTCATCGAAGAGGCCGAGCAGCGGCGGGTGATCGAGGCGGCCTATGCGGACGAACTTGAACTCGAGGTGGCCGAGCGCACGCGCGACCTCGAGGCGGCGAACACGGACAAGGACCGGATGCTGATCGCGCTCGGCCACGATTTGCGGAGTCCGCTGGCGGCGCTGACGCAGCGGGCGGAGCAATTGCGGGGCGGCAGCCGTGCGCCGGTGGCGGAGACGGCGGGAGCGGTGCTGGGTGAATTTTCGGGCGACGTGGCGGGAGCGGGGCGCCAGATGCTGCTCTTAATCGAGGATATCGTGCTGTGGGCGCGGTTGCGGACGGGCGCACAACCGGCGTCGTCGGCGCATCCGGTGAGCGGACTGGTGACGCCGGTGGTGAGATTGCACCGGCCGCTGGCGGAACGGCGCGGAGTGACGCTGACGGACGACGTGCCCGAGTCGCTGGCGGCGTGGACCGATCTGGTGCTGGCGCAAACGATGGTGCGCAACCTGGTGGGCAACGCGGTGAAGTTTGCGCGCAGCCGCGTCGAGGTGATCGCGCGGGCGGAGGCGGGGTCGGTGCGTATCACGGTGCGCGACGACGGGCCGGGATTGCCGCCGGCGGTGCTGGCACGGCTACGCGGCGAAGCGTCGGCCGCGGGCGACAACGGCGAGGGAGGGGGGATGGGCCTGCGGTTGAGCCAGGAAATCGGCGTTACCCTCGGCGCGAAAATCGAGGCGGGATCGTGTTCCGCGGCGGGCGGCACGGAGTTGAGCGTGATCCTGCCGGCGACGGGCCGCGGAGCCGGGGAGGCGATTTTATGAGTCCGATGCGTTTCGACGACAAGGTGCGCACGCTGATCGTGGAGGATCAGGGGATTTTCCGCGCGTTTCTGTGCGACTGGTTTCGCGGCCAGGAAAAATTCGAAGTGGTCGGCGCGGCGGCATCGGCGGAAGAAGGACTGCGGCTCGCGCAGGAACTCCAGCCGAATTTCCTGGTGGTGGACATGCATCTGCCGGGGATGGACGGGCTGGCGCTGGTGCGTGCGGTGCGGCAGATGCGACCGGAAACGAGGTCGTTGATTCTCACGTCACTCACGGATCCGCTGGCGGTGACGCGCATCCGCGAGAGCGGAGTCGAGGGCTACCTGGAGAAGGATTGCACGCCGGAGGAACTGGCGGAGGCGGTGCGGGCGGCGTCGGCGGGACGGGGGTATTTTTCGCCGCGCTTTCACGACGCGATCCGGCGCGAAGGCGGCAAGCCGCTGGCGGTGGGCAAAATTTTATCGCGACGCGAGCAGCAGGTGCTGGCGCATGTGTTGACGGGCAAGACGAGCCGCGAGATCGGGGAATTGATCGGGCTGAGCGCGCGCACCGTGGAGTTTCACCGCGCGAATCTCATGGCGAAACTGGGTTCGCCGAGTCCGACGGATCTGCTGATCAGGGCAAAGCAACTGGGGTTGGTGTGAAGCGTGAGGAGCGGCGGCGGCGCAATACGGCGAAGGAGAGGGTGAGCACACCGGCGAGGGTTGAAAAGGTTGCGGGCTCGGGGACTGCGGTGGCGGTGATCTGGAGGAGATTGCCGGTCTGAGTGAAACTGAAATCGTAGCCGGCGATGACGGTGCCGAGTTCGAATGAGGTCGCACCGATGCTGGTGAGCGTGGCGCCGGTGGCGTCGATGAGCGTGTAAGTGCCGGCGGTGAAACCACCGGAGTTGAAGAGGTTGACTGTGAGTTTGCCGGAGCCGGGACCGGTGAGGGTGCCGCCGGAGACGCGGATGAGGTCGCTCGCGGTGCCGAGTTCGAAGTCGAGGATGGAGCCGGTGTTGAGGGTGAGGCCGCCGGTGAAGGTGATCGTGCCGGGGGAGTTGCCCGGGGCGAGGTGGGCACCGGAGGCGAGGGTGGTCAAACCGCCGATGCGGCCGGAGCCGCCGAGGGTGGCGGCGGACTGGACGGTGACGTTGCCGGAGCCGGTGGCCGAGCCGGCGGTGTTGTTGGCGAGCAGGGTGCCGGCGCTGACGAGGGTGTTGCCGGAGTAGATGTTGTCGCCGGTGAGGGACATGGTGCCCGCGCCGAGCTTGGTGAAGCCGACGGGCCCGACGAGGGTGCTGCCGGAATGCGAGGAGATGCCGGCGGTGACGTTCAGGCGGGAGCCGCCTTGGACGGTGAAGTTCACGTTGTCGAAGTTGCCGTCGCCGCGCAGGTCCAGGCGGCCGGCGATGGTGGAGGTGGTGGAGCCGGTGACGTTGAAGGACGAGGCGCCGTCCACCGCGAAGTGGGAGGCGGCGGTGGCGCTGCTCACGCCGCCGTTCGATGTCAGGGTGGCGCCGTTGAGCGTGTAGGCGATGCCCAGGCCGTGGCTGCCGGCGGCGGTGTGGTCGAGGGTGCCTTGGTTGATCGTCAGCGTATCGACCTTGGTCCCGGCGCCCCATCCGAGGGCGTTCACGGCGGAGGTCACGACCGTGGCGCCGGCGTTGATGGTGAGCGCGCCGCGGATGGCGCCGACCTGGCCGCCTCTGGCGACGGCGAGGGTGCCGCCGTTGACGGTGGTCCCGCCGGTGTAGGTGTTGACGGCGTTCAACGTGAGCGTGCCGGCGCCGGATTTGGTCACGCCGCCCGCGCCGTCGAGTTCATTGGAGAAAGCGACGTTGTTGCCGTTGGTGTCAAACTTCGTGCCGGCGGCGTGGATCGTGCGGTTGAGCCGCGGGGATGCGGTGATGTCGGTGGTGTTGCCGGGAGCCCAGCGGAGGCCGCCGCCCTGGAGGTAGACCAAGCCGTTGCCGAGGTTGGCGACGGTGGAGAACTCGACGAGGCCTGTGTTGAGGTAGAGGCCGCCGGTGAAGGTGTTGGTGCCGGTGAGGACGAGGGTGCCCGGACCGCTGTTGCTCAGGTAACCGGAGCCGGAGAGCGAGTGCCCGAGCGTGAAGGAGTGCGTCGAGTCGGCGATGAGCAGGCTGCCTCGGAACGTGGAGGTGTTCAGCGAGAGCGAGCCGAAGTTCGTCATCGCAGTGCCGGTGATCTGGAGTCGGCCTCCATCAAAGGTGAGCGGGCCTGTGCCGAGCGCGGAGATTCCGGAGATGGAGACGGTGCCGGTGTTGACGCCGAGGGTGGTGCCGCCGGTGTGGGTGTTGACGCCGCCGAGGGTGAGCAGGCCTGAGCCGAGTTTCACCAAGGTGAAGTCACCGCCGAGATTTTCGGACAAGGTGAAGTTGCCGCCGTCGGCGTTGGTGGTGTCGAGGCCGAGCCGCGAACCGGTCTGAAACGACAGACCGGCGACGCCGACGATGGCGGATGAGGTGAACTCGCCGGTGCCGCCGACGTTGAAGGCGGCGGTCGCGCCGGAGGCCACGGTGAGCGAACCCGGGGCGAGGGACGAGGATGCGGCGAACCGGAGGGTACCGGCGGAAATCGTGGTGCCACCGGTGTAGGTGTTGGCGCCGGTGAGCGTGATCGTGCCGGTGCCGGTCTTGGCGAGGGAGCCCGGGCCGGAGAAGGCGGTGGCGGAGGTCGCGGTGGTGTCGCCGCCGCCGAGGGTGAGCGCGAGCGGGGCGGCGGAGGTGTTTTGCAGGGAGAAGTTGGCGGCGTTCAGATTGCCGAGCGTGGCGGAAGTCAGCGTGCCGAAGTCGAGCACGCCGGTGCCGGAGACGGTGACGCTGCTGGCCTGAAGCGCGAGCGAGTCGGAGAGGACGAGGGTGCCGGCGGCGACGGTGGTCGCGCCGGAGCGCGTGCTGGCGGCGGAGAGGACGAGGGTGCCGGCGCCGAGCTTGTCCAGGCGACCGGTGCCGGAGAGCGACTGCGAGAGAATAAAGATGTTGTCCGCGTCGGCGATATCGAGGCCGCCGTCGAAGGTGGCGGTGTTGAGCGTGTGGAAGCCGAAGTCGTGCATACCGCCCGCGGTCTGCCCGGCTTGGCGTTTGATCTGGAGGGTGCCGCCGTCGAAGTTGATCGCGTTGGTGGCGTTCCCGAGCGCGGTGCCGGAGCCGATGGAGAGCGTGCCGGCCTGGAGCGTGGTGGCGCCGGTGTAGTTGTTAAATTTGTTGGTGTTGTGGCTCAGGGTAAGCGTGCCGGCGCCTTTTTTGATGAGGCCGCCGTCGGCCTGGCCGCTGCCGAGATAGATGTCGCGTGCGAGAGTGGCCTCGATGGTACGGTCGGTGCCGGCGGTGTCGAACACCGCGCCGCCGACGGAGACAAAGGCGGTGGTCGAGGCGTTGATCCACCCGGTGCCCGGGCTGGCGGTGTTGGGATCGGCCTGGAGGGTGCCGCCGTTGAGCAGCAGCAGGCCGTTGTTGCCCCGGCCCGGGCCGCCGGTGGTGACGTTGGAGGTGACGAGGGTGCCGCCGTTCAGGAAGAAAACGGCGGCGAGGTTGGAACTCGTGCCGGCGAGGTTGAGCATGCCGGCGCTCAGGGTGCCTCCGTCAAGGGTGTAGCGTCCGGTGTTGGGTCCGTAGCCGAGACGAAGCGTGCCGGCGACGGTGGCGGTGCCGCCCGACTGGTTGAAGTAGCCCGAGCCGTAGTAACTTGTGGCGTCGAGGCTGAGCGTGAGATCGGTCGTGGTGAATGTGCCCGCGAGCAGGTTGTAGTTGACGCTGGTGCCCGAGTTGGAGGTGCCGCCGACGACATATCCCAAGATGACGGAGCCGCCCGTCACCGCGCCTCCGGTCTGGGTGTAGCTCGTGGCCGATCCGAAATCACCGCCGCCGATCATGGCCGAGCCGTTCAAAAGGGAGTAGTAGTTGCCGTTCACCACCCACTGGGCGTGCGCCGGGGGCAGGGTGAAGGCGAAAGCGGCGAGCGGGAGCAGTGCGGTGATTTTCATCGGGAAGCGTGGACCTATTCCCGATGAGACGGTGGGCGACCCGGGCGACGAGCCGCCGGTGACAAACGCACGCCGGCGAGTGACGACCGCGCGGCCGGCGCACCGGACGGCCGAGCAGTGCGCGACTACCGGGCGGACCGGCGCGCGAGTTGTTCGCGCAAGGCGGGCAGGTAGCGGTAGCTGGCGACGACGGGCTCCGCCGCGCCGTCGAGATAGACCAGGCTGGTGGCCTCGCTTGCGCGCTCGATGCGGGCGAGGTGGGCGAGGTTGACGATGGTCTGCCGGTGGATGCGCACGAACTGCGTCGCGGGCAAAAGCTCCTCCCACGCCTTCATGGTTTTGCGCACGAGCAGGCGTTTTCCGTCGCCGAGGGCGATCTCGCTGTAGTTTTCGCACGAGCACACGAGGCGGATTTCGGCCAGGCGCACGAGGCGTTCGTGGCCGGAGCCGAGCTTGAGAAACAGGCGATCCTCCGGGCCCAACGGGCCAGCGGGCGCGGGGCCGGCGGGCAGGATGAGGCGGGCGAGAGCCTGCGAGAGGCGGGCGGGGTCGATGGGCTTGAGCAGGTAGTCGAGTGCATTGACCTCGAAGGCGCGGAGGGCATGCCGGTCGTAGGCGGTGACGAAGATGATGCGTGTGCCGGGGCGAACGTGGTCCACGAGGTCGAAGCCGGTGCCGCCGCGCAGCTGGATGTCGAGAAACACGAGGTCGTAGTCGTTGCGCCCGAGAACCTCGCGCGCGGAGGCCAGCGTGCCGGCTTCGGCGGTCACAACGACATCGGGATGCGCGGCGAGCAACGCGCGGAGGATGTCGCGGGCGGGTGGTTCGTCGTCGATCAGGATGGCACGGGGCATGGCGTGGAGATCACTCCGTCGCAGACGGTGGCGGCAGACGCAAGGTGAGGGTCACCCAGCCGTCGGCAGCGTGGGTGACGAGTTCATGGCCGGCGGGGAAGGCGTGTTGCAGGCGGGCGCGGATATTTTCCAAGCCCACGCCGGTTGAGTTCGGCGCGCGGGGTTGCTGCGGATCACGCGCCGCCCACATGCCGCTGTTGACGATGGAGAGCGTCACGCCGTCGTTGGATTCGCGACGGGTGATGAGCCGCACGGTAAGGACGCCGGGACTGGTGGCGCCGCCGTGTTTGATGGCGTTGTCCACGAGCGGCAGAAGCAGGAACGGAGGGAGAAGAAACGCATCGGCGCGAGGATCCAGATCGAACCCGAGCGCGAGCTGGTCGCGCCAGCGGGCCTGTTCGATTCCGAGGTAGTTGCGCAGCATGGCGAGTTCGTCGCCGAGCGGCTGCCACTTGCCGCCGGGGCGGGTGAGCGTGTCGCGGCAGAAATCGGCGAGACGCCGCACGAGGTCGCCCGCGGCGGCGGAGTGCGGATAGACGAGGCCGTAGATCGAGTTGAGCGCGTTGAAGAGAAAGTGAGGGTTGAGCTGGTAGCGGAGGGATTCGAGGCGGGCCTTTTCCTCGGCGAGCTGGGCGGTGTGGCGATCTTGCGAGATGCGGGCGAAGCGATCCGCGACGGCGAGAGACAGGAGCAGCATCTCCAGCGCGGAGCCGACCATCAGGGGAAGCGCGGTGTCGCCGAGGGGAATCGCGCGCATCCAGCTGTAAACGAACGGTGCGCCTCCGACCAGAAACACACCGAACGAAAGCAGAAAAAACCGCGCCTGTCGCACGCCAAGCCGCCAGACCAGCACCGCCATCACGAGAAGGGTGATGTGGGTGGCGACAATTCCGGGGATCACGACGTGTATCCACAACGAGGTTTTGCTCCAGAGCAGCGCGGGTGAGCCAAACGCGAAACCGAGGTTGAGCCAGCCGAAGACGCGGGCGACACGGTCCAGGCGGGGAGCAATGGTGCGCAGGCCGAAAAATTCGCGGGCAAACTGCACGAGGAAAAAACCGGTCGAGGCCAGCGCGATGGTGACCAGCGGCTCAAGGAAAGGCGAGCCCAGAGGAAAACCGAGCAACTGGGGTTGCGCGCGGGCAAACGCCATGAAGACGGCCATCGAACCGAGGTAGCCAAGGTAGTAGCCCAGATCGCGATGGCGGAGACGCACCCACAGCACGGCGTTGTAAATGAGCAGAGCGACGAGCACGCCGAAGTAGAGCGCCTCGGCTAGGGTGTGGCGGAGTTGCGCGTTCAGAAACGCGGAGGCGTCGGGCCACCAGACGGCGCGGAACCAAGTGTGGAAGTGATCCTTGGCGCGCAGGTAGGCAACCAACTCACCGCGGGTGGGGACGGTGATGTAAACGGCGGTTTCACGACCGCGGATCGCTTTGAGCCGGCCGGGAATGGATTCTCCGGAGATCTGATGGCGCCAGCCGTCGGGTTCGCTGGTGTCGGGCGTCCAGCAGTCGAGTCGGTCAACGATCAGTTCATCGTCGGCCAGCACTCCGTGGATCGGGCGTTCGGTCGAGTTGGTAAACGTGGCGCGCACCCAAACGGCACCGCCATGGGGAGCTTGGATGTAGTAGTCGCTGGTGTGGGCACGCCACGCGGACGCGGGGTGCGCGAGGACATCCGGCCACGCGAGTTGCAAAGACGGATCGGACAGAACTTCGAGGCGCACATCGGCAGAGGGCAGAACGCGCAGACCGTCGCGGTCGCCGACGACACCGTAGATCAGGAAACCGAATCCGCCGAAGACGAGCGCCAGCACGCCTGCGAGGGCGAGAGAGACGGACGCGGAAGCACGGTTCATGTCACCGAACTGGCGGGCAGCGTGGCGCAGCGCAATCCAGATCAGGCCGGAGCGATGACCGTCGCTCCGGCCTGAGAATACGGACTGATCAGAATACGAAAGCCACGCCGAGGCGGCCGGCGACGGCGCCGCGCTCGATCATGCTGGCGGCGGCGGAGAGACCGATTTCAGGCGTGGCCCAGTAGGTGAGTTTCGCGGTGCCGGAGATCGAGCTGTCGATGAACGTGGAGGAGAAGAAATCGAGCCAGCTGACGTAGGCGGTGAAGAGCACGCGGTCGCAGAGGGCGCGTTCGAGGCCGACGTCGGCCTGATACCACCAGAGGTTTTTCACGGACCACCACTCGTAGTTGATCGTGCCGCGGGCGAAGGCGCGGGTTTTGCCGAAGTCGTGGTGGCCGGTGAGATTGAGGCCGAAGACCTGGTAGTTGTGCGAGTCGTTGCCTTCTTCCTGGGTGTGCACGAACGCGGCACCGGCATCGAACGAAGCGTTCAGCGGCTGGTTAAACGCGGTGCCCAGCGCGAAGTCGGACGAGCCGCTGTAGTCGATGTAGGAGAATTGGGTTTCGACGTAGCGTTTGCCGATCAGATTCGGGGTGGTGGCGGCTGCGGTGTCCTGTGAGAACACAGACGTGCAGCTAGCGAAGGCGAGGAGTCCGGTGAGGAGGAAGGATTTCATGAAGGGGTGAGGAGAAGAGAGGTGCGGCGGTTAGACGAGGCAGGACTTGAAGCCTTCGTTGAGGGCTTCGCGGTCGAGGTTTTTGCCGATGAAGACGAGGGTGTTGGTGCGCGGGGCGGCACCCCAGGGCTTATCGAATTTCGCGTCGAAGAGCATGTGCACGCCTTGGAAAACGAGGCGGTTGGGGGAGCCTTTGATGGCGAGCACGCCTTTGCAGCGGTAGATGTCGTTGCCCTTCACCTTGAGGAGCTCGCCGATCCAGTCGTTGAGTTTTTTTCCGTCGAGGTCGCCGCTTTCGGTGATGCCGACGCTGGTCACGTCGTCGTCGTGGCTGTGGGTGTGATCGTAATCCTGCTGCCAACCCGGGCGGACGTTTTCGCCCATGACCTGGATGTGGAGCGGGTGGTGTCCGCAGGCCTCGAAGACCATGAAGAAACCGGGCTCGGTGACCGAGAGGGTGAAGTGCGCGTGGGCGTGTTCGCCGATTTGCAGGCGGTGGAGCGTGCCGCCGGGGACGACGGTGTCGCCGGGAGCGACTTTGTTTTCCCAGTCGGAGAACACGAGGACGGCGGCATCGCGGGCGGCGACGAGGTCGGCTTCGGCGAAGGATTTTACGGGCATGACGACGATGTCGAGCGTGCCCTCGGGACCGTGGTGGTGATGGTGGCCTTCTTCGCCATGCGAGTGGTCTTCGTGAGAGTGGTCGTGGCCTTCGTGGGAATGACCATGGTCGTGATCGTGATTGCAGTGGCCGATGACGATCTGGTGTTCACCCTTGGGGATCGCGTAGACGCCGGCCCACTCGAAGGGGTAGGACGGCTCCATGAACTTGGGGTCGAGCTCGGTGGCGCGGGAGAGTTGAAAGCCGCCGACGTTGAGAACGGAGGAAAGCGGGACGTCGGCGTTTTGCGCGCGGTGGATTTTGGCGGCGCCGTTCATCTTGTGGATGCGGGCTTCGAGCGCATCAAGGTCGGCGGGGGAGACGAGATCGGCTTTGTTGAGAATGATGACGTCGGCGAAACCGATCTGCTTCTTCACCTCGGGGGACGTGTCGATGTGTTGGAGGACGTGCTTGGCGTCGACGAGGGTGACGATGCTGTCGAGACGGAAGCGGGTGCGCATCTCGTCGTCGGTGAAAAACGTCTGGGCGACGGGGCCGGGGTCGGCGAGTCCGGTGGTCTCGATGAGGATGCCGTCGAGGCGGTCCTTACGCTTCATGAGACGGCCGAGAATGCGGATGAGGTCGCCGCGCACGCTGCAGCAGATGCAGCCGTTGTTCATCTCGAAGATTTCCTCGTCGGACTGGATGACGAGCTGGTTGTCCACGCCGACTTCGCCGAATTCGTTTTCGATGACCGCGAGTTTTTTACCGTGTTGTTCGGTAAGGATGCGGTTCAGGAGCGTGGTCTTGCCGGCGCCGAGGAAGCCGGTGAGGACGGTGACGGGAATGGGTTCGGGAGCGGCGGACGCGGAAGTGGTCGGGGACATGGGAAGAATGAGGAATGACTAATGACCAAGGGCGAATGAAGCGCAAACTGGGCGGTGGAAATGCGGCGGGGACGACGGCGCTCGGAGATCGCCGTCCACCTTTTTTGAACTAGTGCCCGTGGCCGTGGGTGTCGTGGATACCGTAGAGCCAGAGGGTGTCGCTCCAGAGGACGCGGCCGGCCTGGCGGAGGGTGAGTTTCACCTTGGCGTGGGCGTAGGGATCGA
>DATHXF010000091.1:0-10007 GCA_035459785.1 Rariglobus sp. | reverse complement strand
GGCAAGTGGACGACCTATCGGAAAATGGGCGAGGATGTGATCAATCGTATGGAAGCGGTCGCGGGCTTGCCGGCGAAGGCGAGTGTTACGGCGGGGTTGGCGATTCTCGGTGCGAGCGAGGGAGCGGAGACGGCAGCGCTGGTCGAGGAGCGTCCGGAGTTGGGCGGGTTGATTCATCCGGCGTTGGATTATACGCCGGCCGATGTGGTGCGGAGCGTGCGACGGGAGATGGCGCGCACGGTCGAGGATGTGCTGGCGCGGAGGACGCGTGCGCTGGTGTTGGACGCGAAGGCTTCGATCGAGGCAGCTCCGGAAGTGGCGCGGTGGATGGCGCGCGAGCTGGGACGCGATCCGGATTGGGTGGCCGCGCAAGTGGCGGCCTATACGGCGCTGGCTCGCGGCTATGTATTCACAGATCCGGTGAGCACGGGCCGAAACGGCTGACGAGGTCCGCGAGCGATGTATCGGCGAGCGAGCGGAGCCTGAGGGTGGCGTGAGGGAACTCGCAGTGGCGGGTCGAGGGATTGGGCACGACGACGACACGAATGCCGGCACGGTGGGCTGCGACGTGGCCGGGCACGGAGTCCTCGAAGGCGACGGCGTCGGAGGCGTTCACACCGAGGCCGCGAAGGGCGGCGAGATAGACGTCGGGCTCGGGTTTTCCGATGGCGACATCGTCACGGCAGGCGATGCTGTGGAAATAGCCGAGCATACCGCGGTGTTCCAAGTGTCCCTCGACGTGGGCGTGGGTTGAGTTGGAGGCGAGGCCGATCTTGAGGCCGGCGTCGCGGGCGGCGTCGAGCAGTGGAATGACGCCGGGAAGGGGCGGGGCGGCGAGGTTGAGGGCTCGCGCAGCGACCCGGTAGCGTTCTTCAAGAACCTCACGCTCGGTGTCCGAGGGGTAGGCGGCCCAGTAATCGTAGACGATGTCGGTGTGGCCCACGATGTGGTGGAGGGCGTTGCCATCGACAGTGATACCGTCCTCGGCGTGGACCTGCACCCAGGCGTCGATCAACACCGTCTCGGTGTCCACCAGCAGTCCGTCGAAATCGAATACAAGTGCGCGTAACATGGGCGAAGAAGTCCACCTTTTGCGGAGGACGGCTCGACGCAAGCGATGAAAGCATTTGGTGCTGTCTTCAAAAGAACTCGATGCTTCACCCGAGGCCCTCCGGGCGGCACGGAAACCAAGCTGGGCCGGCGTTGCCCTCGGTGGCACGGGCCGCTGGCCCGCCTCCATCTCGGTCGCCTTGGCCGAGTTTGGTTTCCCTGCCGCGCAGCATCGACTTATTTTGTAGAAAGCACCTAGTGGTGCTCATGATTGGCTCCCTCCGCCCCGCAGCAGCGCGTCCGCTGTTCTTTGCAACCGCCTCCCTCTTTCTGATGACTTCCGCACTCGCCGACACCAAACCCACGACCCGCAACCGCGCCGAGATCGCCGCCGAGTTCAAATGGGATTTCTCGCCCATCTACACCGACTGGGCCGCGTGGGAGCAGGGCATGAAGGACACCGAGGCGAAGATGGACGCCTTCGCCGCTCTCAAGGGCACGCTCAAGGACGGTCCGTCCGCCGTGCTCGCCGCCTACCGGCTCTTCGACGAAATCGGCATCCTTCAGTATCGCGTGTTCCGTTATCCGCAGCTCCAGCGAGACACCGACACGCGCAACCAGGACGTGGCGGGTAAACTTCAGCGTGTGCAGGCGCTCTTCGCGAAATTCGGCACGGCGACGGCGTGGTTCAACCCCGAGTTGCTGGCCGTGCCCGAGGCCACGATGCGCGGCTGGCTCGACACCACGCCGGACCTGGCGCCCTACCGTTTCCCGATTCTCGATGCGTATCGTCAGCAAAAGCACGTGCTCGATGAGAAGGGCGAGAAGCTCCTCTCCTATGCCACGCGCTTCAACGAGACGCCGCGCTCGGTTTATTCGGAGCTGAGCACCTCGGACATCAAGTTCCCGAAGATCACGCTCGAGGACGGCAAGGAGGTCACGCTCACGCCGGGCGCGTATCAGTCGATCCTTGCGACCAACTACAACCAGGCCGACCGCGCGAAGGCGTTCGAGGCCTACCTGAAAACCTACGAGGCGACCAAGAACACCTATGCGGCGATTTATCGCGGCATCTTGGAGCGCGGTTGGTTCATGGCGCAGGCGCGCGATTATCCGACGACGCTGGCCCGTGCGCTCGACGGCAACGCGATACCAGTCGAGGTTTACGCGACGCTGGTCGACACGGTGCGCGCTGGCACGGCTCCGTTGCAGCGCTACTTCAAGCTGCGCCAAAAGGTTCTCGGACTGAAAACCTACCACCTCTACGACGGGCAGATTCCGCTCGTGAAGGACGACACGGTGTGGCCCTACCAGCCGGCCCGCGATCTCGTGCGCGCGTCAGTCGCTCCGCTGGGCGTGGAGTATCAGGCAAAACTCTCCGAGCTGCTCGATGGCAACCGCCTCGACGTTTACGAAAACGAAGGCAAGCGCTCCGGCGCCTACAGCGCGGGCGTTTACGGGGTAGGCCCGTATGTGTTGATGAATTACAACGACACTCAGGACGCGGTGTTCACCTTTGCGCACGAGATGGGACACGCGATGCACACGCGTCTTTCCGAGGAGAACCAGCCCTTCGTCACGGCGGACTACACGATCTTCGTCGCCGAGGTCGCCTCGACGATCAACGAGCGTCTGCTCCTCGAAAAACTGCTGGCCGAGAGCAAGGATCCTAAGGAACGCTTTCTTCTGCTCCAGCACGCCATCGACTCCATCGTGGGCACGTTCTACACGCAAGTGCTGTTCGCCGACTTCGAGCATCGCGCGCACACGCTCGCCGAGAAGGGCGAGCCGCTCACGGCCGATGTGTTCAGCGCGCTCTACGACGACCTGCTGAAAGCCTATTACGGAGACGCCATCGTGCGCGACGACCTGTATCGTTACACGTGGACGCGCATCCCGCATTTCTACAACGCTCCCTACTACGTCTATCAATACGCGACGTGCTTTGCGTCGTCGGCGCAGCTCTACAAGGCGATGAACACCGGCACGCCGGGCGAACGCACGGCGGCGACGGAGCGTTACCTCACGCTGCTCAAGAGCGGCGGCAATGACCACCCGATGGAGCAACTGCGCAAGGCCGGTGTGGATCTGTCGAAGCGCGAGACCGTGCAGGCCGTGATCGACCAGATGGATGAACTCGTCACGCGCCTTGAGACGGAGGCGGCGAAACTGAAATAAGCAGCGGGTTACGCTCCGGTTACGCCGTCGCCCCGGTTTAACAATCCGAGGCGTGCGCGTGACTGCAGGTTGGGCTCAATCGGTGGTTTTCTTTAAATGAACCACCAAGCCCGACTTACACTTCCGCTGCTCGCGATCTTCGCCTTGTATATCCAGCCCGCCGGAGCTGATACGACCATTCCCGCAGGCACCGGGGCCTACACGGCCAACACGGCCGGAGAAAACTACATCGTGGCCGCGGGCGACACCCGCAGCATCAACTCGGGCGGTGGCGTGGTCGTCACGCTCGGCGGGGCGACCGGTCCCTTTAATCTCACAGTGAACGGCACCGTGCGCCACGCCGGAACGAACCGTGCGATTCGCGGCACCAACAACAACGTCGTGTTCAACGTCACGATCGGCGCGAGCGGCCTGGTTCAGGCTTACTTGGACGACGCGATTCAGGCGCAGACAGGGACGTTCAATGTCACCAACAGCGGCACGATCTACGCGGGCAGCAATATCGGCTCCACACCCACCGTGGCGCTCGCGACGGGGCAGGCGCTCGACCTGGCCAGTGCCACGGGCGGCACGGTGATCAACAACGCCACCGGATTGATCCGGGCGGACGGCCATGACGCCGTGCGTCTCGGCAGCAACATGACGATGACCAATTACGGCACGGTCTATGCCGCCACCGTCGTCAACGACAGTCCCGCCAACAACGCTTTCAACACGCCGGCCGGAAGCACGACCGAAACCTATTCGGCCGGCGAGGGCGTCTCGTTTGAAAACGGAAGCAACTCTTCCCTTGATAACTACGGTTCGATCTCGGGTGCCCGCCACGGCGTGGAGTCCGACGTGAACGGCACCAACATCACGATCACCAATCGCGCCACCGGCGAGATCATCGGCCGCAATGGTTCCGGTATCGGCTTCGATGCCACCAATGCATCCGTGACCAACGTGGTCATCCACAACTACGGCCTCGTGCGAGGCGATTATGCCGGTGCCGGCAACATCATCGACCGCACCGGCGCCGCCAGTCTCACCAATGACGGCGATGGCGACGGCATCGACATCGACGGCTCCGTCACGATCAACAACTACGCGACGGGCGAGATCATTTCCACGGGCGCGGGCGGCTTCGACACCGGCGGACGCGCGAACAACGGCGAGGGTATCGCCATCGGCGGCGGCATCATCGTGAACGACGGTCTGATCCAGGGCGCCGGTCGCGGCATCCTCGTGAACAACGATTCCAATCTGGACAAGACCCGCAGCGGCAGCGCGGCCACTTCAATCACCAACAACGCAGGCGCGACCATCGAGGGCCAGAGCGGCTTCGCGATCCGTCTCGAAAACAAACTCGGCGATGCGCGGGACAACGACACGATCATCAACGCCGGCACGATCATCGGCAACGGTTCCATTCCCGATCCGGAGGCCATCGTGCTGCGTCAGAACGGACTTTTTGACCCGAACTCCACGGGAACGCTCGATGGTGTCGTTTACACCGGCACCGGCAGCGCGCGGTTCATTCGCGGCGAGGGTTCGGCGATCCAGATGGGCGAAGGCGCGGACGTGCTTACCAACACCGGCACGATCACCGGAAACACCGGACTCGCGATCAACATGGAAGGCGGCAATGACACGGTGAACTTCAATGCCGGCACCATCACCGGTGCGATCAACGGCGGCACGGGCACCGACACGCTCGCATTGGGCAACGGGGTTACGACGACCTCCGCGGTTCTCAATTTCGAGCAATTCAACGTGGCGGCGGGCACGGCCACGCTTTCCGGCGCGGTGAGCGGCACCACGTTTAACAAGGGAGGCGCGGGCACTCTGGTGCTTTCGGGTGCGTTCGAGTTTTCGGGCGCCACGTCGGTTGACGCCGGCACGCTGGAGCTCACCGGTGACGCCACGCTGGACAGCCTCTCGGTTTACATCGGTGACGGCGCGGTGTTGAAGCTGGGCGCGGCGGAGCGCCTCAACGACGAGGCCGTGCTCACGGTGGACGGCGAACTGGTGCTGAATGGCGGCGACGAGACGATCCGCGTGCTCAACGGTTCGGGCGCAATCACGCTCAATGCGAATGAACTCCACGTCACCGAAGGCGGCACGTTCACCGGCACGCTGGATGCGTCCGGTTCGCGTCTGGTGATCGACGGCAACCTGTCGGTGAGCGACAGCGCGTCGCTCAGCTACGAGACGTTGTCCGGCACGGGCGTCATCGAGACGTCGGGCGCGGTCTTCACGAATCTCAGCGGTTCGACGGTGCGCGGCTTTCTGACGTTCAGCGACGGTTTCACCAACCAAGGCACGCTGGCTCCGGGCAACTCGCCCGGACTCACGGTGGTCCTCGGCGACTACATCGAGGCGGGCACACTGGAGGCCGAGCTGGAGACGACCACGCCGGTGACCGGCCACGACCAGGTGCAGGTGGGCGGAACGGTGACGTTGCAACCGACGAGCGAGCTGGTGGTGCAGGCCTTCAACGGCGCGCTGCCGGTGCGAGGCAACATCTATCAGATCATCGCCGACGCCACGGTGCCCGGCGCGCCCAAGGCGGCGACGGGTGCGTTTGGTTCGGTGAGTTTTGACATCGATGGAGCGCTCGGTGCGGGCGGGGCGGTGACGAATGCCGCCGTGGTGTTCGACCGCGCGACCGGCCAGGTGATCGCGACCGGATTGAACGACGCCGCCAGCACGTTCGCCGATCTCGGCACGACCGCGAACGAACGCGCGGCGGCGCAGGCGATCTTTGATTCCGCCACCGCGACGGTTGGGCAGAACCAGATCGACACGACCACGGCGGCCGGCGAGATGGCCGCGCAGCTGATTCTCGCCAACGGCGGTTCGGCCGCGAATCTGGCGTTCCTCACGCCCAGCTATTACGGGGCGCTGTCGGATTACGCGTTCGCGGGTGACCAGGCGATGAGCGGTCTGGTGCTTTCGCGGGTTTCCTCGCTGACGAACATTGCCGGTGCCCCTGAAAGCGGCGCGAGTTTCTTCGCCGGTTCGCTCAACGCGGATCGTGACACGGCCGACCAGGCCGAGGTCAACCGTCGTGATCTCTACGCGGGCGGTGACTACGCGGTGTCCGAAAAACTCACGACAGGCCTGTTGATCGTGCGCGCCGATGGCGACATCTCGTCCACTCTCGGACGCGGCGATGTGCGCGGCGTGGGTGTCACCGCCTATGCGAAGCGCAAGCTCACGGAGCGTCTGGATCTCACGGCCGCGGTCGGTTACACGGATTATGATTATGATCTGCGCCGTCCGACGCTGGCGGGCGTGGCGACCGCGGACGCCGACGGCCATGGTTATACGGCGACGGTCGGGGTGTCGTATCTAGGGTATGCCAGGGATGGATTCTCGTTCAGCCCGCGCGCGGCGATCAGTTATTCCCGCGCGACGATCGATGGATTCACGGAGAACGGAGCGGCCGACCGTCTTGCTCTGGACGGTTACGACGCGACCCGGGTGACGGCGCAGGCAGGCGTTTCACTGGGCTGGGCGACGGAAGCGCTGGGACGTCCGCTGAGCTTTGAACTCACGGGCGGCTTGGAGCACCTGTTGACGGACGACAAGGACAGCATGACTGCCACGATGGTTTCAGACGCCACGGTGAGCTACCCGGTGCAGTTTTCCGATGCGGACAAGACGGCGGGTGTCGCCGGTCTGTCGGTCGGCTATGCTCTGACGAAGTCGGCTGCGGTGTTCGCAGGGTATCAAGCGCGCGTGAGCGGAGACAGCAGCCACGATATCAACGTGGGTTTCCGACTGGGCTTCTGAAATCGAGCAGACTGATTTGAGGAAATGAAAAAGCCGGACTCCTGCGGGAGTCCGGCTTTTTTTCGGAGAGGAACCGACCTGTCAGAGCGGTTTGCAGGCGGCGATGAGGTCGTCGACGTTGGCCGAGGCCATGGCGATGACGGTGTCGGCGGCGCCGTAGTAGAGGCGGGCCTCGCCGTTGTCTTCGAGGGTGAAGCCGCAGGGGAAAATCACGCTGCCGCGGAAACCGTCGAGTTCGTAGGAGGTCTGCGGCGTGAGGAGCGGTTCGCGCATCATACCGATCACGTGAGTGGGGTCGTTAAGGTCGAGGAGGATGAGTCCGGCGTCGTAGCGTTTGGTCCACGGGCTTTTCTCCCAGCCGAGGAGCGGTTTGTCGGCGTCCTTGAAGACGGTGTGGATGGGCGCGAGCCAGCCGGCCTTGGTGCGCACGGGCGGGGCGGCGGGGCCGATCTTGGAGTTGGCAAACGGGACTTCCTCGCTGCCAAGGACAAGACGCGTGTCACCCCAGAAACGCAGGTCGGGCGAGCGGCTGCCCCAGATCTCGAAAGCCTCGGGTTTTCCGCGTCCGTAGATGGGGAACGGGCGCTCCAGACGCACGTAGTTGCCGCCGATTTTCTCGGGGAAGAGCACCATGTTGCGATTATCGGGAGCGGAGAGGCTGATGAATCGGTAGGTTTCGAAATCGTCGGTCGTGGCGATGGCTCCGAGGACGCCGTGAGCGGTGTCCACCGCGAAGCACAGGTGGGGCTTTCCCTCGATGATGGTGATGCGCGGGTCGTAAATGCGGCGGATTTCCTGAGGGCCGAAGCGGGAGTCGAAAAGGTGCGCAAGGCCGCGGCGGGCGCTCTCCTCGTCGAGGACGGGCTTGGGGCGGACGGTCCACTTGATGCCGTCGGCGCTCTCGGCGACGCCGAGGTTGGTGCCGTCGAACTTCGGGACGCCCCAGGTGCCGTAGTCGTTGCGGAAAAGCATGACGTAGCGGCCTTCGAACTTGGCGACGCCGGCGTTGAACACCGTGGTGGCCGGGAAAGGGACGTCGGTGTGTTTGAGAATCGGGTTGGCGGGATGGCGGGTGAGCATGGGAGAGGAAGGCGAGGGGTTAACGGCGGGGAAGAGAGGGGCGGAGATGAGGCTGGCGCGGGAGAACCGGGACTGCAATGTGTGCTGATATGAACACGTTCATATCGGCGCCGACATTGCGGGAAGTGGCGAAAGAGGCGGGAGTAAGTCTGGCGGCGGCTTCATATGCGTTGCGCGGGCATCCTACGGTCTCGGCGGAGACGCAGCGGGCGGTGGCGGCGGTGGCGGCGCGCCTGAGCTACCGGGTGAATCCGCAGCTCGCGGCGTTCATGCAGGCGCGTCGGACGGGGCGAAGCATGCGCACGGACGCGACGGTGGCGCTGGTGTATGGCGGTCCGAAGTTGCCGGCGGAGGGCGACAGTTATTTCGGGCTGTGTCTGCGCGGGATTCGGGTGTTGGCGGAGGAACGCGGGTATGTGCTCGATATGATTCGCTGGAACGCAGCGAAGGACGTGGCGGGAGTAAAATTGGCGCGGGTGCTGGAGCAGCGGGGAATCCGCGGGCTATTGCTGATGCCGGCGGATGACGTGAGCCGGTGGACGTTGCCGCTGGATTGGACGCGGTTTTTCGGAGTGGCGCTGGACCACTCGCTCACGGGCGTGCCGGTGCATCGGGTGACCGACCATCATGCGGCAGACATGGCGACGGCGCTGGCGCACGTGAAAGCGGCGGGTTGGAGACGGCCGGGACTAGTGCTCGATCCGCGCAATAACGACCGCACGCTGGAAATGCGTTTGGGCGCGTATCTAGCGCGGGTGGCACACGATTTTCCAGAGGCGCCGAAACCGTTGCTGGTGGCGTCAGGTGTGAAACGCGTGGCGGAGGTGCGGGCATGGGCGAAGTCGAACCGACCGGACGTGGTGTTGTCTACCGAGCGCGGGCTGGCGGAGGTGATCGGAAGGGAAACGCCGCTGGTGAGCCTGACCAACTACACGAGGGCGGCGGAGCATCCAGGAATACTGATCGACGGCGAAGGCGTGGGACGGACGGCGGCGTTTCTGCTGTTCTCGCTGCTGGAGAATCCCCGCACGGCGACGGTGTTAAGTCCGCAGACAATCTTGATGGAGGGCCGCTGGAACAGTGACACTTTCACCGCGCCGCAGGGGAAGCGGGTCAGGTTCTGAGCAGGCCCAGCAAAAACTCGCGGTTACCGTCGGTGCCGGTGATGGGGCTGTCCATCGTGCCGAGGAGCGTCGCTCCGGGCAGCTGGGCGAGGGCGAAGGCCTGGATGTCGGCCAGGACGGCGTCCTGCACAGCAACGTCGCGGATGATGCCGCGGCCTTTGTCCACCTCGGCCTTGCCGGCTTCGAACTGGGGTTTTACGAGCGCGACGAGCGTGCCGCCGGTGCGGAGAAACGGCCAGACGGCGGGGAGCACGCTTTTCAGCGAAATGAACGACAGATCCATCACGATGACATCGAAATCGGTGCGCGGCAGGTCGGTGGCGGAGAGGTGGCGGGCGTTGATTTTCTCGATGTTGGTGACGCGCGGGTCGGCCTGGAGCTTCGGGTGGAGCTGGGCGCGGCCGACGTCGATGCACACGGCGTCGGCCGCGCCGGATTGAAGAGCGCAGTCGGTGAAACCGCCGGTGGAGGCGCCGACGTCGAGCAAGTGGGCGCCGCGCAGATCGAGGGAGAATTTTTCGATCCAGCCCTGAAGTTTTTCGCCGCCGCGGGAGACGAAGCGGGGCGGTTGCTCGACGACGAGCTCGATGTCCGCGGCGAATTCCTTGCCGGGTTTGTCGAGGCGGGTGGTGCCGTGGAGCACGCGGCCGGACATGATCAACGCCTTGGCCTGCGAACGGGAATCGGCGAGGCCGCGGGTGACGAGGAGTTCGTCGAGGCGTTGACGTTTGGAGGACATGCTCAGAGCGCGCCGATGGCTTTGAGGAAGGCGCGGGCGATGATCATGTGGCCGGT
>DATHXF010000090.1:0-19762 GCA_035459785.1 Rariglobus sp. | reverse complement strand
TCGAGGGTTTCGAGGCAGTCGGTGACGAAGGCCGGGGTCATGACAAGCAGGCGTTTTTTGCCTTCTTTGGGCAGGCGCTCGAGTTCGAAATCGGTGTAGGGCGTGAGCCAAGGTTCGCCGGCGAGGCGGGATTGGTAGGAGACGGTGTGTTTGTCGGAGGAGATGCCGGCGCGTTTGACGAAGGCCTGGGTGGTTTTGATGACCTGGGCTTTGTAGCACGTGGCGTGGGCGGGACTGCAGGTGTTGCAGCAATCGCCGGCCAAGGTGCAGTGGGCGTGGGAGGAGTCGGCTTCGCGCAGGTGGCGTTCGGGAATGCTATGATAGCTGACCAGTAGCATGTCGTGGGGGAGCGCGAGGTAGGGGGCGGTGACCTGATAAAGCGCCTCGATATAGTCGGCGTCCTCGTAGAACGGTTGCACCGTTTCGATGTGCAGAGGTTTGGAGAGACGGGCGGCCTCCTCCTGGACTTTTACGACCACGGTTTCCCACGACGACATGGCGTAGTGGGGGTATTGGGGGAAGAGCAGGACGTCGGTCACGCCGTCGGAGACGATCTGCGCGAGCACGGAGGCGATGGATGGATTGCCGTAGCGCATCGCCAGATACACCGGGGTGTCGGAGCCGAGTTCGGCGGCGAGTTTTTCGCGGACGCTCTTTGACGTGACGACCAGCGGGGAACCCTCGGCGGTCCAGATTTCCTTGTAGGCCTCGGCGGACTTGGGGGCGCGGCGGGGGGTGATGAGGCCGTTGACGAGGATGGTGCGGAGGAGCTTGGAGCGGGGTTTGTCGATGACGCGCTCGTCGCCGAGGAACTCGTTGAGATAGCGACGCACGTCGGGAACGGACGTGGAGTCGGGTGAGCCGAGATTGACGAGGAGGACTGCGCGCTTGGACATGTGGCGGGATTCGTCCGCCTTTTTGAATCAAAGTCAAACGTAGCTCACGCCTGTGATGCGTTGCCGCGCAAACCACTGATAAGAGCGATCAACCGGTGCACGTTTTCCGGGGCGATGCGGTCGGTGACCACGGTGCGCGGGTAATTGTGCGCGATGTCGAGGTGCAGGCCGTTTTCGCTGCCGGGGCGCACGAAGTCTTCAACGAAGTCCATGCCACCTTTCGGTTTTATCCAGCGGTAGTAGGGATCGGGGTCGTCGCTCTCGATCACGATGTGGTCGTGAAGGAAGACGTTGCAGTAAAGAGTCAGGTCCCGAAACGACGCGAACCACGTCGGCGGATTTAACAGTTGGTCTCGGATGATCAGGTTCATCGAGGAACGGGGTTAAGCATGGAGGTTGCCAACTCGTGTGCAAGCCGGGTCAAAAGGGAGTGCGGCTTTGGCAAGAAGCGCGGCGAGTTTTATCTTTTGTCCGTGGCGGCGAACCGTCATGCGTAGGGTTTTTATATGAGCACTCCGCGCAAACCTGTCCTCCTCATCATCCGCGACGGCTGGGGTCACAACCCGCATCCCGAGCAGGCCGCCACCAACGCCGTGAATCTGGCGAAGAAGCCGACCGATGACATGCTCCAGGCTACCGCGCCGGTAGCCTACGTTTCGGCCAGCGGTCTCGATGTCGGCCTGCCCGACGGCCAGATGGGCAACTCCGAGGTCGGCCACGAAAACATCGGCGCCGGCCGCATCGTGGACCAAGAACTCGTGCGCCTGAACAAACTGTTCACCGACAAACAACTCGCGAACAACGCCACTTGGCACGGCGTCGTCGCCCGCATCAAGGGCAACCCCGCCGCCAAGCTCCACCTGATGGGCATCGTCTCCGACGGCGGTGTGCACGGCATGCTGGAACACCTCTACGGTCTTCTGGTGCAGGCCAAGCTCGACGGCATTTCCGCCGACCGTGTGTTCATCCATGGTTTCACCGACGGTCGCGACACGCCGCCCACCGGCGGCATCGGCTACATCCGCCAGGTCGAGGCCAAGATCAAGGAACTCGGCTACGGACGCATCGCGTCCATCTGCGGACGCTTCTGGATCATGGACCGCGACAACCGCTGGGAGCGCGTGCAGAAAGGCTACGACCTTCTCACCGGCCGCGCCTTCGCCGCCACCGCGACTTCCGCCGAGGCCGCCATCCAGAGCTACTACGACAAGCCACTCAGCGAAACCCAGAAAGGCGACGAGTTTGTCCCCGCCACGGCCATCGTGGACGCCGCCGGCAAACCCCTCGCGACGTTCCACGACGGCGACGCCGTCGTGTTCTATAATTACCGTGGCGACCGTCCGCGCGAGATCACCAAGGCCTTCGTTTTGGACAACTTCACCGAGTTCAATCGCGGTCCGAAGCTCGATCTCTACTATGCTACGATGACCGAATACGAGGCCGGCCTGCCTGTGAAGATCATCTCGCCGAAGCCCGAGAAGCTTAAAAACATCCTGGGCGGCGTTGTATCCGATGCCGGGATACCGCAGTTCCGCTGCGCCGAGACCGAGAAGAATCCGCACGTGACGTTCTTCTTTAACAACTATCGCAAGGATCCGTTCCCCGGCCAGATCAACGCCTGCCCGTCCAGTCCCAAGGTCGCCACCTACGACATGCAGCCCGAGATGAGCGCCGCTGAAGTCACCGCGCTGTCCAAGGAAGCGATCCTCTCCGGCAAATACGGTTTCATCGCCGTCAACTACGCCAATCCCGACATGGTCGGTCACACCGGTTCACTGCCCGCGACCATCAAGGCCTGCGAGGCGACCGACGCCGGGGTGGGTGAGCTCCTGGCCGCGATCAAGCAGGTCGGCGGCAAGGCCGTCGTCTGCGCCGATCATGGCAACGCCGAGCAGATGTGGGACGCCGAGCTCAAGGGCCCGCACACCGCGCACACGCTCAATCTCGTTGACGTGTTTGTCGTGGGCGAAGGCCTGACGAAGGCCGGCACGAAGATGCGTTCGGGTGGCCGCCTGGCCGACATCGCGCCGACCGTGCTGCACCTCATGGGCCTGCCCAAGCCCGTCGAGATGACCGGCGAGAGTCTGATCGTTTCCTGATCGAGCTTGATTGAAGACGCCCCGGGCTCAGGACCCGGTGGCGCCGCTGGCGAGCACTTGCACCTGCGCGTCGGGATCGGCCGAGTGCAGGGCTTCGATCGCCTCGTCGGCCGAAGAGATCGATGCATCCACGAAGATCGTGTCGGCGTGATCCCATTCCAAGCGACGGCAGGCCTCGGCGACCGTGGACAGCCAGACCACCGCCATCTTGGATTTTGAATCCCGCAGGTAATCGCTTACTGCGCGGGCGAGCGCAGGACTGGAGGTCACAACGAGCGCCAGTCGGGTGGGGGCGGCCTTCACTTGCACCGAAACGATGGTAGGGCTGAGAAAGTGGTCGAGGATCGTGAACATGGCGGCGGGGTGGTTGGATCTGCAGTCAAGATGCCTGATTTATGCGGCTTTACCCATCGGGCGTTACTCCTGTCTGGCATGGGGAAACACCCCTCTTGGAGTCGGGAGGCGGCTGGGGGCTGTGAATGGGCGGACTTTAGATTTGCCGTCATCGCCTCCCGTGCGCTTAGGTGAACGACTTTTGATTACCATGAAGCGCACCCATCATTGTGCCCAGCTCACCCCGTCCGATCTCAACGCGAGCGTTTCGCTCCTTGGCTGGGTGGATTCCATCCGCGACCACGGCGGCATTCTCTTCATCGACTTGCGCGACCGCAAAGGCATCACGCAGGTGAAGTTCGATCCGCAGGTGAACAAGGATCTCTCTGCGCTCGCCGCCACCATCAAGCCCGAGTCCGTCATCGGTGTGGACGGCCTCGTCGTCGCCCGCCCAGAGGGCACCGTCAACAAGACCCTGCCCACCGGCGGCATCGAGGTCGATGCGACCGCGCTCACGATTCACAATCTCTCCGACACGCCCCCGTTCCCGCTCGACGACATCGGCGGCGACAAGGTCAACGAAGACCTGCGTCTCACGTATCGCTACCTCGACCTGCGCCGCCCCAAGATGCGCAAGAACCTCCAGGTTCGCCATCGCGCCGCGAAATCGATCCGCGACTACTTCGACTCCCAGGAGTTCATCGAGGTTGAGACCCCCGCGCTCTTCAAATCCACGCCCGAAGGCGCCCGCGAATATCTCGTGCCGTCGCGCATCCATCCCGGCGAATTCTACGCGCTCTCGCAGTCGCCCCAGCAGTTCAAGCAGATCCTCATGGTTGCCGGCGTGGAGCGTTATTTCCAAATCGCCCGCTGCTTCCGCGATGAAGACCTGCGCTCCGACCGCCAGATGGAGTTCACGCAGGTGGACGTCGAGGCCTCGTTCATCACGCGCGAAGATGTTTACCGCATCTTCGAAGGCATGGTGAAGAAGGTCTGGAAGGATGTCCTCGATATCGACATCCCCACGCCGTTCCTGCGCCTGCCGTATTACGACGCGATGAACCGCTTTGGCGTGGATAAGCCCGACATGCGCTTCGGCATGGAGCTCACCGACCTCTCCGCGACCTTCAAGGACTCCGCCTTCAAGGTGTTCCAAGGCACCGTCGCCAGCGGCGGCGCGATCAAGGCCTTCAACGCGAAGGGTCTCGCCGATCTCACGCAGGGCGAACTCAAGGCGCTCGAAGACATCGCAAAATCCCTCGGTGCGAAGGGCCTCGCCTTCATCAAGGCCGAGAAGGGCGAATGGAAATCTCCCATCGTGAAATTCTTCTCCGATGCCGAGAAAGCCGCGATCACCTCGCAGCTCGCCATCGAGGAAGGCGACATGGTGTTCTTTGCGGCCGCTCCGTGGGGAAAGGCCTGCGCCATCCTTGGCCGCATCCGTCTCGAAGCAGCCCAGCTTCTCTCCAAGCGCGGCAAGCTCTCCATCCGCATGGATGATTGGAAATTCCTCTGGGTCGTCGAATTCCCGCTCATGTCCTACGACGAAGAGCGCGGCGGTTACGCGGCCACGCACCATCCGTTCACCGCACCGGTGCCCGAGGATGCGCACCTGCTCGACAGCGATCCGAAGGCCGTGCGCGGCCAGCACTACGATCTCGTTCTGAACGGCATGGAGCTCGGCGGCGGTTCGATCCGCATCCACCAGCCCGCGCTTCAAAAGAAGGTGTTTGAGGACGTGCTCAAAATTCCGGCTGACGTGGTCGAGAGCCGTTTCGGCTACATGCTCAAGGCCTTCACCTACGGCGCGCCTCCTCACGGTGGTATCGCGTTCGGTTTGGACCGCATGGTAGCGCTGCTCTGCGGCACGACCAGCATCCGCGACGTCATCGCCTTCCCGAAGACGCAGAAGGGGCAGGACCTCATGGCGCAGAGCCCGACGCCGGTCACGGCCAAGCAGCTCAAGGAGCTTCATATTCAGACCGTAATCCCCGAGTCGGTCGGTTGATTTGCTCTGATTGGAAACAAGTCCTGAAATTTTTTCAGGCCGCAGCCGGACCCCTTTATGGGTGGTCCGGCTTTTTTGTGTCACCTCGGAGCAATGCTTGGAATTCAGGCGATGGGAGGGCTTGGCATACCCTCTGCTTTTGGGAGCCACGCTTAAGGATTTTAAGCCGCTCACACACGACACCAACAACACGCACTACTATTATGAAGCTATGGTCTAAGCCTCTAACCAGCCTGCTGAAGATATCATCTATCTTCGCCATGCTCGCCCTTGTTCACTCGGTGAACGCGCAGGAAGCCGCGGCTGCCGCCGTTCCCGCCGCTCCTGCACCCATCGATCCAGCCTCGCTCAGCAGTCTGCGTATCGGCTTGGACACCGTTTGGGTTCTGGTCGCCGGTATGTTGGTGTTCTGGATGAATGCCGGCTTCGCGCTGGTTGAGTCCGGTCTCTGCCGCGCCAAAAACGCCGTGAACATTCTCTCCAAGAATTTCATCGTGTTCGCCCTGTCCACGATCTCGTTCTACATCATCGGCTGGGGTCTGATGTTTGGTGATGGCAACGCCTTCTTCGGCACCTCCGGCCTCTTCTTTGTGAGCGGCGCCGACAATTCTCCTGCGCTGGGCTCCGCCTACGCTGCGATGAATCCCTTCAGCACCGCGACCTACGAGGGCGTCTACAGCGCCATCAACTGGACGCCGGTTCCGCTCTGGGCGAAGTTCTTCTTCCAGCTCGTGTTCGCCGGCACCGCCGCGACGATCGTTTCCGGCGCAGTGGCCGAGCGTATCAAGTTCCTGGCCTTCATCGTATTCAGCCTCATCCTGATCGCCTTCATCTATCCGATCACGGGCCACATGATCTGGGGTGGCGGTTATCTCGCGGTGAATAACTTCCGCGACTTCGCCGGTTCGTCCGTCGTTCACTCCGTGGGTGGCTGGGCCGCTCTCGCCGGTATCATCGTCCTCGGCCCCCGTATCGGCAAGTTCAAGGACGGCCGTGTTAATCCGATCCCCGGCCACAACATGAGCTCCGCCGCTCTCGGCGTGCTCATCCTCTGGCTCGGCTGGTTCGGCTTCAACCCCGGATCCACCATGGCCGCCATGGACGGTTCCGCGATCTCCCACATTCTGGTGAACACCAACATGGGTGGCGCGTTTGGTGCCGTCTCTGCGACTATCACCGCTTGGATTGTGATGAAGAAGCCTGACTTCTCCATGACCCTCAACGGCTGCTTGGCCGGTCTCGTTGCGATCACCGCTCCGTGCGCCTTTGTGACGACCATCTCGTCCTGCATCATCGGTATCATCGCCGGCGTGCTCGTGGTGTTCTCGGTGCTCTTCTTCGATAAGATCAAGATCGACGATCCGGTTGGTGCGCTCTCGGTGCACTTGGCCAACGGTATTTTCGGAACTATCGCTCTGGGACTCTTCTATGACACCAACATCGCCACCACCGTGGCGGCTCTCCCCACCGGTCTTACGCCGCTGGCGCAGACCATGGTTCAGCTCAAGGGTGTCCTGATCGTGGGTGCCATTGTGTTCCCCGCCTCCTTGATTGCCTGGATCATGGTCAAGGCTGCTTTCAACGGCATCCGCGTGAGTGCCGAGGAAGAAGTCGAGGGTCTCGACATCGGCGAACACGGCAACGAAGCCTATCCGGACTTCACGCCTGCCACCAAGTAATTGGCCCATCCTGAACTGGCGCAGGAACACAAGCTTGCGCCAGTTGTCCGGATGGCCCTACCTAATAGCGAAACCTCAATAATTAATCTCGTATGAAACTCATCATCGCCATCATCAAGCCCTTCAAGCTCGAGGAAGTTAAGGAAGCCCTTTCTTCCATCGGTATCGAAGGCATGACCGTGACCGAGGTCAAAGGCTTCGGCCGCCAGAAGGGTCACACCGAAATCTATCGCGGTTCTGAATACACCGTGGACTTCCTGCCCAAGGTGAAGATCGAGATCGTCGTGACCGACGACCTCGTCGCCAAGACCGTGGACGCCATCGTGAAAGCCGCGAAGACCGGCAAGATCGGTGACGGCAAGGTGTTCGTTCTCGCCCTCGAGGAAGCGGTCCGTATCCGCACCGACGAGCGCGGCGACGCCGCCGTCTGATTCGTTCGCGAATTCGGCTATCAAGCCAAAGCCCCGTCGAAAGACGGGGCTTTTTTGTGCTCAAAAAGGAACGGTTAAGCAGTTTTTTCATCAGACGGTGAATGAAAATATGAGCAATTATGCTAAAAATTCATACGTGGTCCGTGAGTTGCTATAACGTGTTTGCCAATGAAGACATTCCTCAAACTCATCCTCTGTTCGCTGGTTATCGCCAGCGGCAGCCTTACCATGTCTGCGCAGGACGCCGCGCCTGCCGCACCCGCACCTGCTGAAGTTACTCTTGAGCAACGTGTAGGAGACATTGAAGCCTACATGAACAATACGGCCCGCGTCACTGAAGCGGGTCATTCCAAGATTTCCGGTCCCGGTCCCGGCCACAATGCGTGGCAGATGACCAGCACCGCGCTGGTCATTTTTATGACCTTGCCCGGCTTGGCGCTGTTTTACGGCGGCCTCGTTCGCAGCAAGAACGTCCTGTCCGTGCTTGCCCAGTGCATGGGTATTGCCGGTCTCGTCACCATTTTGTGGTGGGCGGTGGGCTACAGCTTTGCCTTCGGTTCCGGCGGCAACGCCTACATCGGCGGCCTGAGCAATGTCATGCTCAAGGGCATTGAGCCGGGCGTCACGGGCGCCGGCTACTACTGGATCAGCGACGCGATGTGGGCCATGTTCCAGCTCTCCTTCGCGATCATCACGCCCGCCCTGATCGTCGGTGCGATCGCCGAGCGCATGAAGTTCTCCGCCGTCCTCCTTTTTGTCACCCTCTGGATGTTCGCCGTTTACTTCCCGTTCGCCCACATGGTCTGGGCCACGGACGGTCTGATGTGCGGTCCGCTTAACCCGAACGCCGCGATCAAGGCCATCGACTTCGCCGGCGGCACCGTGGTTCACATGACCTCCGGTTGGTCCGCTCTCGTGCTGTGCTTGATCCTCGGACCTCGCCTCGGCTTCGGTAAGGAAAAGATGACCCCTCACTCCATGGTGCTCTGCACCGTTGGCACCGGTATGCTCTGGGTGGGTTGGTATGGTTTCAACGCCGGCTCCGCTCTCGGCGCCGATGCGATCGCTTCCAACGCGTTCGCCACCACCACGCTCGCCGCCGCCACCGCCGGTTTCGTCTGGGGTGTTGCTGAATGGATCCTCAAGGGTCATCCCTCCGTTCTCGGTTTCTGCTCCGGTATCGTTGCCGGTCTCGTCGTGATCACTCCCGGCGCCGGTTTCGTCAGCATGTCCTCCGCCGTCCTGATCGGTCTCCTCGCCGGTATCGTTCCGTTTGTCTTCGTGAGCTACCTCAAGGCCAAGCTCGGCTTTGACGATGCGCTCGACACCTTCGGCGTTCACGGCGTGGGCGGCACCCTCGGTGCCATCCTCACCGGCGTTCTCGCTGACGAGAAGGTCAACTCCGTGGTCGGTCCCCTCAAGGAAGGTCTGCTCGTCGCCCAGTTCAAGGCCATCGCCCTGACCATCGTCTGGAGCGTCGTCGCCACCGCGATCATCGCCTACATCGTGAAGGCCGTCATCGGTCTGCGTCCGGCCGCCGAGGTTGAACGCCAGGGTCTCGATATCAACGAGCACGGTGAAGAAGGCTACGTTAACTGATCTCTCCAACCCAACACGCAGCATCTAAAAACTCATGAAACTCATCATCGCCATCATCAAACCCTTCAAGCTGGAGGAGGTTAAGGAAGCCCTTTCTTCCATCGGTGTCGAAGGCATGACCGTGACCGAGGTCAAAGGCTTCGGCCGCCAGAAGGGTCACACGGAAATCTATCGTGGTTCTGAATACACCGTGGACTTCCTGCCCAAGGTGAAGATCGAGATCGTCGTGACCGACGACCTCGTCGCCAAGACGGTTGACGCCATCGTGAAGGCCGCGAAGACCGGCAAGATCGGTGACGGCAAGGTGTTCGTCCTCGCCCTCGAGGAAGCGATCCGCATCCGCACCGACGAGCGCGGTGACGCCGCCGTCTAATTGTTCGCGATCAGACTGCCCGTTAAATAAAAAGCCCCCGTCGCAAGACGGGGGCTTTTTTGTGGCTGTGTTTTTAAGGCAGGTGACCGAGCCGGTGGAGTTAAAGCTTCCCCGCGGCGTAGCGAATCGCCCGCTGGTAGGTCGTAAGGCCCGGATCCTCGGTGGTGTCGCAGAGCGCCAGCAGCGCGAGGCGCAACGCCTCGGCGTGTTCGCCGAGGTCGTGCAGCGCGAGCGAAAGGAAAACCTCGAATTCGCGGTTGTCGGGGAACTGCAGCTGGCCCGAGCGCAGCACCTCGGCGGCGCGGGCCGGCTGGCCGAGTGTGCGCAGCGTGGTCGCGAGGCCGATCAGAGCGTTGGAGTGCTCGTTGGGCTCAAGGCCGAGCGCGACGGCCTTTTCGTAGTGGGGCAGGGCCTCGGTCGGCTTGCCGGCGGTATCGAGGGTCCAAGCGAGCTGGTAGTGGATTTCCGCTACGTTGGGGTAGCGTGCGTCCAGTTTGCGCAGCAAGTCGGGCACATGGTCGGCGCGTCCGCCGTGGCGGGCGCCGACGATGGCATCGAGTTCGGGTTTCCAGTCGGACATTTCGAACTCAGGCCTTCTTCTCGATGGTGCGCTCGATCTTCACGGGCAGGGCGCGGGTCTTGATTTCGTCGACGACGCGCGTGAGGTAGTCGGCGAAGAGCATCGTGCCTTCGTCGCCCTTGGCGCGGCTGCGGACGCTGACGGACAGCGTCTCGGCTTCCTTGCCACCGAGGACGAGCGTGTAGGGGATCTTGTCCAACTCGGCGCGGCGGAGCTTGGCACCGAGCTTTTCGTTGCGGTCGTCGAGCGTGGCGCGGATGCCGGCGTCGCGGAGTTGCTTGAGGAGCTGAGGACCGTAGTCGCCGATCTTGTCGCTGATGGGCGCGAGGCGCACCTGCTCGGGGGCGAGCCAGACGGGGAAGTCACCGGCGAAGTGTTCGATCAACACGCCGCAGAAACGTTCCATCGAGCCGAAGGGTGCGCGGTGGATCATCACGGGGCGGTGCTTTTCGTTGTCGGCGCCGATGTAGTGCAGGTCGAAGCGCACGGGGAGGACGTAGTCCACCTGAACGGTGCCGAGCTGCCACTCGCGGCCGATCACGTCTTTGATGACGAAGTCGATCTTGGGGCCGTAGAACGCGGCTTCGCCGGGTTCTTCAGTGAAGGGAACGCCGAGGGTTTTGGCGGCGTCGCGGCAGGCATTTTCGGCGAGGTCCCATTGCTCGGGGTTGCCGGCGAATTTTTTACCGTCGGGGTCGCGGAGACCGACGCGCACGCGGTAGTCGGACATGCCGAGCGTCGTCAGCACGGTTTTCACGAGAGAGAGACAGCCTTGGATTTCGGTGGCGACCTGCTCCTGCGTGCAGAAGAGGTGGGCGTCGTCCTGGGTGAAGCCGCGGACGCGCGTCATGCCGTTGAGTTCGCCGGACTGTTCCCAGCGGTAAACGGTGCCGAATTCGGCGAGACGCACGGGCAGGTCGCGGTAGGAGTGCGGCTGCGAGGCGAAGATCTTGATGTGATGCGGGCAGTTCATCGGCTTCAGCATGAAGCCGTCGAGGAGCTTGGTCGGGTCCATCACGCGCTCCTGACCGATGACTTCCTTGCCGGCGCGTTCGTTGATGCCGGCGGCGAAGTGCGCGGACACGGCTTCAAGACGGGCCGTCATCTCGGCGCAGCCACAGCCCTCGGAAGCGATCTGCGCGAGCTGGTCGGGCTCGGGGATGGCGGGAAATTGCGACTCCTTGTAGTAGGGGAAGTGGCCGGAGGTCTTGTAGAGCGCGAGCTTGCCGATGTGCGGCGTGAAGACCTGCGAGTAGCCCTGTTTGCGGAGTTCGCCGCCGATGAAGTCCTGCAACTCTTGGCGGATGACGGCGCCGTTGGGCGTCCAGAGAATGAGGCCTTGGCCGACATCTTCGTCGATATGGAAAAGCTGGAGCTCTTTGCCGAGCTTGCGGTGGTCGCGGGCCTTGGCCTGCTCCTGGCGCTCGAGGTATTGGGCGAGTTCTTCCTTGGTAGGGAAGGCGGTGCCGTAGATGCGCTGGAGCTGCTTGTTCTTCTCGTCGCCGCGGTGGTAGGCGCCGGCGATGGAGAGGAGCTTGAAGGCTTTCAGCTTGGCGGAGTAGCGGATGTGCGTGCCGGCGCAGAGGTCCATGAACTCGCCGTTCTGGTAGAAGGAGATTTTTTCGCCTTCGGGAATGTCGGCGAGACGGCCGAGTTTGTAGCGCTCTTGTCCGCGGGACTTGATGATCTCGACGGCTTCCTCGCGGGAGACTTCCTTGCGGAAGAACGCCTGGTTCTCGCCGGCGACTTTTTTCATCTCGGCTTCGATGGCCGGGAGATCTTCGAGGGTGAGCTTCTTGTCGAGGTCGATGTCGTAGTAGAATCCGGTGTCGGTGGGCGGACCGATGTCGAGCTTGGCATCGGGGTAGATGCGCAAGATGGCCGTCGCGAGGATGTGCGAGGCGGAGTGGCGGAGTTCTTCTAACGGGGACATAACGTGGGACATGGCGTGTATTGTTTTTATGCGATCCTGCCTACGATTGCAGGGTCGAAAAGGGAGTGGGCGAAAGAGGCTTACTTTTTCGCGGGTTCGAGGGAATAGCCGTCTTTGCGATCGAGCATCGTCCAACCGGCGGCGGTCAGGTCTTTGCGGAGCGCGTCGGCGGCGGCGAAATCCTTGGACTGTTTCGCGGCCCAGCGCTTTTCGGCAAGGGCGGCGACGTCTGTGGGGATTTCGGCTTTCGGTGCGACGGGCTCGGTGAGGTCGAGGCCGAGGGCGAAGAGCACGCGGTCGAAGGCGGCGGCGCTGATGTTTGCCACGCCTTTGTTGACGATGGTGAACAAGGCGCCGAAAGCACCGGCGGTGTTCAGGTCGTCGTTGAGAGCGGTGAAGATGGGAGCGAACGGATCCTCGGTTCCGGCCGGCGTGAGCTGGGCGCGGAAGGCGCGGAGGTGCTTGAGCGCGCTCTCGGCGGCGTGAAGGGAATCGAGGGTGAAGTTGAGCTGCTTGCGCGGGTGGCCGGAGAGGAGGGCGTAGCGGAGCGCGGCGGGGCTGAAGCCTTTGGCCTTGAGGTCGTCGAGCGTGTAGAGGTTGCCGAGCGACTTGCTCATCTTTTTGCCGTCAACAAGGAGGTGTTCGCTGTGATACCAGTGGTGGGCGAAGGTAGTGCCGTTGCAGCACTGGCTTTGGGCGATCTCGTTTTCGTGGTGGGGGAAGAGCAGGTCCACGCCGCCGGTGTGGAGGTCGATGGTGTCGCCGAGGATCGCCTTGCTCATGGCGCTGCACTCGATGTGCCAGCCGGGGCGGCCGGCATTGGCGCCGCGCGGGCCGGGCCACTGGACGTCGCCGTCTTCGGGCTTGTGGGCCTTCCAGAGGGCGAAGTCGCTGGCGTCTTCTTTTTCGTCGGCGTCGGCGGCTTGTGACTTAAGGGCGGAGCCGACCTGGAGCTCGCGTTCTTTCACGCGGGAGAGGGCGCCGTAGCCGGGGAAGGAAGCGACTTTGAAATACACGGAGCCGTCGGCAGCGCGGTAGGCGTTACCCTTTTCCATGAGCACTTCGATCATGGAGACTTGCTCGCGGATAAAGCGCGGGTCGGCGGCGCGGGGTTCTTCGTGGGGCTGGAGGCAGTTGAGTGCCTTGCAGTCGGCGTGGAATTTTTCGGTCCACTGGCGCGTGACGTCGGCGAGCGGGCGGCCCTCTTCGCGGGAACGACGGATGGTTTTGTCATCCACGTCGGTGAGGTTGCGGACGTGTTTGACCTTGTCGGCGCCGAATTCGAGTTCGAGGAGGCGGCGGAGGAGGTCGTTGACCACGAAGGTGCGGAAGTTGCCGATGTGCGCGGCGGCATAGACGGTCGGTCCGCAATTATAGAAGCGGAAAACGCCGTCGGGTTGCGCGGGTCGGAGTTCGCGGGTCTCGCGGGTGAGCGAGTCGTGGAGCTTGATTGCCATGGAAGCGATCAGGGATAACAGGGTTTATCGGCGGGCGGAAAGGGGAAAAACGGGTGGCGGTAGTGCCCAAGTAGTGTTTCGGTGGTGCCCTCATATGTCGTCTTTCCAACTCGATTTGACCCATCGTCCGCGTCGTCTGCGCCGGAATGCCACCGTGCGTGCCCTCGTCGAGGAAACCGTGCTGCGTCCGGCGGACTTTATCGCGCCGCTCTTCGTGGTGGACGGCAAAGGTGCGCCCGAGCCGATCACTTCGATGCCCGGCGTGTTGCGCTTCAATGTCGCCGACCTCGTAAAAGAGTGCCGCGCGCTGGCGAAGTTGGGCGTGCCGGCGGTGGCGTTGTTTCCCAAGTTGGACAAGAAGTTCAAAAACGACGCGGGCACGGCGGCTCTGGATGGCGACGCGTTGATCCTGCGAGCGGTGAGGGCGGTGAAGAAGGCGTTGCCCGAGTTGGTCGTCATGACCGATATCGCTCTCGATCCTTATACGACCCACGGCCACGACGGTGTGCTGACGGCGGACGGCGGCGATGTGGCGAACGACGCCACGGTGGAGATTTTGACCAAGATGGCGGTGCTGCATGCGGGCGCGGGCGTGGATTTTGTGGCGCCGTCGGACATGATGGATGGGCGCATCGGGGCGATCCGAAAGGCGCTCGACGCGGCGGGGAACACCCAGACGGCGATCATGGCGTATTCGGCGAAGTTCGCCTCGGCGTATTACGGGCCGTTCCGTGATGCGGTGGGCAGCGCCGCGGCCGCGGGCACGCGGAGTCTCGACAAGCGCACGTATCAGCTCAATCCGGCCAACCGGCGCGAGGCGCTGGCGGAGGTGGCGTTCGATGAGGCCGAGGGCGCGGATATTCTCATGGTGAAGCCGGCGGGCGCGTATCTGGACATCATCCGCGACGTGCGCGAGGCGACGAAGAAGCCGGTCGCGGCGTATCAGGTGTCGGGCGAATACGCGCAGATTCAGGCGGCGGCACAGTTGGGCTGGCTGGATCTGGCGAAGGTGCGCCACGAGTCGTTGCTGGCGATCAAGCGTGCGGGGGCGGACATGATTCTGACCTATTTTGCGAAGGAGATGGCGGCGGAGCTGGGTTAATCGCCAGCGGCGGGAAATAAAAAGGCGGCTCCTTTTTGGGGAGCCGCCTTTTGCGTTTAGAATTTGAACGAGTGTTTAGCGCTTTTTCTTTTTAGCAGGCTTCGGCTTTTCGTCCTCGTCGTCGTCATCGTCTTTGGACGGCTTGTCGTCGTCGTCGGAGTCTTCGTCGTCATCGTCATCGCCAGACTTCTTCTTGTCGGAGTCTTCGTCGTCTTTGTCCTCGTCGTCCTCGTCCCACTTGAGGGAGGAGTCACCTTCGAGGGATTTCTCGTCCTCTTCGTCGAGGTCGGGCAGATCGTCTTCGTCGATGTCTTCGTCGCCCTTGGAGGCGCGTTCTTCACCTTCCTCGGATTCCCAGCCGGCGGGAACGTAATCGAGGATGGCGCTGAGTTCGTCGAAGGTGTGGATGGCTTTGCCTTCAATGAAGCTGGTGTTCTGGTCTTCGCGGATCTCGTCCTCGACCTCGTCCACGGTGAGCTTGGACTCGAAGTTAAAGAGATCGTTGAGCATCTTCACGCGGCAGCGGGTGAGGTGGTCGAGGAGATCGGCGTAGGGTCCGTTCTCTTCGTCGAGTATGTCGGCGAGGGCGAAAAGCTTCTCATCGGACTCGAAGAAGGAGTCTTTGACGCGCTTGAGGCGCACGCGCTGCTCGCCGGCTTCCTTCTCGATGCGGAAGGCGATGAAGGCGGCTTCCATCAGGTCTTGGTCGAAGCCGTAGTCGCGCAGGGGCTCGACGAGGTCGATCAGGTGGGACATCTGGCGGGGGTCGATGATGCTGAGGCCATCGACGTCCCAACGGACGGAGTCGCTGACTTCGTCGACCCACCAGTTGTGGTCTTCACCTAGACGAACGATGCACCAATCGAGAGTTGCTGAGGATTTTGCCATACGGGTTTCTGAAAGATTGGTCGCAGCAAAGAGCGCGCGCCGTGAAGGAGTCAAACCGCGAAAACAACTTTCTTAAAAAGTTTCCGGCAACACCGCCCGCGGGTGAAATTTCGGCGCGCAGCGTGCGAGCGGTGATGCGAATAACAAGCATAAAACCCTGAACGCAAACTGCGGCGGGCAAACCGGCGGGATACTTGATTTTTCGGGCGGCGTTTCCCAGTGTCCGCCCATCTATGGATTTTCTCTACGAGAAGCTGGCGCGGCCGCTGTTGTTCAAGATGGATTCGGAGCCCGCACACGAGTTTGGCGTCAACGCGCTGGCCCTTTTGGGCAAGCTGACGCCGCTGTGCCGCCTGATGGAGGCGTTCAACCAGCTGCCGGCTTCGAGCTACAGGCCGGTGGAGGCGTTTGGGCTGCAATTCCCCAACGCGGTGGGCCTCGCGGCGGGTTTTGATAAAAACGCCCGCGCCTGGCAGGCGGCCGCCGCGCTGGGTTTCGGCCATGTCGAGATCGGCACGGTCACGGCGCTTGCGCAGCCGGGCAACGAGAAGCCGCGCATGTTCCGTTATCCGTCGGAAGAGGCGGTGATCAACCGCATGGGTTTCAACAACGAGGGTTCCGAGGCGGTCGCGGCGCGTCTCTCGAAACAGCCGGGCGTGGGCAAGCGCCGGATTCCGCTCGGCGTGAATCTCGGCAAATCGAAGGTCGCTCCGCTCGACGGCGCGACGGCGGACTACCTGGCGAGTTTTGCGCGGCTCGCGGATTTTGCGGATTACCTGGTGCTGAATGTTTCGAGCCCCAACACGCCGGGTCTGCGCACCCTCCAGGACGAGAAACCCCTGCGCGAGTTGCTCGGTGCCATCATGGCAGCGAATCGCGAGCGCGCGGCCAAGAAGGGCGGGGCACTGTTGCCGGTGTTGTTGAAGATCGCACCGGATCTCACTTGGCCGCAGATCGACGCGGCGCTGGGCGTGATCGCGGAGTTCGGCCTCGCAGGCGTCATTGCGACGAATACCACGCTGGCGCGTCCGGGCTATTTTGCGGATGTGAACCAGATGGGCGGCTTGAGCGGGCGTCCGGTGGAGCGCAAGTCCACGGAGATCGTGAAGTATATCTCGCGCACGACCGGCGGGAAGCTGCCGATCATCGGCGTGGGCGGCATCTGCGACACGCGCGGCGCGGCCGAGAAACTCGATGCCGGCGCGACGCTGGTGCAGGTTTACTCGGGCATGATCTATCGCGGGCCGTTCTTCGCGAAGGAACTGGCGTGGGGTGTGGCAGAGCGTCAGCGGAGCTGACGCGCGAAGTAGCGAGTAGTGAGTAGCGGGTAGCGAGTAGGTTCGGACTCCGTGGTTCGAATGCTCACTATTCGCTACCAACTACTCACTACTTTGGCGCGTTGCGCGCCATGCCCGATCAGATCGTCCAATCCCATGCCTGCAGCTCGGCGGCTTCGCGGCATTCGACGGCCTTTTCCTTTTTGCGGCGCGAGCGGATGACGAGGTTCTCGTTTTTGTAGTAAGCGATGCTGTTCGCCGGAACGGGCTCGAGGATCCAGACGTTGGCGCCGATGATAGAATGCGCGCCGATCTTGGTGTCGCCGCCGAGGATGGTGGCGTGCGCGTAGATGGTGACGTTGTCGTCGATGTCGGGGTGGCGTTTGACGCCCTTGATCGGGTTGCCGTCGTTGTCCACTTCGAAGGACTTCGCACCGAGGGTGACGCCCTGGTAGATTTTGACGTGATTGCCGATGCGGGCGGTCTCGCCGATGACCACGCCGGTGCAGTGGTCGATGAAGAAGTGCGTGCCGATCTGCGCGCCCGGGTGGATGTCGGTGCCGGTGCGCTCGTGCGCATACTCGGTGATCATGCGGGGCAGGAGAGGGACGCCCAGTTTGTAGAGTTCGTGGGCGATGCGCTGGAGCGAGATCACCAGGACGCACGGGTAGGCGAGGATGATTTCCTCGGTGCTGCGGGCGGCGGGGTCGCCGGCATAGGCGGCCTGCACGTCGGTCTGCACGATCTGGCGGACGTGCGGGAGGCGTTGGAGCACCTGCATCGCCAACGCGGTGGCGCGGGCGGCGGGATCGGGATCGCGGGCGTGGCGGAGGGCTTTCTCGATGTTGGCAGAGAGGCTGGTCTGGACGGTCGCGAGGCGTTTGGCGGTGTGGGCCGGGACGTCCTTCTTGCTGAGGGCGGTCTGCTCGAAGAACCCGGGGAAAAGCAGGTGCATGAAGTCGGAGGCCAGCCGGTTGACCGACTCGTCGGAAGGCAGGTTGATGCCATCGAGGTGGTTGATGCCGCCTTCGGTTTCGTAGGAGGCGAGCAGGGCTTTCGTGATGTCGTCCAACGTCATGAGTGCTGGGACACTCCACGCGACCGCGCACCGGGTCAAATCCGGATAAGAAAACGAATGTTTGCCAAGGCGGGGCGGGGGCGACGCGATAGAGGCGTGTTCACCGCCGCTAAAGACGCCGTCGCCAGCCAAGCCGCCCGTTCGTATGTAAACGGTCTGATCAAGCGCTACGGCGAAGTGCGGGAGCTGAAAATCGATTCGCGCGCCAAGACCGTCGCGCTCGTGTGCGAACTCAAGGGCGAGACGGAGCCGGTGACGATTCACGTCGAGGCCTACCGAATTGTGGCCGAGGGCGAACTGCGTTTCATTGAAATCACGGCGTGTTCTTGTTCGCGCGTGTGGTTGCAAAACCTGCTCCATGATCATATGCGCGACCGACGCCTGAAATTGCCCACGTGGGCGGCGGCGGCACTCTGAGACGAGATGACCGGCCTTGCTCTGAAGGGCGGGAATCCGTTAGTGCTAGTCTTCCCCGCATGGCTCTGCTCGCCCAAGGCATCGATTATTTCGGTCCGGACGGTTTTCCCGTCACCGCGCGGCGCGTGCGCACAGAGCCGGGCGGCGGACCTTCGCATCCGAACGACGTCACCGAGATCGATCACTATCACGATTTCTGCGAACTTGTTCTGGTGCTGAGCGGACGCGGGCGCCACGTGCTCGAGGGCGAGTCGTTTCCCGTTTCGGCGGGCAACGTGTTCGTCGTGCAGGGGCAACAGGTTCACTGCTTCCGCGACCGCGAGGGACTTGTGCTCGTCAACGTCATGTATGATCCGCAACGCGTGCCATTGCCGGCCGGTTTGCTGCGTCGTTTGCCGGGCTACAGCGCGCTGTTCATGCTGGAGCCGACTTTCCGCAGCGCGCACCGGTTTTCGAGCCGTCTTCAACTCGACCGCGAAGACCTCGGCGCGGCCGAGGCGCTGGCCGAGCGTATCGAGGCGGAATCGGCGCAGGCGCGCCCAGGCCACGAGGCCGTGCTGCTCGGTCTGCTCATGGAGCTGATGGTGTTTCTCTCGCGTCGCTATGGCGAGAGCGACGCCCATGAGAGCCGCGCGCTTTTGGAAATGGGCAAGCTTGTCTCCGCGCTCGAACAACGCTTCAGCGAACCGTGGACGCTCGCGCAGATGGCCAGACTCGCACATGTCTCGCGAACGAGTCTGCTGCGCGTGTTTCGCCAGGCCACCGGTAAGTCGCCCATCGATTATCTCATCGGCCTGCGCATCGAGGCGGCCAAACGCCTGCTGCGGCAGAGTGATCTCACGATGACCGACATCGCGCTCGAGACGGGCTTCGGTGACAGCAACTACTTCGCCCGCCAGTTTCGCACGGTGACCGGACGCACGCCCACGGACTTCCGCCGAGCCGGGCGCGCCTGATTTCTGTCCGATTATGCTAATCAAGGATCATTCTGGTCTTTTTGTGAAGGCGCCGCGACAGACTTCCTGATAGAGTGGGGTGCTTTCAACCCCGCCATGTTCCTCCTCGGACTCGATCTCGGCAGCTCTGCCGTCAAAGCCTCTCTCCTCGATGCCGCCACCGGTCGCGTCGTTTCCTCCGCGCAATCGCCGCAGGGCGAAGAATTGCCCATCGCCGCGCCGCAGCCCGGCTGGGCCGAGCAGGACCCCGCGATGTGGTGGGAACACACCGCGCTCGCCATCCGCGCCGTCCTCGCCGGCCACGATGCGTCGAAGATCGCCGCCATCGGCATCTCCTACCAGATGCACGGACTCGTCACACTCGACCAGATGGGGCATCCGGTGCGTCCTGCGATCATCTGGTGCGACAGCCGCGCGGTTGAAATCGGTGCGAAGGCCTTTGCCGAACTCGGCTCCGAAGTCTGCTTGAGCCGTCTGCTCAATTCTCCGGGCAACTTCACTGCGTCGAAGCTCCGTTGGATACAGCAGAACGAGCCCGCGAACTTTTCACGCATCCGGAAAGTCATGCTGCCGGGCGATTACCTCGCCCTGCGCCTCACCGGTGAAGCGCAGACGACCGCCTCCGGGCTCTCCGAAGGCACGCTCTGGGATTTCTC
>DATHXF010000089.1:0-13252 GCA_035459785.1 Rariglobus sp. | reverse complement strand
GCGAGGGTTTCGTTGCTGAGCAAAAGCTGGTCGACGCAGATCCAGGCCGAGGCGGTGTTGTCGATCACGCGGACCCGGAGGCTCTGGCCGGAGAGGGAGGTCAGGTCGAATTTCTGCCAGCCGAGAACCTCGTTGGCGCCGGGGCCGGTGCGGGTCTGCGTGGCGAGGATGGCGCCGTTTGAATCCAAAAGTTCGATACGGAGTGCGGCGTTGGCGGCGCCGCCGATCTGGAAGTGGAGGTAGCTGCGGGTGGCGGTGAACGGAGCGCTCAGGATCTGGCCCTGGGGCGTGTTGATGTCGGTCGCGTTCTTGGTGATCAGGAAGCGTTCACCGGTGAATTTTTGGGGATCGTTGCCCGGGCTTTCGGCGATGTTTTTGACGGGATTCGTCACGAGGACGGTGGAGCCGGTGGCGTTGGACACCGGGGAGATGGTCCAGCCGGAAGGCAGGGTGCTGGAGCCTTCGAAGTCGGCGACCACGATGTCCGGGTTGGAGGAGGTCTGGGCAACTTCCAGACCCTCGATGCGAAGCAGGCCGCCGGTGGCGAAACCGGTGGGATAGTCGCCGGGGGTCGAGGAGCCGGCGGGCCCGAGGATGTGCTGGATCTCGATGCCGGCGGCGATGAATTTGGCGGTGATCGGATACTGCCAGAGCTGTCCGCCGTCGCCGTTCATCAGGACGTGCGTCCACCAGTCGGTGGTGGCGACGGGTTTGACGGGGTTGCCTGCCTGGGTGAGCAAGTCCGGCGTCAGGAAGATCGGACGGGTGAGCGTGGCAAAGGTGTTGTTCTCATTGATGGAGTCATCGTCGGAGGCGGGGTCTTCCAACTGCTCGTGCGGAGGGGAGTAGGCGGCGACGGTGGCGCCTCCGATGCTCACGATAGGAGGCGGAGTGTCGTAGCCCGGAGCCGCCTGGTTTTCAGGCCAGGTTTGCGCTTGGGCAGCGGCGAGCAGGCAAAGGGCGGTGATGGGAAAAAGGACTCGGGTGAGCACGGGAGTCCGCAGAGGGGAGGAGGCGGGGGTATTCATAATGCAAGCAAACAGGGGTAGTGTTGCCAGAGGCGTGCAGGAATGCTTGCGGGTGTGCGCAAATCCAAAGCCTCTTTGTTTGAACACGTTCAAAGAGGCTCGGAAATGGGACGCAAAAAAGGCGCTGCGCGGAATGCGCAGCGCCTTGGAGGCAACGAGGTGAACGCCTCGGAGAGGCGTCTTTACCTTAGAGGTATTTGTCGGTGACGGCGCCTTCGGAGGCGGTGCTGACGAGACGGGCGTATTTGGCCAGCACGCCGCGGGTTTCCTTGGGGGGAAGCGGTTTGTAGGCGGCCAGACGGGCGGTGTATTCGGCGTCGGGGATGAGGAGGCTCATCGTATTTTTGACGGCGTCGATTTCGATGATGTCGCCGTTTTTGACGATGCCGATGGGGCCGCCCTTGGCGGCTTCAGGTGTGATGTGGCCGACGTCGAAACCGTGCGAGCCGCCGGAGAAGCGGCCGTCGGTGATGAGGGCGACATCCTTGATGAGACCGCGGCCGGCGATGGCGCTGGTGGGCGAGAGCATTTCGCGCATGCCGGGGCCGCCGACGGGGCCTTCGTTACGGATGACCACGACATCGCCTTTGACCACATCGCCACGGAGGACGCCCTGGAGCGCGTCTTCTTCGCCTTCGTAAACCTTGGCCGGACCTTTGAAGTAGAGACCTTCTTTTCCGGTGATTTTGCCGACGGCGCCGCCGGGGGCGAGGTTGCCGTGGAGGACGCGGAGGTGGGTGTCGGCTTTGATCGGCTGATCGAAGGGACGGATGACGTCCTGCTGGTCGGGGTAGGACGGGTAGGGCTGCACGTCCTTGAGGGATTCGGCGACCGTTTCGCCGGAGACGGTGAGGGCGTCGCCGTGGAGCAGGCCTCGGTCCAAGAGGATCTTCATCATCGGGCGGATGCCGCCGATACGGATGAGGTGGGCCATGCCGTATTTGCCGAAGGGCTTCACGTCGGCGAGCAGCGGGACGCGGGCGCCGATGGTCTTGAAGTCTTCGAGCGTGAGGGGGACCTCGGCGGAGTGGGCGATGGCGAGGAGGTGGAGGATGAGGTTGGTCGAACCGCCGAGCGCGAGACAGACGGTGATGGAATTTTCAAAGGCCTTCCGCGTCATGATATCGCGGGGTTTGATGCCTTTTTTGAGCATGGCCATGACGGCGGCGCCGGCGCGTTCGCAGTCCTCGCGTTTTTCTTTGCCGACGGCGAGTTGGGCGCTGCTGTTGGGCAGGCTCATGCCGAGGGCTTCGATGGCGGTGGCCATGGTGTTGGCGGTATACATGCCGCCGCAGGAACCGGGGCCGGGGATGGCGGTGGCTTCGACGTCGCGCAGGCCGGCGTCGTTGAGTTCGCCTTTAGCGTGTTTGCCGACGGCCTCGAAGACGGAGACGATGTCGAGGGGCTTCTTGTGGTCGCAGTCGGAGGCGGCGAAACCGGGAAGGATGCTGCCGCCGTAGATGAAGACAGCGGGGCGGTTGAGGCGGGCGATGGCGATCATGCAACCGGGCATGTTTTTATCGCAGCCACCGATGGCGACGAGACCGTCAAAGCCCTCGGCGGCGACGGCGGTTTCGATGGAGTCGGCGATCACGTCGCGGGAAACGAGGGAATAGCGCATGCCCTGCGTGCCCATGCTGATGCCGTCGGTGACCGTGATGGTGTTGAAATAGACGGCCTTGCCGCCGGCGGCGTTGATGCCCTTCTGCGCGTGCTCGCTGAGGTCGCCGAGGTGGACGTTGCAAGGCGTCATGTTGCTGGCGGACGAGGCGACGGCGATCTGGGGCTTCTTGAAGTCCTCGTCGGTGAAACCGACGGCGCGGAGCATGGAGCGGGCGGGCGCGCGGTCGTTGCCATCAACGACAACCGAAGAGTGCGGGCGCGGGAAGGAGGAGGACGTGGAGCACATGGGTTAAAGGGTGAACGAAACCAATCGAGAGGGGGGCGGGCAAGCGCGGAAGAGAGATTGAGGCGAGGTGGCTGCGGGGCGATTTCCAGGGTTGCGTCGGGTTGGGGCGACCACATCACTCTCGGGCTTCTTTCGCATGGCGTTTAACCTTAAAAAAGTCCTCAAGGCGCTGCTCTTCTCCTCGAGCGCCCCTCTCTCGGTTAAGGATATCCAGACGGCGTTCGCGCGCTTCCATGACCAGGCCACGCTGCCGGTCGCGGTGGTTGATCCGACGGCGGTCGAGGGCGAAGTTGCCGGTGATCCGGCCGATGCGCCGGTTGCTCCCGTCGAGGGCGAGGCCGCCGAGGCGATCATCTCCGCGCCGAGCGAGAACGATGCGGATCTTTATCAGGACGTGCCTTCGCTCATCACGGCCACGCAGATTCGCGAAGCCATGGACGAACTCGCCGCCGAACTGCGCGCGGCCGATGACATTTACCTGCTGATCGATGGTGCGAGCGGTTACCGCCTCGTGACGCATCCGCGGTTTGCGCGTTGGATTCGCATCATGCGCGACGAGCCGGCTCCGGCCAAGCTCACCCAGTCGGCGCTCGAGACGCTGGCCATCTGTGCCTACCGTCAGCCGACCACGCGAACGGAGATAGAGACGATTCGCGGCGTGTCCGCTGAGGCGGGCCTCAACAAGCTGATGGAACGCGAACTCGTTTACATCGTCGGTCGCGCCGACCTGCCCGGACGTCCGCTGCAATACGGCACGACGGACAAGTTTTTGGAGTTTGTCGGCGTGAAATCGCTCGTCGAGTTGCCGGCGTCGGACGTGTTGTCGCCGCGCCAGATCGACGAGTGGATCAAAAATGCGACCAACTCTACGCCGCCGGCCGACGCCGAGATGGGGTTGCCGCTTGAAGAGGGTGAAGGCGAGACGCCGAACCTCAGCGAAGTCGATGTCGAGCATGTGCCGATGTCCGCCGAGACGGCCGCCGAAGTCTTCATCGATGAAGGCGTGGTGGCCGCGCCCGAGAGTTCCGTGGCCGTTGAAGAACCGCCGGCATTCGAAACCGAACCTGAGTCCACGTCCGCTGACGACGAAGAGAGCAAACCGTCCGCTTCCTGATTTCCATGTCCGACCCGCTTCAACCCATCCGCGAGCAGATCGACGCGCACGACCGCAAACTGGTCGAGTTGCTCAACAGCCGTCTGGCGCTCGCCGCCGAGATCGGCAAACTCAAGCGCAGTTCCGGCGGGCAGATCTATGTGCCCGAGCGCGAAGACGCGGTGTTCCGCAAAGTCACCGCGCTCAACGAAGGCCCGATCAAGAACGAGGCGCTGCAGGCGATCTACCGCGAGATCATGTCGGCGGCCATCGCGCTGGAGAAACCGTTGCTCATCGCCTATCTCGGACCGGAGGCGACCTACACGCACGCGGCGGCGATCAAGAAATTCGGTGCGAGCGTCGATTACTCGGCGATTGCGACGATCTCGGATATTTTCACGGCGGTCGAAAAGGGTGAGGCCGACTATGGCATCATCCCGATCGAGAACTCGACCGAGGGTTCGGTGCGCGAGGCGCTGGACGGTTTCGTTGAGAGCGACCTAAAGGTGGTCGCGCAGGTGGTGCTGGAGATCAACCATGCGCTGATCTCGGCCACGCCGCTCGAAAAGATCGAACAGGTTTACTCGAAGGATCAGGCGCTGGCTCAGTGCCGCGCCTGGCTGCAGCGCCATTTGCCGCACGCCCAGTTGATCGACACGGCGAGCACGGCCAAGGCCGTCCAGGTCGCCAAGGACACGCCCGGCGCGGCGGCCATCGCGGCGGAGCTCGCGGCCCAGGTGCAGGGCGTGCCGGTTCTGGCGCGCAATATCCAGGACAGGAACGACAACACGACGCGGTTCTTTGTGATCGGCAAGAAGGCGTCGGGTCCGGTCGGTGGCGGACGCGATCTCACGAGTCTCGTGATCTCGCTCGGCGACGAGGCGGCGGCGCACTCGGGTTCGTTGTTGAAGATGCTCATGCCGTTCGGCCAGCGCGGGATCAACCTGTCGAAGGTCGAGTCACGCCCCAGCAAGAAACGTCCGTGGGACTACCTGTTCTTCATCGACGTGACGGGCCACTATGACGACCCGGCGATGAAGGAAGCCATCGCGGAACTGAAGAAGTTCTGTCCGTTGGTGAAGTGGCTGGGAAGTTATCCGGCGGTGCAGTGAGGGAGGGAGTGTAGGAGCCCATTTATGGGCGATTCGTTGGATTAGCGCGGGCGGTTGTATTTCATCGCGAGCAAGCTCGCTCCCACGTTTCGAACCATCGCCCATAAATGGGCTCCTACCTTTTCGTGAATATCAGCCGAGCAGATACTGCCACTGGTTCTCGCGGGCGGAGCAGGCGGCTTTGTGGGCGCCCATGGCGACGTAGCGTTTGTAGTCCTGGCCGGCGAGGCGGACCTTGGGTGATTCGAAACCGTCGGCGGTGAGGCGCTGCTGGAGGACGGTGTCGATGCCCTTGATCTGAGAGCCGCCGCCGGTGATCACGATATTTTGGAGGAGCGTGACCACGGAGTCGGAGGACGCGCGGGCGATGAGTGCGGTGAGCGCGGGATAGAGTTTGTCGATGAGCGCGTTGCAGGCGCGGCCGACGATTTCGCCGAGCTCGAGGGTGTGGGCTTTGCCGCCGAGGATTACGCGCACGTCGAGCGGCTTGCGGATCGGGCCGACGTAGGAATGGGTTTCCTTGATTTCGCGGATCTTGAGGCGGGAGAGGCCGTTGTTCGGATAGGTGCGGTTGAGGTCGGCCTCGATGAGTTCCTCGATGGCGTCGCCGGCGAACGGAAGTGAAACCTGGTCGTCGCGCGAAGGAAAGTAGCCCTGCACGAGACAGAGATCGGTGGTGCCGCCGCCGATGTCGATGAAGAGCGAGTTGGTGACGGGATCGACGTAGTTGGGCTGGTTGACGCGGGCGTCGTCGCGGTAGCCGAGCGCGGAGAGAAACGGCTCGGGGATGAGGAGGATGCGGTCGAAGATGCCTTGCGAGGACAGGCGGATGGTTTCGCGGGCGGCGGGCTCGGCGTTGGCGGGCATGCCGATGACGGCGCGGATTTCGGCCTGGCCGGAGGGATCGGCGAGCTGGCGGATGTGCGCGAGGAAATCGCGGGCGGCCTCGGGGTGGGCGATGACGCCCTCGCGGAGCGGAGCGACGACGTCGCAGTGGAGGGCGTTACGCAGGGCTTCGTCGCCGAAGAGCGTCTGTGCATTGCCGGTGATGATGCCGTCGACGATGCCGTCCTTCACGTAGCCGACGATACTCGGCACGACCTTGCTGACGGCGATGTCGCGCGAACCGGCGGGGCCGGCAAGCACGCAGGATTTGTTGGTGCCGAGATCGAGACCGACGAGGACGGTCTTGGTTTTCACGGTGGCGGAGCGAGGCGCGACGGCGACGGGTGTGGACGCGGAAGGAACGGAAGCGACGGACGGTTTTTCGAGTGTGGCGGACATGTTTGGAACGTTTGGTTTGGGTGGTGTTGGCGATGGGTGACGTCGAGGCGGGAGGGGTTCAGGTGCGGCCGCGTTCCTGGAAGAGCATGTCGTCGAGCAAGTCGGCGATGCCGGGAGCAACGGCGGGGCGGGTGCGGGGTGCGGGTGCGTCCAGAGAGAGGTGCGCAGGTGTGGCTGGTGCGGTTGGGCGAATCACCGATGTATTCACGTTCATGGACTGGAGGAGTTCGGCCAGCACGAGGGCGTTGGTGACGCGTTCCTGTTCCATGGCTTGCAGCAGGCGCACGCGTTCGTCGTCGAAGGTGTCGAGGCGTCCGGAGTCGTTGCGCAGGGCGGCGAGCGCAGGGACGAAATCGGAGGCGTGCAGGGCGTCGGCCTCGTCGGAGCGGCCTTGGGCGCGCAGCAGACAAATGCGCCGGCACAACGGAGCGAGCCGGGTCCAGGGCTCTTCGGAAAAGAGCAGCGCGTTGGGTGATATTTCCTGCAAAGTTGACGCGCTAGACCGAGGTCGGAGCAGACGGTTCGTGGAAAAAATCAGGATGCGATTGCGGCGCGGCGACGGGTGCGACGTGGCAGGGAGTTGCGCGGCAAAAAAAACGCGCTCCGGATTGGAGCGCGTTGCGGAAAGAAAAAAGAAGATGCGAAACGATTACTCCAGCGCGGATGCAGGGATGGACTGTTCCCATTGGAGCGCGTTGGTTTTGTCGTAGCAGCGGATCTGCACGGCACGGGCTTCCTTGGGGCCGGTGAGTGCGACGACGCAGTAGTTTTGCGTGCCGACGATGGTGCCGGGGACGACGAACGGATCTTTCGCTTTCTCGCTGGTAGCGGCGTTCCATGAGCCGCTGCTGAAGGGCGACGAAGTGAGTTCGTAGATGAACTGGGTGTCGGTGAGCGGGCGGCGGTAGAGGGCGGAGTGGTGGACGTCGCCGGTGAGGAAAATCACACCGGTGATTTTGTTCTCTTTGATGAAGTTGATGAGCTCTTCGCGTTCGCGGCGGTAGAGCTCGTGGGTTTCGGAACGGTCTTTTACCGAGGTCTGCACGACCTGGCCGCCGGTGATGATGAACTTGAAACGGGAGTGTTTCGCGGCCTTGGCGGCGAGGAGGGATTGTTTGAGCCACGTGGTCTGGCGTGCGCCCCAGGCGGTTTTGAGGGGATTTTTTTCCTGATCTAGCGTGGTGTCGTCGCGGTAATAACGATCGTCCATCAGGAAGAAGGCGGCGTCGCCCCAGACGAATTTGCCGTAAACGCCGGGGTTGTCGGGTTCGCCGTAGGAGGGGTTGCCCCAGTAGGCTTTGAAGGCGGCGAGGGTGACGTCTTTGAACTCGTAGGATTCGTTGGCGTTGTCGGGGCCGTAGTCGTGGTCGTCCCACGTGGCGTAGTGGTTCATGACCGCGAAGAGTTTTTGCAGATCGGGCGTGGCGCGGTCGTGCGAGTAGCGATACCAGATGCCGCTCTCCGAGGAGTAGTCGGCCTCGCGGAGGTAGAGATTGTCGCCGCCCCAGAGAGTGAAGTCGGCGCCGCTTTCGGCCATGTGGCGGAAAATCTCGGTGCCCTTGCCGTAGGGTGTGCCGGGGCGGTCGTAGGCGGCTTCGTTCAAGTAGGCACAGGAGCCGAAGATGAACGAGAAATCGGGAGGGGCTTTGCGCCATTCCCAGAGGTCGGTGGTCTTGAAGGCGAGCGGGTAGGGGAAGGTCTGTAGTTTGCCGTCGATGGTGAGCGTGTAGGTGTAGCTCGCGCCCATTTCGAGGAGGGGGAGGACGAATTTCATCGGTTGGCCGCCGGCGGGTGAAACCCACGGGGCGGTGATGGTTTTCGAGAGAGCGGTGTCGGGGCGGCCGGCGATCTGGTAATCGATGCGGACATCCTTGGCGTCCTTGGTTTCTAGGGTGATGACCGTCTCGCGATGGGCGCGGTAGCCGAGCATGGGACCGGAGACGAGGGTGCCGGCGGCGGAGGCTACGCTAGAGAGCAGGGCGAAGAGCAAAAAAAAGCGCATGTCGCACCGTGGTGCTTCATGCGCGGGGGAGCAAAACGAAAGGTGGACGGCGATCTCCGAGCGCCGTCTGAAGCTATCAGCCCACTGAACGCGCTCGGAGATCGTGTTCCACCTTCAATGCAGTTGATCAAACCTCAGCCAGGGCGTTGGCGGTGTTGAGGTGCTCGACGCCGGTGTATTTTTTCGACTGCTCGTCGGCGTGGTAGCTGGAGCGGATCATGGCGCCGCTTTCGATGACGCCGATGCCGAGACCGAGGCCGAATTCTTTCCATCGGATGAACTCGTCGGGGTGCACCCAGCGGGCGACGGGCCAGTGCTGGGGGGTGGGCTGCAAGTATTGGCCGATGGTGACGATGTCGGTCTTGTCGGCGGCGATGTCGCGGAGGGTTTGCTCGATCTCTTCCTCGCGTTCGCCGAGGCCGAGCATGATGCCGGTCTTGGTGGTGAAGCCGCGGGATTTGGCGTGCTGGAGAATGGAGCGCGAGCGGTCGTAACGGGCCTGGACGCGAACGGGCTTTTGGAGGCGTTCGACGGTCTCGAGGTTGTGATTAAAAATGTCGGGCTTGGCGTCGAGGACGAGGTCGAGGAGGGCGGTGTTGCCCTTCCAGTCGGGGGTGAGGACCTCGATGGCGGTGTTCGGATTGAGGTGTTTGACGGCGCGGATGGTGGCGGCCCAGACGGCGGCACCGCCGTCTTTCAACTCGTCGCGGGCGACGGAGGTGATGACGCAGTGCTTGAGGTTCATCTTGGCCACGGCGTCGGCGACGCGGGCGGGCTCGCCGAGGTCGAGCTCGGTGGGACGGCCGGTCTGGATCGCGCAGAAGTTGCAGGAACGCGTGCAGATGTTGCCGAGGATCATCACGGTGGCGGTGCCGCGGGACCAGCATTCGCCGAGGTTGGGGCACTGCGCGCTCTGGCAGACGGTGTGGAGCTTGTGGTCGTCCACGAGCTTGCGCACGGCCTGGTAGCCGGGGCCGCTGGGCAGTTTGGCACGGAGCCAGGAAGGTTTACGCGTGGTGTCCATCGGAGGGAGCAAGGAACTTGGGTAACAGCTCGCCGAACTCAATCGCGAGCCTGTTTTTCACGGCGGCCAAGTCCAGTTCGCGGCCTAATTCGGCCTGTAACGAAGTAACGGTTCCCTCGGTGGCACTGATACCGCAGGGGACGATGCCTTGGAAATGCGAGAGGTTGGCGTTCACGTTGAGCGCGAAGCCGTGGTAGGAGACCCAGCGGCGGACGGCAACGCCGATGGCGGCGACCTTGCGTGTGCCGACCCAGATGCCGGTCTTGCCCTCGCGGCGCGTGGCGGTGAGTCCGAAGGAGCCGACGGTGTTGATCATGACCTGTTCGAGGAGGCGCAGGTATTCGTGGAGGTCTTTGCGCGGTGAGAGATCGATGATCGGGTAGCCGACAATCTGGCCGGGGCCGTGATAAGTGATGTCGCCGCCGCGGTTGGTTTTCACGACCTCGATGCCTTCGCGGGCGAGGTGCGCGGGGTCCCAGACGAGATTGGCCTCCGCACCGCTGCGCAGGCCGACGGTGTAAACGGGTTCGTGCTCGGTGAAGACGAGGGTGTCGGGGATGGCGTTGGCGATGCGTTGTGCGACGAGGGAGTCCTGGGCCTTCCATGCCGCTTCGTAACGCGTGCGACCCCAGTCGATGACGGCGACGGGTGCGGTGACGGTGTTGGTGGACGAGGCGGGAGCGGACATCTGAGCGTGAATGGATACGCGAAGCGGGCGCGGGGCAAGTGCGGGGCTCAGACGGTGAACAGAGCCGCGACGCCCACGGCGGCGGTGACCAGGAGCACGCCGCCGGCGCGCCTGCGCAGGAGAGGTGAGCCTAGGCCGGCGGCGAGCGCGGCTTTGAGGAGGGAGTTGGCGACGCCGGCGAGGATCACGGCGCGGGCGGCGAGGTCGAGTGACACGGCTTCGCTGCGAGTGTTGGTCGCCATCGACAGCGAGATCGCGTCCATGTCGGTGAGGCCGGAGACGAAGCTGAGCGGGAGCAGGCCGGCCTGCCAGTCGAGTTGCGTAGTGGCTTTGACGAGGAATGCGATGACGGCGTAGAGCAGGGCGAACTTGATCGCGGTGGTGAGACTGAGCGGGTTGCTCATCGCAGGGGAGGCGACGGCGCCTTTTTCGGCGCGGCGAGCGACCCAGCCTTGCCAGACTGCGTAGAGAAGGGCGGGGACCATCATCAATCCGAAGGCGGGGGCGATACGCAGGGCGAGCGCGGGGCTGAGCAGGAAAACGATGATCGCAATGCGCGGCAGCATGACCGTGCAGGCGACGACTACGGCGAACGCGTATTCGAGGGAGAGTTCCGGTTCTTCGCGGCTGCGGCGGCTGAAGGCGAGGGTCGAGGCGGTGCTGGAGGCGAGTCCGCCGAAGAGGCTGGTCACGAGTATGCCGGCGCGCGTGCCGAAGAGGCGCATTGCGATGTAGCCGGTGAAACCGAGGCCCGAGATGAGCACGACCATCAACCAGGTGGAGTAAGGGTTGAACGCGTCGAAGGGCCCGAACGTGCGGTTGGGGACGAGCGGAAGGATGACCCCGGTGATGGCGACGAATTGGAGCGTGCCGCGGATGTCGGCCGGGGTGAAGGCGCGCGTCCAGTCGTGGATGGTTTGCTTGAGACCGAGCAGCACCATGGTGAGCGCGGCGACGACGACGGCGGTTTGCGTGTGGTTCCACGCGACGAGCGCGCCGACAAACAAGGTAAGCAACGAAGCTGCGAACGAGGTGCTGCCCGGAGAAGCGGCGTCGCTGTGGCGGACGTGGGCGACGAGCAAGTGCGCGGCCACGACCGTGATGACAACCGGCAGCGCCAGCGGCGTGAAGTCGCGGCTGGCGACCGCTCCAAGGCATCCGAGGATCGCCCAGAAGGTGTGCGTGCGGACGCCGCCAAAATCGGTTTTTCCGCCGTGTTCGGTCTGCTCGCTCCATTGGCGGATGAGGCCTACGAGCGCGCCGAGTCCGGCGCTGGCAAAGATGGGGCCGAGCAGCGGGGGTAACATGCTGGCAGTATGAAGTTGCGGAAGGATAGTCGCAAGCGCGGGAGACGACGGGGACGGGATGGGTTTTTGCGTTTGCGCAGGTCGGGGGGGCGCGCCACGGTTTCCGATTCCCATGAGCGAGACTCCCACGACCGATATTTCCCACGACCAGCATGCCGTTCGCCGCCAGAAACTGGCTGACATGCGCGCCGCCGGGTTCGATCCGTTCCGCGCCAACGTCGCGACGACCCATTTTTCGCAGGATGCGAAGGCGCTCTACGTCGAGGGACAGGACAACGTAACAACCGTGACGGTCGCCGGACGCTTGGTGACGTTCCGCGTGCAGGGAGGCAGTTCGTTTGTGAAGATCCAGGACCAGCAGGGCATCATTCAGCTCTATTTCCGCAAGGACGTGCTCGGTGAAGAGCGATATCTGTTTTTCAAGAAGGGTCTCGATTTGGGCGACATCCTCGGTGTGACCGGCACGTTGTTTCTCACGAAGACCGGCGAGATCACGGTGCGCGTGGATGCGTTCACGCTGGTGTCAAAGGCACTGCGTCCGTTGCCGGACAACTGGAACGGACTCACGGATTCCGAACAGATTTATCGTCAGCGTTACCTCGATCTCATCGTCAACACGGAGTCGCGCAATCGGCTCATGACGCGCTCGAAGATCGTGTCGCACATCCGTCGGTTCCTCGAAGACCGCCAGTTTCTCGAAGTCGAGACGCCGGTGTTGCAGGCGGTGGCGGGAGGCGCGGCGGCGCGTCCGTTCCAGACGCATCACAACACGCTCAACACGGACTTCGTGCTGCGCATCTCGCTCGAGCTTTATCTTAAGCGCATGCTGGTCGGCGGTTACGATCGCGTGTTCGAGATCGGCCGCAACTTCCGCAACGAAGGCGTGTCGCGCCGCCACAACCCCGAGTTCACCATGCTCGAGGTTTACCAGGCCTACAGCGACTACCGCGGGATGATGGTCCTCGTTCAGGACCTGCTGCGCTCGCTGTGCGAAAACGTGCTCAAGACCTCGCAGATCACGCACGCCGCCAGCGGCGAGGTGATCGACTTCGGCGGCCAGTGGCGCGAGGTGAAGTATAAGGATCTTATCATCGAGAAGACCGGCGACGCCCAGTGGTTCAGCCGCACCAAGGAAGAGAAGGTCGCCGGCGTGCAGGCGCTCGGCCTCTATGCGGATCCGAAGTGGGAGGAGTTCGAGCTGACCAACGAGATTTTCGGCAAGCTGATCGAACCGAAGCTGATCCAGCCGACGTTCGTCACGCACCTGCCCAAGGAGTTGTGCCCGCTCGCGAAGATCACCGAGAACGATTCGTCCACGATCGATGTGTTCGAGCTGATCATCGGCGGCATGGAGGTTGCGCCTGCTTACTCGGAACAGAACGATCCCGACGTGCAGCGCGCGATGTTTGAGGCGCAGGCCGGCGGCGAGCAGCAGAATATCGACCAGGATTTCCTGCTCGCTCTGGAGCACGGCATGCCGCCCGCGGGCGGCATGGGCATTGGCATCGACCGCCTGTGCATTTTGCTCACCGGCGCGGAGAGCATTCGCGACGTGATCCTTTATCCGCAGCTGCGCCCGGGAGCCTGAGTCACGCTTAACGGCGCATCATGCCCTGGTATCTTTATCTCGCCCTGAAGCAGCTCTTTCCGACGGGGAAGCGGCTGTCGTTTTTCACGGCGATTTCGATCCTCGGCGTGGCGCTCGGTGTGGCGACGCTCGTCGTGACCAACAGCGTGATGGGCGGATTCGGCTACGAAATCCGCCGTATGATCATCGACACGCAGGGGGAGGTGCAGATTCGCGC
>DATHXF010000088.1:0-10033 GCA_035459785.1 Rariglobus sp. | reverse complement strand
TGCCGGCACCTACGATTGGAATACGAATGGCAGCTGGAGCGCGGCCTTTCCGAATGCGACGGATGCCGCGGCGAACATCAACATCGACATCGCCGGTGACCAGACGATCAACCTGAACCAGTCGGTGACCGTCGGTGCTTTGACGCTCAACGATTCGGGCGCCAGCGGAGACAGTCTTATCACGATCGCCACCGGCACGGCGGGTGGTCAGCTCGTTTTTCAAACCTCCTCGGGCAACGCCACGCTCACGCAAAGCAACTCGGCGGCGACGGCGATCTCCAGCGCGGTGGTGTTTAACAGCAACACGACGATCTCGGGCAGCGGCATTACTTTTAGCGGACCGATCAGCGGCTCGGGCACGGTCACCAAGAATAACGGGGCGAACGGCCTTACGTTGACGGGCGACAACAGCGCCTTCACCGGCGCGTGGGTCTTGAGCGGCAATGCGACCACCAGCCGTTTGTTCATCGGCAACGACAACAACCTGGGTGCTTCCGGCGTCGGCATCACGTTTACCAACAGTAATCAGATCTCGTTTACCGCGGCGGGCGTCGTGCTGGCCGCGACGAGAACCTTTACGGTCAACTCGGGTGCGACCGCGATTTTCACCGCGACCGGGACTGGCGACACGGTGAACAGTAAAATCACGGGTGCCGGTGCGGTGACGAACCTGAGCAACGGAACGGCGACTCTATTCCTTGGCAATGCATCCAGCGATTTCACCGGCCAGCTGAATCTGACCGGCAGCTCCATCGTCTCGATCGGCACGATTGCCAACGCCGGTGTCGCCAGTGCGGCGGGCGCGGGCAGCATCATTAATTTCGGCAACAACAGCGGCGGCGGCGGTTCGCTCGTTTACACCGGATCGGCCGCGAGTTCGGACCGCGCGCTCCAGATCGCCAACACGGCGTCCACGACCAACGCCAAGCTTATCAACAACGGCACGGGCGCGCTCACCATGACCAGCACGGCGAATCTGCTGACATCGACAGATCCCACGCTCAATACTCTGGTAAGTAATCTGTTCTTGGGCGGAACCAACACGGGGGCCAACAGCTTTGCCCAGACCATCAACGCCTCGGTGGGCAGCGGCCTCGTCAATTTCACCAAGCAGGACGCCGGCACCTGGCGGCTCGCCAACACGGCCAGCACTTACACCGGCGTCACCTCCATCGCCGCCTCGGGCGGTGTGCTTGAAGTGGTGAAGCTCGCCGATGGCGGCAGCAACAGTTCCATCGGCGCCGCGACCAATGTCGCGACCAACCTCCTCATCGGCAACGCGGGCACCCTGCGTTACGTGGGCGCGGGTGACAGCACCAACCGTCTCTTCACGGTCAACGGAACGGCGAACTTGCAGGGCGCCACCCTCGAATCTTCCGGTGCGGGCGCGGTCAGCTTCACCAACACCGGCAGCGTTGCCTGGGGCACCACCAACCAGACGCGCACGCTTTATCTGGGAGGCACCAATACCGGAGCCAACACGCTGGCCTCATTGATTTCCAACAACGGCAGCAGTGCGGTTTCGGTCACGAAGCAGGACGCCGGCAGGTGGGTTCTTACCAATGCCAACGGTTACACCGGGGCCACGACGATCAACGGCGGCACGCTCGCCCTCGGCATCAACAATGCCATCGGCTCCGGCAGTGCGATCGCGCTCACGGGCGGCACGTTTGATTTGCAGGGTTTCAGCACGACGGCGGCGTCCTTGGGTTTTGCGAACGGCACGACCCTCAAGTTCAATCTGGGTGCGCCGGGCAACGTCACCGCGTTGCTCGCGCTGACCGGCAACTTTGACAAGAGCGGTTCCGGTGTCTTCACGCTCGATTTCTCCGGCTCCGGCCAGGCGGGAACCTACAATCTGGTGAGCTTTGCGGGGACCACGTTTGCGAGCGCCAGTGAGTTTAGTGTCGTGAATCTCGGCTCCGGTCTGTCCGGCGTGCTCACGCTGAACGGCAGTTCACTGAGCCTTGCGGTCTCTGCGGTTCCCGAGCCTTCCACCTATGCGTTGATGGCCGGTGCTTTCGCGCTCGCGGGAGCAACCTTGCACAATCGCAAGCGTCGCGGCTGAGGGTTTGTAGTAGAGAACGCGCAAGGCGTCCGGAAGACCGAAGGGTTTTCCGGACGCCTTTTTATTGGGCGGGTATCTGAGGGAAGAGGTCGTTTCGTTCCCGTTGGTTCGAGCCTTTTCCCGTCATTGCGTCCTTCGCGAGACCCATCCTGAACCCTGAGTTCTGGAAGTTGTCTCGCGAAGGGCCGGAAAAGATCGGGCGGTATGAAGCTCGATGCACGAAAAAGCCCGGGGACTTTTTGAATCCCCGGGCTCGTTTACGGGCTGAATCTATGACTCCGCTGAAGCGATTGATTCAGGTTTCTTACTGGCCTTGGAACATGCCGCGGCCGCCGGTGCCGATGAAGACGCTGGCGGGTGTCTGGCGATCTCCGGCGAGGCCTTGGATGTTGGCGTCCGTCGGCAACGAGGGCATCGCGACCCAGGTGGAGCCGTAGTTGTCGGAGCGGTAGATGCCTTTCACACCGTTGTAGTAGCCGTAGAAATAAACGGAATATAGGTAGGATGAACCGATGGGCGGTTTGCCGAAGGAAACGAGTCCGACCGCGGTGATGTTGGGCAGCTTGGCGGACCACGTGGTGCCGCCGTTGGTGGAGCGCCAGAGACCGCCGTTGGTGGAGCCGGCGACGCCGTCGTCGCACACCCAGATATCGTTGGCTTGGGGAGCGGCCATGATTTGCGCGCGATAGACGTTGTAGGTGCCTGCCGTGACCGTGCCCGCCAGAGACCAGTTGGCGCCGCCGTCGGTGCTGCGGTAGATGCCGTGGTTGCCGCTTCCGCCACCGCCGAAGAGCGCGAGGTAGAAGTTTCCGTTCAGGCGGTCGGCGGCCAGTTGCTGGATGGTGTAGCCGGGGTTGGATTTATCGATGGTCCCGTTGATGTTGGCGGGAAGTCCGGCGGCGGGCGACCAGGTGACGCCGCAGTCGTTGCTGTAATGCGGAGTGGCGCTGAGGCCCTTGAACGGCAGCCAGACGAGTTGGCTCGGATTCGTGCCGGAGATCGCGATGCGACCGCCGCTGAGGTTTTGTCCGGCGGCGGTGAGGTAGCGACCGGAGACATTGGGTTCGCCGATGCCGCTCGCGTAGGGATAAGGACGGGTGTTCCAAGTGACCGCGGTCTCGGTCCACGTGGTGTCGGCGCACGCGTAGATGCCGACCGGGTAGATCACTCCAACCGGTGTGCCGGACTGGCGGTAGAGATTGAGCACCGCCGAGGTGATCGTGCCGACGCTGCTGAGATCGAACTTCAGATAGCTGAAGCGTTGATCCGCGGTGAGGTAGGCGTAGGAGAACGAAACGCCGATGTTGCCGGTGGTGTTGGTGTCGGCGGTGGTCGGTGTGTTGGCGTAAACCTGGGCGTCGTGGGACGGCGCGAGCGAAGTCGCTCCGTTGACCAACAGGTAGGGACGGATCGTGGTCGTGGCGTTTTCCTTGGACGCGAAATTCACCACGCTGGTGCTGCGGGTGGAATTCTGGTCGGTGCTGATGAGGAGCGTGACCGTGTTGATGCCCTTGGCCTTTTGCGTGGCGAGGTAGGTGGTGAGGTCCCACGTCTGCCAGCCGGCGGCGCCCATCGTGATCTGCTTGCGGTCGATCTCGCCGAACGCGGTCCAGTTGACGCCGCCGTCGCGGGTGTAGGAGCCGGTGCCGTAATAGGTCGAACCGCCGGCGGTGTTGTTGGTGCTGACGCGCGCCCAGATGTTGTTGTTGGACTCGCTGAAATCGAGGCCGGTGACATTGGCGCAATCGATGGGGTTCTTCATGGCGTTGCCGTAAGAGCCGTAGGGACGGTGCGAGATGTCGTTGTAGCGGAAGCCGCCGACATCGATCAGGCCGGCCATGAGTTCGGGACCGGTCGGCGCGTTGCGAAGCGTGCTGGAGATGGTCTGCTCCTGGTTCTTTTGAAGACGATACCAGATGGCCTGGTTGCCGGTTGCACCGCCGAGGAGCTGGGCGTTCTGGCTGCGGGCGACGCCGAAGAAATCGCCGGCCCAGAGTTCGCTGGAGTTGCCCGGACGCACGAGCAGGTCGGAGATCGCGCCGAACCAGTAGCCGATCACGCTGGGCGTGCCGTCGGGTTCCTGCGCGGCGATGGAGAGCGCGTTGTTGAAGTTGGTGGACTGGGTCGACCACGTGGTGCCGCCGTCGGCGGTGCGCCAGATTTTGCTGTTGGAGCCGCCGCTGGAGAGGCCGACGTAAACGGTGTTGCCGGTGGCGTCGTTGGGATCGACGGCGAGGGCGCGGTAGTTGGTGGCGGCGAGCGGGGTGATCGCGGAGAGCGAGCCGCCGCGCGGCATCTTGGCGACGAGCCCGCTGGCGGTGACGTAGAGTGTGCCGTTGGCGGCAACCTCACCGCGTGCGGGGGTGGCGATGGCGACGCCGGAAACCTTGGACCAGGTCACGCCGCTGTCGGTGCTCTGGTAGACGCCACCGGTGGTGCCGCCGACCGTGCTGTCATAGACGCCCGCATACATGATCGGGCTGGAGCCGTTCTTGTCGAAGGCGACGAACGAGACGCCGGCCTTGCTGCCGGAAGGCACCGCACCGAAAGGCACGGAGGTCGCGGGGATCTGCGTCCACGTCCAAGTCGAGCCGGACTTCACGCCCTTTTGCAGGCCGTCGTGGGTCGAGCCATACCAGAGGATGTTGGAATTGTTGGGATCGACCTGGAGGCGTTCGCCAAAGGCCTTGGGGACTTCGTTGCCCGCGACGATGATCGAAGTGTTGATGGCGGTCCACGTCGCGCCTTTGTCGGTCGAGGCGTAGATGCCGTGGAGCGCGCTCGAGGGCGAGCCGCCGGCGGCGACGTAAAGGTTGTTGGAATTGGCGGGATCAATCGCGAGTCCGGCGATGCCCATCAGGTCGGCGGAATTCACCGTGGTTACCGGGACGATGGTGTCCGTGATCGAAATCCATTCGCCGGTCGACGGAACCCAGCGGAACGCACCGCCGTTGTCGGTGCGGCAATAGATATCGGTGCCGGTGGCGTCGCAGACGAGGCCGGTCACCCAGCCGCCGCCGCCCAGTGGAATCGGCACCCATGCCGGAGCGGGAATGGTGGAGGTTGCATAGCTGAGCGTGGGGATGCTGGCCCCGCCGCCTTCGACCATGCCGAGTTGGAACCATTGCCAGTTGCCCACGGCGGATTCGGGACTCGTGCGGAAGAACACATAGGCGGACGTTGCGCCGGCGGCGCGGGCGGCAAAGAGCTGCGTGTTCAAATAGTCAACCAAGGTGGCGTTGGAGACGGTTTGGATGCTGGCGCTCATGCCGGGGACGAGGAAGTTGTCCTTGAGCAGTGTGGCGGAACCGTCGAGAGCTCCCACGTAGGAATCGCTGGCGAGCACGGTGGGGCTGGTGCGGTAGCCGAGTCCGTAGAGATCGGCGTTGCGTGTGGAGGAAGCGAGCGAGACGAGGCGCGCGCTGTAAGTTGCAGTGTCGAATTGCTGCGTGGGATCGGTCAGAAGGGCTGCGGGGATTTCGAACACATGGACCACGCCGAGCTGGGTGGCGTCCGCCGAACTGTTGCCGACCTTGCAAAAGGTCGAGGTCGCACCGGAGACGCTGATGACGCCGGCAAGGTCGTTGACCGCGGCGTCGGCGGCATTGCTGTTGATCGTGCCGGTGAGGGCGTGGGCGGTGGAAACGCCCCATCCGGCCAGCGCGAAGCAAAGCGAGGACAAGGTGGCGAGACGGCGGATTTTTTTCGGGACCGCGGGCCCGTGGGTATCTGGCAATTTCATGAGTATTTGGGGGCCTTTTGGCACTCACCCGGCGCAAGGTTGTCGGCACAGGGGATGCAGGCGTCACGATGGCGGGGTAGATGCCAGTAAGGCTTATACTTTGCATCAGCCCGCAGGTGGATGGCATCAACCGCAGGCGGGAGCCGGGGATTTTATTACGCAGATTTGCCCGATCAATAGACTGAGAATCCAAGGCTTTTTGCGTCGCTACGATTGGCGGGGACGAGGGTTAAGTCTGAACTCACCGACTCATGCGAAACCCCTCCGCCTGTTTCCTTTTTCTATGCCTTGGTGTTGCGATGCGCGCGGACGTCACGCCGGCGTTGCCGTTTCAAGATCACGCGGTGCTTCAACAAGGTCGCGCGATCCTTGTGTGGGGTCGGGCGGCCGCCGGAGAGAAAGTCACGGTCACCTATGCCGGCAGCACGTCGCGCACGGCCACGGCGGTGGCGGGGGCCGATGGTCGTTGGCGCGTGGATTTGCCTGCGATTCCCGCGTCGGCGCAACCGGGCACGTTGAGCTTCGTTGGGAAAAACACGGTGAAGCTCACCGACATCCTCGTTGGCGAAGTGTGGCTAGCGTCCGGCCAGTCCAACATGGAACTCGGCATGGGCGGGCTCGGCGGCTGGGGGTTCTTTATCACCAACGCGGTCGCCGAGGTGGCTGCGGCGAATTATCCGCAGATCCGTGAGCTCAAGATGCAGGCGGTGTCCGCCGAGACTCCGCAGGAAACGGGGAAGGGGACCTGGCGCGTTTGCACGCCGGCCACGGTGGGCGATTTCAGTGCGGTGGCGTATTACTTCGCGCGCGATCTGCACCAAAAACTCAATGTGCCCGTCGGTATCATCAACGCGGCGTGGAGCGGTTCGCCGATCGAACCCTTCATGACGCCGGCCTCGCTCGCCGCCGATCCGAACGGCCCCGGCGCGATCAAGGCCTGGAAAACAAAGACCGCGGATTTTCCCGCCAACAAAGCTCGCTACGACGCGGAAAAAGCCGCGTGGGACGAAGCCAAGGCCGCTGCGGCGAAGGCCGGCGAGCGGTTCAACAAGCAGGGGCCCCGCTTTCCTTTCGGGCCTGGGCACAAGAATGTTCCATCGGGCTCCTACAACGCGATGATCCATCCGCTCGTGCCCTATGCGTTGCGTGGTTTTATTTGGTATCAGGGCGAGACCAACGCGGGTGCGAACCAGTATCGCACGTTTTTCCCGTCGTTGATCGCCGGATGGCGCGAGGTGTTTGCCGGAGGAGAACTGCCGTTCTACTGGGTGCAGCTCGCCAGCTGGGGAGCGAACGGCGATCCGGACGGAATCGGCATTCCTACGATGCGCGAGGTGCAGACGCAGACACTCTCCGTTCCGAAAACCGGACAGGCGCTCGCCATCGACATCGGTGACGCCACCGACATTCATCCAAAAAACAAACAGGACGTCGGTCACCGCCTTGCGTTGCTCGCGCTTCATCGCACCTATGGACAAAAGGATGTTGTCGATTCCGGTCCGACCTTCGCGAAGGTCGAGCTTTCGGCCAGCGGAGCCAACCAGATCCGCGTTCACTTCAAGGACGTCGCGGGCGGACTCAAAAATACCAACACGGCCGACAAGAATGCCGTCCTTGGTTTCGAAGTCGCCGGCAAGGACAAGATATTCGGTCCGGCCACGGCGCGCATCGATAACGCCGTGACGGGAACCGTCTTGGTGACTGCACCGACCGGAGTGACCGCGCCCGCCTACGTGCGCTACGCCTGGCGCAACGATCCGAAGAACACGCTCGTCAACACAGCGAATCTTCCGGCTGCGCCATTCAGAACAGATCCGTGAAGTGGATCGACTGTGAGGGCCAAGTTTTCCTACCTTTCAAAATAATGAAACGCATCGGACTGATGGGCTGTGGCATGGTTGCCCAGTATGGACATATCCCCGCGATCCAGGCGGCGCCGGGTTTGACCCTGCACGCGGTCTTCGATCCCAACGAAGAGAACCTGCGCCGGACGCAGGCCCAGTTCGGGATTTCGCACGGGTTCACCGATGAGGAGGCGTTTTTTAAATGTGGCCTAGATGGCGTGAGCATCACGTCGCCCGCGCCGTGCCACCACGCCAACGTCTTGAAGGCGGCGGCGCATCGGCTGCCGGTGCTCTGTGAGAAACCGCTTGCGACGAACCGGGCCGAAGCGGAGCAGATGATCGCGGCGATGAAGACGGCGGGTGTGACGTTGTATTCAGCTTTTTGTTACCGGTTTAGTCCGGCGGTGCTGAAGATCCGCGAGCTGGTGCGCGATGGGGCCATCGGCAAGGTCCGGTCGCTGCGGCTGATCTACAACTGGTCGCTTCACGGCAAGTTCACGACGGACGCCACGGGCAACCGGATCATTCAGAAGCGGCGCGAGGATCGTATGCTTGAGGGCGGGCCGATGGTGGATTGCGGCACGCATCAGATCGATCTGGCGAGTTTCTGGGTTGGTTCGCCGGTGCGTGCCTTTAATGCACACGGAGCTTGGGTGGATGATTACGAGGCGCCCGATCACATGTGGGTGCATCTCGACCACGAGAACGGCGCGCACACCGTCGTGGAGATCAGCTATTCGTATCATCACACGGCGAAGAATCTCCGCTCCGAGTTTACCTATGAGCTGATCGGCACCGGCGGAGTGATCCGCTACAACCGGGAGACGGAAAGTTTCTCCCTGGAAAATGGCGAGGGGCGTCAGGAGTTTCCGTTTTCACCGGAGAAAAACTTCGAAGCGATGTATGCCGAGTGGGCGAGTGCGCTGGTCAGCGGGCAGTCTGCGTTGCTGACCAATGCGGAAGACGGAATGCGCGTCGTGGAGATTGCGCGGCAGGCGACCGATGAAGTGATTGCGGCGCGGCAGGCGTAAAAAAGCCCCGACGCTTTGAGGCGGCGGGGCTGGGCTTGCGGGCGGCGGACACGGCGGTCCGCCCTCCACGGGTGATCAGACGGTTTCGAGGAGCTTGTAGAGGCGGGCGACCATCTTGCTCGGGTCTTCGAAGAGGCCGGCGCTGATGAGGCTGTTGTCGAGGATCTGCTCGGCGATCAGGGCGGCTTTCTCGGGCGACGAGGTCTTCGCGGCGGCGAGGTGCTTGATGACGGCGTGGCGGGGGTTGATCTCGAGGTTCACCTTCACGGGGGCGTCGGCGCCGTCCTTGTTCATGGCCTTCATCATGCGGCGCATCTGGGGAGACATGAACTTGTCGGCGTTGACGGCGAGGGCGGGCGAATCGACGAGGCGGTCGGACGCCTTCACTTCTTCGACGCGGTCGCCGAGGGTCGTCTTGAGCCATTCGGCGAGGGACTTGGCGTCGTCTTCGGAGAGGTCGCCTTCGGCGGCGGGGGGCTTGGGGGCGTCGGCGAGTTTCACGTCGGCGTGATCGGCGGCGATGAGCTTCTTGCCATCGAATTCGCGGACGTTGTTCATCACATACTCATCGACGGACTCGTAGCAGAAGAGGACCTCGAGGTTGCGGGCTTTGAAGCCTTCGAGATACGGGCCGGCTTCGATGGCGGCGCGGGACGGGCCGAGGAGGAAGTAGATTTCCTTTTGGTCGGCGCCCATACGGGTGACGTAGTCGGCGAGGGACGTGGTCTTGCCTTTCTCGGTGAGCGAGGATTCGAAGCGGAGGAGCTTAACGAGCTCGTCCTTGTGGGTGTAGTCGAGGGCGGCGCCTTCCTTGAGGAAGATGCCGAACTCGCCGTAGAACTCGTTGTAGGCGTCGGCGCGGTTCTTGGCTTCCTCGGAGAGGAATTTGATGAAGCGCTTGGTGATGACCTTGTTGAGCTTCTCGATGAGGGCGCGGTCCTGCATGGTCTCGCGCGAGATGTTGAGGGGGAGGTCTTCGGAATCGACGACGCCCTTCATGAAGCGGAGCCATTCGGGGAGCAGGTCCTTGGGCTTGGAGTCGATGAGGACTTTGCGGCAGTAGAGCGAGACGGCGGGCTCGAGGCGGGCCATGCCGAACTTTTCGGTGTTGTCCTTGGGGACGAAGAGCAGGGCGTTGATCTGGAGCGGGGCGTCGGCCGAGAAGTGGAGGCGGAGGCGGGGCTCGTCGTAGGCGTGGGCCTGGAACTTGTAGAAGGCGGTGTATTCCTCGTCGGTGATCTCGGACTTGGAACGGAGCCAGAGGGCCTGGACGGTGTTGATGTGTTTGCCGTTCAGGTTGACGGGGAAGGAGACGAAGGCGCTGTAGCGTTCGAGGATTTCCTTCACG
>DATHXF010000087.1:0-8562 GCA_035459785.1 Rariglobus sp. | reverse complement strand
CGCCTCGGCGAGGCTCCGGGTTGGGTCGCGGAAAATCTTCGCGATCCCAGCTTCAGCAGCGTGCTGGGCCTGCTCCAATACGGCATCAGCTCCAGTGCAGATCTCGCCGCGCCGCGCCGCGCCAAGGGTGCGACCAGCTGGGTAAAGAAACTCTTCGCCACCGCCTAACCGGGAAACCACGCCATGAATCCCAACGAACTTCCCCTCAGCCACGAGATTCTCACCGACCGCACCATCGCGATCAAAGTCGTGGGCGTCGGCGGCGCCGGCTCCAACGCGGTGGACCGTCTCAAGATGGAGAACCTCGACCGCCTGCAGATGGCGGTTATCAACACCGACCATCAGGCGCTCGGCAATTCGCCGGTGCAGGACAAGATTTTCATCGGTTCGTCGATCACGCGCGGTCTCGGCGCGGGCGGCGACCCCGACCTCGGCCATGACGCCGCCGAAGCCGATCGCGAGAAAATCGCCGCGGTCGTGAAGGATTGCGACCTGGTGTTCCTCGTCGCCGGCATGGGCGGCGGCACCGGCAGCGGCGCGGCCCCGACGGTCGCCGAGATCGCCGCCGAATCCGGCGCGCTGGTCATCGCGTTCGTCACGCTGCCCTTCACCTTCGAGGGCGGACGTCGCGTGAAGCAGGCCGAGGAAGGCCTCGCCGCACTCCGCAAGGTGTGCGACGCCGTCATCCCGCTGCCCAACGACATTCTCCTCCAACAGGCCGAAGACGGCGAAACCGCGCTCGATTCGTTTGCGCGCGCCGACGAGTGGATCGGTCGCGGCGTAAAATCGATCTGGTCGATGCTCTTCCGCACCGGTCTCATCAATCTGGATTTCGCCACGCTTCGCCAGGCGTTCCACACGCGCGGAGGCAAGACGCTCTTCGGACTCGGCAGCGGCAGCGGCGAAAACGCCGTGGCCGAGGCCATTGAAGGCGTTAAATTATGCCCGCTGCTCGCGACTCCCGAGTTCGCCCGCAAGGCGGACCGTCTGCTCGTGAACATCGTGGGTGGCACCGATCTCACGCTGCCCAAGGTGAACGAAATCATGACGGCGGTGACCGAACAGTTCGGCCGCGATTCGCACGTCATCATGGGTGCGGTGATCGACGAAGACATGCAGGGCAAGGTCGAGGTGGTCGTGCTCGGCACGAGCGACATAGGAGCCCGCGCCGGCGGTGCCGCGCGCCGTCCGTCCACGCTGGCCCGCCCCACGCGTGCGATGCCCGCACCGGCGGCCCGTCCGGCCGGTGAGTTGCCGATTGAAACCGAGAGCGTGGTTGCTCCAACGGTGGACGCCGCCAAGACGGCTCCGATCGAGGCCCGCGCGAAGAGTTCAGCGAAGGCGACGGCCGAGCTGCCGCTGAAACCGGTGGCCCAGGACGAGTTCTCCTTCAACGAAGTCGAAAGCCGCGGCCACTTCGACAAGACCGACCGCAATCTCTTCGAAGGCCAGGACCTCGACGTCCCGACCTACCTTCGCAAGGGCATCCGGCTGGCGCTGTGAGGTGAAGGCGGCCGTGGCCCGAGTGTTATGGGTGTTCGTTCTACGTGACGAAGCGAATTCTACTGGCGGTCGTGGCGTTGTTTGGGAGCACAGAGACGCACGCGGTCTGGGACAGCTACAGCCCATTTGAGAAGGGGCAGGGGTTGCCCTCAGTTGCCTTGACCGAGCTTACCGATGGCAAACCCGCTACCGCTGCGGTCGGAGATGCGATTCTGATTTCGTATGAGTTTACCGATAACACAAAGAAGGCTTCACGGATAAGTGTGGATTGGCCCGATACAGGTGACGCGATCTTGTCTCTTTCTGTCGGCGAAACGAAGCAGTTCTCCGGACGGATCAAGGGAGGTAGGGTTGCTCCCGTGCGTGCTTATCAAGCCGATCTGAACGCGGACGGGGTGCCTGATTATACAGTCTTCACTTACAGTGGCGGAAGTGGCCTCGCGGGGCAGATAACCTATGTCACGTTGTTGCTCTCTTCGCCGACGGGCTATGGCTGCGTGCGGGTATTATCTTACGATGCAGAGTTCACCGATTTGGTGAACATCAACGACCATGTCTATCTGGTGCACACGTCGATGATTTATGGTGAGGAAGGCAAAGATGGGCGGAATCACAATTATTGGGTCTATAACTTACTGAAGGTTTCTGGAAAAACCCTGGCCCTCGATAACACTCCAGATCGAAGGTTTCCGAAATGGGTTATGTATAGTTTCCTTCCTGGTCATAAGGAGACCACTCAACTGACATCCGAACAGCGTCAGCGGTTGTGGTCGGAGCATGTGAAACAAAATCCTAAAGACTTGGATGGAGACTGAATGTTTTACACGGATTGCTGAACAACATGCCCGTTCGTTCAATCCTGCTGCGTCACGTTTTCCTTCAACGAAGTTGAAAGCCGCGGTCATTCCGACAAGGTCGACCGCAATCTATTCGAGGTCACGGACCTGCGGATTGTCACGACCTACCTCCGCAAGGGGGTCCGGCTGGCGCTGTAAGCGTTTGCAGAGGGATAGATATGGCTCCGGTGGCACGACCAGTTTGTCACTTATTAAGTGACAAACTGGTTTGAAGGCGGGGTTCAAAAAATGAGGGGCTTGAGTTGGGCTGAAACAGGAGTATGCCTTTTTTGTATGAAAACGGTATATACTGTTAAGGAGGCGCAGCGGAGCATGGCTCAGCTGGTGAAGACGGCGGAGAGCGGGCGGATGGCGACGATTACGCGGCACGACAAGACCGTGGCCTATGTGCTCGGAGAGGAGCAGCTCACCGGTTTGCTGGAGACGATGGAAATCCTGGCCGATCCAAAGGCAATGAAAGCGATCCGTGATGCGGAGGCAGGGGTGGGAACTTACATTTCTGTAGATGAACTACCGGACTAATTTTAGAATAGGTGGGTTATCGCTGTAGACTCCTTCTGACTAACATGAGCTACACGGTCCGCGTTGAGTTACAGGTAAGAGACTATGCCAGTGCTTTGGGTATGGAGCATCGTCGTGCAATAAAGCGCGCTATTACCCAGCTGAAATTAGAGCAGGGCGACATCAAGGCGCTCGGTGATGATCTTGAGGGGTTTTATCGGCTGAGGGTCGGACCGTTTCGGGTGATTTTCCGGTATCGCACGGGACGTGTGATCGAGTGCGTTTATATGAACCGGCGCAGCGTCGTTTATGAGGTGTTCGAGCGCGAGGTGATCGACCGGCTCAAGGGTGGCGGGAAATAAGCAGAATATAGGCGCTACTCGAAGAGTTGCCGCATGATGCCTTGCGGGTTGTTGAGGAATTGCCGCGTGAGCAGGTAGTGCTCGGTGTCTTCGTAGCGGACGGGGGATAGTCCGTTTTCACCGAGACCGAGGATGATCGCGTCGGGATAGGCCATCAGGATCGGCGAGTGCGTCGCGATGATGAATTGGGAGCCTTGCTGCACGAGTTGGTGCATGCGCGCCAGCAGGGTGAGCTGACGGGCGGGCGAGAGCGCGGCTTCGGGCTCATCGAGCAGGTAAAGTCCTTCGGGACCGAACCGGTTCAAGACGAGTGCGAGGAAGGATTCACCGTGGGATTGCTCGTGCAGGGACGTGCCGCCGTAAGCGTCCAGCAACGAGGGACCGTCTTGGCTAAGGCGTTCGATTTCGGTGGCGACGTTGTAGAACGATTCAGCCCGCAGGAAAAAACTGGTGCGCGGGCGGCGGTGGCTGCGGGCAATACGCAGATGGCGGCCGAGTTCGGAGTGGCTGGCTCGGGTGGCGAAGTTGAAGTTGCGTGAACCGCCTTCGGCGTTGAATCCCAAGGCGACGGCCAAGCCTTCGAGCAGGGTGGATTTCCCGCTGCCGTTTTCACCGACGATAAAGGTGACGGAGCGGTGAAGGGGCAGCGTTTCCAGCGGACGAACCGCAGGAAGGTTGAAGGGGTAGCTTTCGAACGAGGCGACTTTGTCGCGAAGGAGCGAAGCGCTGAGAAGGAAGCCACGGGAATCGAGAGGGGATTCACTCATGACGTGGGCGGGGAAACGCGGCGGGACGCCGCGTTTACTTTACAGGCCGCGGCGTTGGAGCTCGGCCTCGAGTTGGTTCATGAAGGACTTCGCGTCCTCGGGCGTGGGGCGGTAGCCGGGCTGGCTGATTTCGGTGAAGCCGGGGCGACCTTGGTGGTCGATGATCCACTTGCCGGTCACGCCGTCGCTGAACGTCACCTTGCCGCTGGCGATGGCGCCGGGGATGAGGGTCACGCTGTCCACATCGAGGATGACGCTGCCGGTGTCGGAGGGCGGGAGGGCTTCGTCGGCGAGGTCTTCTTCACCGGGGGGGGCGTCGCCGGCGGAGGGTTCGGCCTTGGGCTGGGTCTTGGTGACGTCGCTGGCGTCCACCTTCTTGGGGGCGTCTTTGAGCTGGAGGTTCAGGTCGTCCACGAGGAAACGGACGTCCATGTAGGTGAGCGCGACGCTGAACTGTTCGCGGAGCTTTTTTTGGATCGTGGAGAGATTGTCTCCGGCGGCGACCCAACTGGAGACGGCGGCAGATTGTTCGGGAGTGAGCGACATGGGTAAAATAATTAACCGCAGATTACGCAGATGGGCGCAGATTCAAAATCTTATCTGCGACTATCTGCGTAATCTGCGGTTAAAAATCTATCAGCGGCTGAGTTGATTACGGAGGAACTCGATGGAGCCGCGGGCGGTGGTGTCTTGCTCAAGCATGTTGTCCACGGATTTGCAGGCGTGGATCACCGTGCCGTGGTCGCGGCCGCCGAAGGCGTCGCCGATTTCCTGAAGGGAGTGCTTGGTGAGCGAGCGGGCCAGATACATCGCGATCTGACGGGGGATGGCGATGTTGTTGGGGCGACGTTTGCTGGTCATGTCGCTGTGGCGGATCTGGTAGTGATCGGCGACTTTTTTCTGGATGATCTCGATGGTGAGCTGGTTTTGCGCCTGCTCCATGAGGACGTCCTGCAGCAGCATCTCGGTGGCGGCCATGTCGATGGGCTTGCCGGTGAGGGTGGCGTAGCTGGCGACCTTGATCAGCGCGCCTTCGAGGCGACGGATGTTCTTGGCGATGTGCTGGGCGATGAAGTTGGCGACCTCGGGGGAGATGTTGAACTTCAGGGTCGCGGCCTTGGTGCGGAGAATCGCGAGGCGGGTCTCAAAGTCGGGCGCCTGGATGTCGGCGGGGAGTCCCCATTCGAAGCGGGAGACGAGGCGGGCTTCGAGTTTCTGGATCTCGGCGGCGCGGCGGTCGCTGGAGAGGATGATCTGTTTGCCGGACTCGAAGAGGTCGTTGAAGGTGTGGAAGAACTCTTCCTGGATGCGCTCCTTGCCGGCGAGGAATTGCACGTCGTCCACGAGGAGGACGTCCACGCAGCGGTAGCGCTGGCGGAACTTGGTGAGCTGGTTCTCTTGGAGGGCCTGGATGAACTCGTTGGTGAATTTTTCCGTGGAGAGGTAGGCGACCTTGGTCTCGGGCTTGGCGCGGAGGATCGCGTGGCCGATGGCGTGCATCAGGTGCGTCTTGCCGAGGCCGGTGTCGCCGTAGAGGAAGAGGGGGTTGTAAGCCTGCGCGGGGGATTGGGCGACGGCCATGGCGGCGGCGTGCGCCATCTGGTTGTTGGAGCCGACGACGAAGGTCTCGAACGTGTTGCGCGGGTTGAGCGAGCCGACGTAGGCGGTGCCTTTTTCGTCGTAACGGGCGGTGCGCTTGGGGGCGGCGGGCTTGGCGCGGGGGGCGGAGACGGCGTCGTTGAGGGTGTTGCGGGCCTCTTGGGAGGCGCCGGACTTCTTCAGTTTGACGTTGATCAGGCGGCCGGAGGTGAGGCGCAGGCGCTGAACGATCAGGTCGAGGTAGTTGTCGTTGATCCAGATCGCGGCGAAGTCGTTGGGCACGCCGAGGGTCAGGGTGTCCTCGGTGGAGTCGAGGCAGGTGATCGGCTCGAACCAGAGCTGATAAACATCCTCAGGGAAGAGCCCTTTGAAATCGCTTTTGACGGTTTCCCAAAGACTCGGAGACGTGACGGCTGAAGACATGAAGTGAAGACGGAGGAGGAGGGCGGAACTAAGGTTTATTCACACGGGGCGTTTCGAGGGCAACCTTGGGCGCGTCATCACGAGGGAAATCCGGCATCTGGGCGAACGGAAAGAGGGAGGCGGAACAACAGCTGAGTAGGGGTGGATTAGCGAACTAATCAAAGAGCTGATGTGCAGCGAGATGCGAGATTCTGCGTGGCGGGTGCCGGCGGAGACTCAAAAAGGGTGTGTGAAGGAACGACCGGCGGAGACCGGTTGAAGCTGGCGGGACGTGAATAACGGGGATGCGGAAAAGGGTTTCAAGAGCAACTTTCCGACAAGTTATTCACATGGGAAATGCGGATAAGTTTTTTGGTTTTTTGTTTGCCACGGAATCGCGACTTTTGGGGTTTGGGCAAGATATCTGCGGCTTTGTAGGGCGCTGGCACTACACGGGGATTTTTACCTAGGGGAATCGGGAAAAACGTGACGAACGAGTGACGGGGGCTTGACGGACCGGAGGCTTTTTTGTGCCGGGGTGACGGCTGCGTTACGGGCCGGTTACGCGCCGGTTTCGGGTTTGGGGTCCGTCCATTTGCCGTGTTCTTTTATCAGGGCGATGAGGCGGGCGTCGGCCTCGGACTGGGGGATGTTGTATTGGACGCAGGTTTTGCCGACGTAGAGGTTGATCTTGCCGGGGGCGCCGCCGACGTAGCCGAAATCGGCATCGGCCATTTCGCCAGGGCCGTTCACGATGCAGCCCATGATGGCGAGCTTCACTCCCTTGAGGTGGCCGGTCTGCGAGCGGATGCGCTGGGTGGTGGTCTGCAGGTCGAAGAGCGTGCGGCCGCAGGAGGGGCAGGCGACGAATTCGGTTTTGGAGATGCGGGCGCCGGCGCCTTGGAGGACGTTGTAGGAGAGCTTGGTGGCACGGGTGGGATCGAGCTCGGTCTCGATGGAGACGAGGTCGCCGAGTCCATCGCAGAGGAGCGAGCCGGTGAGGATGGCGGCGTCGAGGAGACGCGAGAGGAAGGACGGGTCGCCGTGGACGGTCGTCGCGTGGGTGTTGCGGATCCAGAGGGGAGCGCGCGAACCGGCGATGCGGAGTTGTTCGACGAGGGCGCGGTAGGCGCCGGTGGGATGAGGGTGCGCGCCGGCGAGGGCGGCGTCGGGATTGGAGACCGTGAAGAGGAGACGGTCGTCGCCGAGAGCAGGGAGCGCGGGAGCGAAGGCGGCGAGGTCGCTCGCGGTGGTGGCGATGGCGAGCGTGTGGCCGCGCGTGCGGGTGAACTCGACGAAGGAGAGGAGTGCCTCGACGTCGTCGGCGCCGAAGGTGCGCAGGAAGACCGCGGGCGTTTTGATGTTCTCCGAGGCGGCGGCGACGGCGGCGGCTTGGAGGGATGTCGGAAGCTCGATGATGAGAAAAGGCGCGGGGCTGGGAAGCGTCGGCAGGTAGGCGGCGATTTCGTGAAGTTCGCTGGCGGTGGCGATCGGGACGAGCAGGCCTTCGGCGGGAGTGTCGGCGAGGCGGGCGGAGGCGAGTTGCGCGGCGACGGCGGTCAGATGGTCGGGCGAGGGGACACGCACGATGACGCGCGGAGGTTGCTCGGGGCCGACGAGCGCGGAGGGCGAGAGGGCGAGCGACTGGGTGGCGCGGCGGTTGAAGTGAAACGGATCGATCGCGTCGACGGGTTCGGTGGTGAAGCGGGCGAAGGGCGAGCGCGTCTCGGGGAAGGCGGGTTGCCAGAGCGTCATGGCTTTCTGGACGAGCGCCTGGGCGACGGGGATTTCGTAAACGCTGTCCTCGGTGAGCGAGACGCGGATGGTGTCGCCGAGTCCGTCGTAGAGGAGGCTGCCGATGCCGATGGCGCTCTTGATGCGTCCATCTTCGCCGTCGCCCGCCTCGGTGACGCCGAGGTGGAGCGGGTAGGTCATGCCGGCGCGGTTCATGTGCTCCACGAGCAGGCGGTAGGCCTCGATCATGACCTTCGGATTCGATGATTTCATCGAGAGGATCATCTGCTTGAAGCCGTGGGACTCGCCGATGCGGAGGAACTCCATGGCGCTCTCGACCATGCCGAGAGGGGTGTCGCCATAGCGGTTCATGATACGGTCGGAGAGCGAGCCGTGGTTGGTGCCGATGCGCAGGGAGCGGCCGAGGGTCTTGGCACGGAGGACAAGCGGAGTGAAGGACTCGTGGAGGCGCTGGAGTTCGAGATCGTAATCGGAATCTGAATACTCTTTGACGGCGAATTTCTTTTTGTCGGCGTAGTTGCCCGGGTTGACGCGGACTTTTTCGACGTGCTCGACGGCCTCCATCGCGGCGGACGGAAGAAAGTGGATGTCGGCGACGAGCGGGATGTGGGCGAAGCCGGCGGCGGAGAATTGCGCGCGGATATCCTTGAGGCACTTGGCGGCGGGAACGTTGGGCGCGGTGATGCGGATGATTTCGCAGCCGACCTCGGCGAGGGCGATGGATTGTTTCACCGTGGCGGCGACGTCCTGCGTGTCGCTGGTGGTCATCGACTGGACGCGGACGGGATTGATGCCGCCGACGCCGACCTGACCGAC
>DATHXF010000086.1:0-21690 GCA_035459785.1 Rariglobus sp. | reverse complement strand
CCAAGTCGGTGGCGTGCACAACGCACCGACCGCCACGCCCTTTGCTCCGCTTCGCAGCCACGCGGTTCATTCGCTCGTCGAGTTGCGCGGCCTGCTGGATGCCCGCGCTCGTCTGCTGTTCAGCCCGGTTTTTGCGTCGATTTCCAAGCCCGGTTACGGTCCCGCTTTCGATCACGAAGAACTTCGCGCTGCGCTTGCGCTGCCGCGTCGCGCCGAGGTGATCGCTCTCGGCGGTATCGATGCCTTGCGCATTCCCGCTTGTGGCGACCTCGGTTTTGACGGAGTCGCGGTGTTGGGCGCCATCTGGCAGTCAGCCGACCCCGTGCGCACTTTCGCTGAACTCCAAAACGCTCTTCACGCCCATGCCGCTTGATCCCGATCACTTCCCTCCGGTCATGTGCCTCACGATGGATGGTCTGCCGCTTTCGCACGCCGACCAGGCGCGCGCGCTGGTCGCCGCCGGTGCAGGTTGGATTCAGTTGCGCATGAAAAACGCCGCGCCCGACGTCTGGCTCGCGACCGCCCGCGAAGTCGTGTCGATCGGTCACGAGGGCGGGTCGCTCGTCACGATCAACGACAACGTCGAGATCGCTCTCGCGTCCGATGCCGACGGCGTGCACCTCGGAAAACTCGACGAGGATTGGATCGCCGCCCGCGCCCGACTCGGCGCCGAAAAACTTCTCGGCGGCACCGTTAACAACGCCGAAGACGCGCGCCGTGCGGCCGAGGCTCACGTGCTCGACTACGTCGGCATCGGTCCGCTGCGCTTCACGACCACGAAGCAAAAACTCGCGCCGGTTCTCGGTCTCGAAGGGATCGTCGCGCTGCTGCCGCTCCTAGACGGACTCCCCGCGTGGGCCATCGGCGGCGTGTTGCCCGCCGACCTGCCTGCTCTGCGTGCGGCCCGCCTCGCGGGTGTCGCCGTGTCTTCTTCTCTTTACGCAAACACCCAAGTTATCGCCAACCACGCCGCGTTCATCGACGGGTGGAACGCGACTTCCTTAGCTCCATGAAAACAGAACCCCTTGTCATCGCCGGCGTCACGCTCCGCTCGCGTCTCTTCTTGGGCACCGGCAAATACAGCTCCGGCGCCGTCATGGCCGAGAGCCTTGCCGCTTCGGGCGCCGAACTGGTCACGATGGCCCTGCGCCGCGTGCGCACCGATGGTGGACACGACGACATCATGAGCCAGCTCGATACGACCAAGTATCGCCTGCTGCCCAACACCTCCGGCGTGCGTGACGCCAAGGAAGCCATCCTTGCCGCCGAACTCGCCCGCGAGGCGCTCGGCACCAACTGGCTGAAACTCGAAATCCATCCCGACCCGAAGTATCTTATGCCTGACGCGGTCGAGACGTTGCTCGCCACGCGCGAACTCGTGAAGCGCGGTTTTGTGGTGCTGCCCTACGTCCATGCCGATCCGGTGCTCTGCAAACAACTCGAAGAGGCCGGTGCCGCCGCCGTCATGCCGCTCGGCGCACCCATCGGCAGCAACCTCGGACTCGAGACGCGAGCCTTCTTGGAGATCATCATTGCCCAGTCCCGCGTGCCCGTGGTGATCGACGCCGGCCTCGGCACGCCGTCGCATGCCGCCGCCGCGCTCGAAATGGGTGCCGACGCCGTTCTCGTGAACACGGCGATTGCCGCCGCCGCCGATCCCATCGCGATGGGCGAGGCCTTTAAACTCGCGGTCGAGGCCGGCCGTCTCGGTTTCGAAGCCGGACTGGCCGCCCGTTCAACCAAAGGTGAAGCTCACGCGACTTCGCCGCTCACCTCCTTCCTAGCTTCGGTATGAGCACGTTCGTCGATACTTGGAAACAACACGACTTCGCCGCCGTTGGCGCGCGCATCGCCGCCGCGACCGAGGCGGATGTTCGCCGTGCGCTCGGCAAGCAGGGCCGCGGTCTCAACCTCGACGATCTCGCCGCGCTGCTCTCGCCGGCGGCGGCACCGTTTCTTGAAGAGATGGCGGCGCTCAGCCACCGGCTGACCGTCGAGCGTTTCGGCCGCACGATGCAGCTCTACGCGCCGATGTATCTGACCAACGTGTGCGCCAACATCTGCAGCTACTGCGGATTCAGCGCGCAGAACCGCATCCCGCGCAAGGCGCTCGATGATGCGGAGATTTCCGCCGAGGCCGACGCCCTCGAAAAATTCGGCTTCGATCATGTGCTCCTCGTGACCGGCGAATCGTCGCGCTACGGACTCGCTTATTTCCAGAATGCGTTGCGCCTGCTGCGTCCGCGTTTCTCCAATCTGTCGATGGAGGTTCAGCCGCTCGACGCCGATGAATACGCCGCGTTGACCACCGATGGTTTGAGCGCGGTGCTCGTCTATCAGGAAACCTACGATCCGGTCGCTTATCCGAAGCATCATTTGAAAGGTCCCAAGGCGGACATGGAATACCGTCTGGCCACGCCCGACCGGCTCGGCACCGCCGGGGTAAAGAAAATCGGGCTCGGTGCGCTTTACGGTCTCTCCGACTGGCGTGCGGAGTCGTGGTTTGTGGGTCTGCACCTCCACTACATGGAGAAGCACTACTGGCGCACGCGCTACAGCATCGCGTTTCCGCGTCTGCGTCCGCACGAGGGCAACGAGATTCCGGTCACGCCATTCAACGAGCGCGACCTCATCCAGGCGGCGTGCGCGTTCCGGTTGTTCAGTCAGGAAGTGGAGCTTTCGCTTTCAACACGCGAGAGTCCGCATTTCCGCAACCACGCGTTCAAGCTCGGGTTCACGTCGATGAGCGCGGGCTCGAAGACGAACCCCGGCGGCTATGCCAACGAGGAAGAGTCGCTGGAGCAGTTCCAGATCAGCGACGAGCGTCCGCCGGCGGAGGTCGCGGCTTTCCTCAAGGCGAACGGCTACGAGGCCGTTTGGAAGGATTGGGACGCCACTTATGACGGACAAACCACTCAGACTGTTTTAACCACTAATGAACACTAATGGACGCTAATTAAGGCATCGATCCGTTGATTGGAATTAGTGCCGATTGGTGTTCATTAGTGGTTTCACTCCGATGTCTTTTACCTCCGACGAACTTGCCCGTTATCAGCGGCATCTTTCGCTCTCCGGCTTTGGAGCGGAGGCGCAGGCGAAGTTGCAGGCTGCGCGCGTGTTGGTGATCGGGGCGGGCGGGTTGGGGTGTCCGATTTTGTTGTATCTCGCGGCGGCGGGTGTCGGGCGGCTGACGGTCATCGATGCTGACACGGTTGAGGTTTCCAATCTCCAGCGTCAGGTGCTCTTCACGACCGAGGATGCGGGCAAACCGAAGGCCGAGACGGCGGCACGTCGGTTGAGCGCGCTCAATCCGTGCATCACGATCACACCGATGGTGGCGCGGCTTACGCGAAGCAATGCGTTCGAGCTGATTTCGGCGCACGATGTCGTGGTGGATGGCTCGGATAATTTCGCGACGCGCTACTTGGTGAACGATGCGTGCGTGCTGGCGGGGCGTCCGTTGATCTATGGCGCGATCCAGGGATTCGAAGGGCAGGCGAGTGTGTTTAACTTTAAAGGCGGTCCGACGTATCGGTGTTTGTTTCCGGAGCCACCGGCGGCGGGGACGGTGCCGAATTGTTCGGAGGCGGGCGTGCTCGGCGTGTTACCCGGGCTGATCGGCACGGTGCAGGCGACGGAGACGATCAAGGTCATCACGGGCATCGGCGAGCCGTTGTCGGGCCGGTTGCTGTTGTGGAATTCGCTGACGATGAGCTCGCGCACTCTGCGGTTCGCGGCGGATCCGGCCAGCCGTGCGATCACGGAGCTGCCGCCGGAAAGTTATGGCGAGACGTGCGCGGTGCCAGCGAAACCGACGAGAGACGAACTCACCGCCGCCGAGTTGAAGGCGAATCTCGCGGTGCAGCTCATCGACGTGCGCGAGGATTGGGAGCGTGCGCTCGGCGCCATCCAGCCGTCGGTGCATGTGCCTCTGGGAGAGTTGGGCACTGAGACGGCGAAGGTTGCTCTGGCGACGCTCGATCCCTCCAAGGAAACCGTGGTCTATTGTGCGGGAGGCGTGCGCAGCTTGAAGGCGTTGGGACCGCTGCGCTCGACGCATCGGTTTACTCAGTTGCGCAGTCTCTCAGGCGGCTTCAAGGCTTGGATTCAATAGTGGCTGGCTGTCATGGGGTGAAACCCGCTGGGGCGAACACTCCATAGCGGTGGAAATCGGTCAGGCGCATACTTCGTTTCTGGAAAATCTGCGGGCCTGTCTTTGTGCCTGCCGCCTTCAGCAAACCTACCCGATTGTTATGAAATTTAAATTCAAGTATGCTGTTCTTTCGGTCCTTGCGGGCTGTTTTTTGTCCACCGCCCATGCTGATAAAGAGCCGGATCCGGCACGGCTTGGGCAAGAGAGAGAGGTTGTTCCGGTCAATCAGATCACGGTGGAGAATTTGGAAGGAAAGCATCTCGGGCGGATCAAGGATATCGTGATCGATCTGGACAACGGCCGCATCGTCGAGGTGTTGGTTCGTTCCGGTGGATTTATGGGCGTGGGTGGCCGGATCATTGCGGTGCCACCCTCCGCGTTTACGACCCACCCTGCCAATAAAACGTATAAAATTGATGTGACCGAGGGCGCATTTAAGGCGGCGCCTGCGGTGGATGTCGGAAACTGGGCGGATGCCGGTCGCAGCGACCGCGTGGCGGCGGCCTACCGTTACTTCGGTAGTGAGCCCTATTTTGCCGAAAACGGTGCGCGCACGAATGATGTTGATGGGCACCCGAAGGTCGCGCTCGGCTACGTCGAGCGTTCCAATAAAATATTGAGGCTGCCGGTCCGTAATAAACAAAACGATAAGCTCGGCTCGGTAAGCAGCGTTGGGTTCGACGTTTCCAGCGGTCGTGTGCTGAACGTGACGATCAAGGCGCCTGGTTTTTATAATGAACGCAGTGTGGTTCCCGCCATGGCACTGCGCTTTAATGCGGTGCGTGATGGTTTGGTGCTCGACGACACGATCGATGAGTTTGCGGCCGAGCCTCGTGTGGAGCGCTCCGATCCGGGCAACGGCCAGCCGGCGTTTTCACGCGAAGAGTCTTATCAGGGGCCGCGCACCACCAGTGCTCTTGAGCAGGGCAATTCCCACCGCGACGCGGATCGCACCAAGCTCATCAAACGTAAAATCCGTGATGCAAAGATTGATGGCGGCTATATCGATATTGGCACGATCAACGGTCGCGTGACCTTGCGCGGCTGGGTGAAGACCACCGAGGCGCGCACGCTGGCCGGCGAGATTGCGATTCAAGCTTCCCGCGTGGAAGTCGTGGATAACCAGATCACAGTCGGTGAGCCGGTCGTGAAGTAACCACGGTTTTTGTTTTTGAGCGGACAGGCCCGGGGAGAAATTACCCCGGGCTTTTTGACAGGGTGGTGTCGAGTTTGAGCGAGGAATTTAAAGGCAATGAGAGAAAAGCAGACGCGGCATCTTGCCGCGTTGCATGAAGGGAGAAACGCGGCAGGATGCTGCGTCTATTTTGATGTCTGGACTCCCCTTTATCGTTCACCTCGATGCCGACGCTTTTTTTGTGTCGGTCGAACTGGCGTTGCAACCGGAGTATCGCGGGAAAAAAGTCGCGGTCGGCGGTCGCGAGCGGGGCATCATCGCCTCGGCGAGCTACGAGGCGCGGGCGTGCGGGGTTTATACACCGATGCCGACGGCACGGGCGCTTCAGGTGTGTCCGGATTTGATCCTGCTGCCGCACAAGGGGAGCTACGGCGAGGTGTCGCGGAAGATGTTCGACCTGTGCGAAACACTCACGCCTTACGTGCAGCGCAACTCGATCGACGAGGGGTATCTTGATTTGAGTCCGTGCGGTTTGAAATCGGTCACGGAGATCGAGCGCGTGGTGCGCGGGTTGCAGAAACGAATTTGGGACGAATTGCAGATTCCTGTGTCGATGGGTATCGCGACGAACAAGCTGGTTTCGCAGATTGCGTCGAAGCTGCGGAAGCCGCGCGGATTTGTGGTCGTGGAGCCGGGGGCGGAGGAGGCGTTTTTGGAGCCGCTCGACATTGGAAAACTGCCGGGCGTGGGAACTAAGACGGAGACCGAACTGCAGACGCGCGGGGTATGGAAAATCCGCGATCTGTTTACGAAGACGGAGCGTGAGTTGGAGGCATTGCTGGGGCGCGACTGGCCGGCGTTTTTGGCGATGGCGCGCGGAGTGGATGAGCGTCCGGTGGAGACGGAGCGCGAGGATGCGAAGAGCTATTCGCAGCAAGAGACGTTTTCCAAAGACATCGGAGATTTCGCGGAGATCGAGCGCGTGGCGAAGGGGATGATCGACGCGCTCATGCCGGCGATCCGCGCGGACGGGAAGCGCGTGAAGACGATGACGGTGAAAGTGCGCTACGGGGATTTTACGCAGGAGACGGCTGGGCGGAGTCTGCCGGAGTCGAGTGACCTGGAGCAGCCGTTTTATCCGCTGGTGCCGGAGTTGCTGCGGAAGGCGTGGACGCAGTCACGTCCGCTGCGGCTGGTGAGCGTGCGGTTCTCCGGCGTGGAGGACGGCGGACGGCAGCTTGATCTGTTTGCGGAGACGGATGAGAAACGAAGGAAACTGGCGGCGGTGCTCGATCAGTTGAACCAAGGGAAAACGCCGCGTGTGCAGCACGGGCATCAGTTGCCGGTGAAAAGAAAAAACCGGCTCACGGAGCCGTGAATTCGTATTGGATGGGGCCTTGGGCGTCGCGTTCGGAGAGCAGGACTTGATCGCCGATGCCGTCGGAGCTCTGGCGTCCGCTCCAGGAGACGTGCAGGGTTTTGCCGTCATCGCGAATATCGACGATGCCGAATTGGTTGAGGAACTGATCGGGGGCGGACTGGTAGCGGGCGCCGTGGTTGTAGGGGCCGCCTTTATAGCTGCCGCGGTTGGCGATTGGGCCGGCTTGGAAGACGGGAATCGGAGCGCCGCCGCCGGTGGCGAAGTCGCTGTTGGCGCCGTCGTCGATGGCGGTCATGTGGGCATCGCCTGCGAGGATGGCAACTTTTCCGGCGAGACCGTTGGCTTTGATGAAGTCGGCGATTTCCGTGCGATGTTTCGTGTAGCCTTGCCAGCGATCGTTGTCGCTCGGGGCGCCATTCCAAGGAACAGAGGAGACCCAGAAAATCAGCGCGTGGCCGGTGTCACGGGCGGTGATGAGTTGGGCACGCAGCCAGGCGTCCTGCGCTGCGCTCATCAGACGACGGCCGACTGGATCACGTTCGCTGCGCAGATCGGAGAGAATAAAACGCACACGTCCGATGCTGAACGCCTGATCGGTGGGGCCGGATTTCGCGTCGGGTGCGGTGATGACCGACAGCGGATAGTGCGGCACGAGTTCGCGGTAATTCTGCCGCGAGGCTTCACGGCTCGGACTGGTGCGGTTGCTGTCGTTGGGGCCGAAGTCGTGGTCGTCCCATTGGTAGATAAGCGGCACCGTCGCGAGCATCGCGCGCAGGCGCGGGGCGGAGAGGTGGGTATCGTAGGCGCGGCGGAAGGCTTCGACGCGATTTTCAGTGATATCGTAATAGTGGAAATCGCCGGTGTGGACGAAGAAACGGGCGCCTTGATGAGCGGCGGCGGAGAAGACCGGAGAGTTCATGCCCTTCGCGCACGAGCCCACGGCGAAGCGGAAACTGGCGGGCGTGCCGATTGCGGGAAAGGTGCGGAAGGAACGGGACTCTTCGTCGAGGATTTTGCCGGCGGAATCGACGAGTTTATAGCTGTAGAGGGTGTCGGGTTTGAGTCCGTGGAGGGTGAATCGGTGGAGAGTGCCGTGTTCGAGCGGAGCGGTGAGGGTTGCGGAAACCGGAGCCGTGATACCGGTGATGAGCAGATTTGCGGGGCTATCGGTTTCGATGCGGGCGGTGACGATCACCGAGTCTGCGGTAAGTCCCCCTGACCACGTCCAGCCGACGGGTGATGCATGGAGGGCGGCGGAGACGAACAAACCGAGGAGCAATCGGATGGGGTTCATGGTGGGGAGAGGCGGTTTTAAACAATGGCCACGCGCAGCAGGTGACGCAGACGGTCGGGTTCGGTGGCGGAGGTTTTGGCGACGAAACCGCGGGCATGGGCGAAGTGGACGTCGGTCTCGCCGCTGATGCGGGTGAAATCGAGGCGCGCGTTGTCGCGATGCCGGGACAGTCCGTAGCCATTGCTGCGGCGGTCGGGGGAGATGAGGGCGATGACGCGTTCGCCGAGTCCGCGGCTTTCGACGTAACGTTCAATGGCGGCCGAGGGATCGTCGGGCAGCGGATCGGTGCGCGGAAGGAAGAGCGCGGAGGGCGAGCCGGTGACGTCGTCGAGCGTCCAGAGTTGTGCGTGGCGTCCGATGAAATCGAGACGTTCGCGCAGGGAGCGCACGTAGGTGAGCAGGTCTTCGCCGATCAGGCGCATCATTTCCCAGAGCGGGTCGCCGGGAGAGAGTTGCGAGGCGAGGGCGAAACGACGGAGCAGCGTGCCGTCGATGGGCGAGTGGAGCCGGCCGATGACGTTGCGTTCGACGCCCAGCCAGCGGGCGGTGTCCATGGGGCCGCGACAGTCGAACCACTCGGCGGGTTCGAGCCAGTCGCAGAACTGGCGGGCGTCCTCGTAGAGACCGAGGTGTTGCAGCACGAGCGAGAGCGAACAGGTGGGAACGTGGTCGCGCGGGAGTTGATGATGATCGAAGTTGTTGAGCGCGGGATCGTGGGAGTGGCCGACATCGATGACGGCCACGGACGGATCTGCCAGGTCGGAGGACGTGGGTTCACGACGAAGGATTGGAGCGGGTTGCACGGCAAGGAGCACGCTGCAGGCGAGAAACTCGTCTTTGTGGGCACCGCCGGGGTGCGTAAGGATCGTCGAGAAAGGCGTCATGAAAGGTGCAGACTACTCACTCTGGGTCCGGGGGCGAGGAGATGCTTGCGATGGTTGGTGTCGTGGCACGGCTGCTGCTGGTTAGCTGTTTGCAAAAGAAGGCGGTCCAACCCTCGCTCATCATGAACCTGAACTCTGAATCACCCGTTACTCTCTATAAAATCAATTACCGAGGTTCTGCGGTTTATCACTTGAAATGGGCGGAAGGCGGGGAAAATCGTGACGCCAGTTTTGCGAGCGAGGAAGAAGCGGTGCTCGAGACGACGGTGATCGAGGAGAGACTGCGCGTTGCGTCGCTGGCGGGGCAGGGGCTGACGGTGAATCCGTTTGGAATGCACACGCCGTTCATCAATTCGAAGGACGTGAATTACGCGGCTCTGAAGTTGCAGCCGCGCGGGTTGAAGTTTCGCGAGGTGATCGATGATTACGTGGCGGCGGCCACAGCGTTGAAGCCATTCGACACGACGGTAACGGCGGCGGTGGCGAGCCATGTCGAGGCCTGCCAAGCCTTGAAACCTTACGATACGACTCCGCAGCAAGCGTTGTTTGAGTGGCTGGAAGTTAAGAAGCAGATCGGTGACAAGCCCTTCTACGAAATCCTGCGTGGGTATCTTCAGGCTGGGCCCGAAAAGATATCCGAGCCGCCGGCGGCAGGATAGGGGATGTTGGAGTTTTAAACACATAGTCAAAAGCGACTTCTCGGATTATTTTATTGGACGCGTGCCGTGCGGAGGAGTGTGTTTGCTGGTGTAACATGATTACGCTCAATGCGGCCGGCGGCCCCGCTGATTTGCCGGAGGGAAACGGAGATGCGGCTATTTACGATTTTAGCACCTTGATGAAAGGCGAAGGCTGGTATGCGCGTCGACGCGCGGCGGCGAGACTCAGGCTTTTGAAAAAACTCGATGCGAAGCTGACGAGGATTCTGCATCCGGGGGAGAAGGTGTGTTTTGTTACCAAGGGCTCGATGGCCAGCAAGGCCGAGCGGTTTTTTGCCGGGCATGCGGTGGCGTATCACATCAACCTACGCGCGCTGGTGTTCACCACGGAACGGGTGATCCTTGTGCATATCGGAATTTTTTCGAAACCGCACGCACTGGTCAGCGAGCTGTCCTATGGTGCCATTCGCAAGCTGAGCTCCACGTGGAGCGGATTCTGTGAGGTGAAGCTGGCCAACGGGAAGACGCACCGGTTTTCCGGTGTGCCACGGGCCGATCGAAAGTTTCTGCGTGAGTTTCTCTCGAAGATGATACCTGGAAATGCGGACGAGGCTGCGTCCGGGCTGAGTGCGGCGTCCGACGGCTTGGTGCACCTGTGTCCGCATTGCTACACGGCGCTGCCGGGGCGGCCGCGCGCGTGTGTGCGCTGCGGCGGGGGAATCAAGGCGGCAAGCACGGCTGCGTTGCTGTCGTTCGGATTGCCTGGATTGGGCAACTGGTATCTGGGACACCGGTGGTTCGCCGTGTTTGAGATGATCGGTGCGGCGATGCTCTGGGTGGTCTTTGTGATCAGGCCGCTACAAGAGGAGCTTTCCCATACTGACGGGCATCCGTTGAGTGCGAGTTTTTGGGCGTTTTTTATCGGGATGGTGGGGGCCATTCACCTGATTGACGCGGTGGTAACGTATAACTTCGGATGCAAGGGACACCATCCGGGCAAGGCGCCGGCCAAGATTTGAAGACTGGCTGATTGCCAAAGGATGCAATCGACGGAAGGTGCCGGGCGCTTCAGAACGGGCCCACCTCCCCATGAAATCATCCTATGTGCAAAGCGAAGTGCAGCAGTTGTTCGACCGCCTCGTTGCGGAGGACAAGGAGTGCGGTTTGCAGGCCACGGTTTATTTTCGCGGCGAGCGGGTTGTCGATGCGGTCGCAGGCCGCGTGGATCCGGCGGGTGAAACCAAGGTGATGGGCGATACATTGTTCCCGGTTTTTTCGTGCGGGAAAGGTGTAACCGCGACGCTGATACACCGGTTGGTGGAGCGGGGCGTGCTGGCCTACGAGCAGGCGGTCGCGAGCGTGTGGCCGGAGTTCGCGTCGAACGGGAAGGAGGGAGTAACGTTGAAGCATGTGCTCAACCACACGGCAGGTTTGCACCTGATATCGCCGAAACTCGGCTATGACCGGATGTGCGACTGGGATGCGGTGTGCGCGGAGATGGCAGGGATGGCGCCGGCGTGGGCGCCGGGTTCGCAGCGGGAGTATCACGCGATCACGCAGGGATGGATTCTCGGCGGCATGGCGTGCCGGGCAACGGGCAAGACGTTCGAGCAGTTGTTGGAGGAGGAGATTCGTGTGCCGTTGGGTTTGAAAAACACATTCATCGGTATTCCCGGCGCGGTGGAGTCACGCGTCGCGGTGCTTGAGGAGCTCGGACCGGAAGGGAATTTCCCCGAGGTGGATTATCCGCAGTCGATTCCGAACTGGGTGCAGCCGCTTCATCATTTTATGAACCGGGCGGATGTGCGGAGGGCGTGCATCCCGGCGTCGAACGGGATTATGACGGCGCGCGATCTGGCGCGGCATTACGCGGCGTTGTGTCCGGGCGGCGTGGACGGCGTTGAGTTGCTCACGCCGGCATGGGTGGCACTGACGCTGGAACAGGTGGACAAGGCGGTGCCGACGACAATGGGACCGCGCGGGCTCGGATATGGATTGGGCGAAGCAGGTGCGGCGATGGGGACGCGCCCGACGTGTTTTGGCCACGGAGGGTATGGCGGATCGCTGGGGTTTGCGGATTTGGATTACGGGCTGGCGGTCGGGTTTGCGAGAAACCGTCTGCGTGATCCGAGTGGAGTGGATACGGTGCGGCTGTTGGTGGACACCGTGCGCCGGTGTCTGCGGGCGGCGGACTGACCTTAGAGCAGGGAGCCTTGGTCGCCGGTGGCGGACTTAATGCCGATGGCGTGGTAGCCTTTGGGTGTGAGCATGCGGCCCTGCGGGGTGCGCTGGAGGTAGCCTTCCTGGATGAGGAAGGGCTCGTGGACTTCTTCGAGGGTTTCGGATTCTTCGCCGACGGCGATGGCGATGGTGCCGAGGCCGACCGGACCGCCTTTGTAGTTTTCGGCCATGATGCGGAGGACGCGTTTGTCCATCTCGTCGAGTCCGGCGGCGTCGATTTCGAGGAGCTCGAGCGCGGCGGCGGCGGTGGGCTGGGTGATTTTCCCCTTGGCGCGTTCCTGCGCGTAGTCGCGGCAGAAATTGATGAGGTTATTCGCGATGCGGGGCGTGCCGCGGGAGCGGGTGGCGATTTCCTTGGCGCCGCCGGCGTCGATGGCGACGTTGAGGAGTCCGCAGCTGCGCGTGACGATGCCGATGAGCGTCGGGATGTCGTAGTAGTCGAGGCGCGTCTGGAGCGTGAAGCGCGAGCGCAGCGGCGCGGTGAGCAGGCCGGCGCGGGTGGTGGCGCCGATGAGCGTGAAGCGCGGGATCGTGAGGCGGACCGAGCGGGCGTTGGGGCCCTGGTCGATCATGATATCGAGACGGAAGTCCTCCATCGCGGAGTAGAGGTATTCCTCGACGGTTTTGGAGATGCGGTGGATCTCGTCGATGAAGAGCAGGTCGCCTTCTTCGAGCGACGTGAGGAGACCGGCGAGGTCGGAGGCCTTTTCGATGACGGGGCCGGAGGTGACGCGGACATTGCGGCCCATCTCGTGGCCGAGGATGAAGCTGAGCGTGGTCTTGCCGAGGCCGGGAGGGCCGGAGAGCAGGATGTGATTGAGCGGATCGCCGCGGCGTTTGGCGGCGCCGACCATCACTTGGAGACGTTCGACGGTCTTGGGTTGTCCGGTGAAGTCGGCGAAGGAGAGCGGGCGCAGCGCGGCCTCGGCGGAGGTGACGGGCGTGGCGAGCGTGCTGGTGATGTAGCCGAGGCCTTTGTTGTTTTCGGGAGCAGGCATTGAAATTTTTTATGGGGAACTCAGGAAGTCAGGAACGGAAGCGGAGGATTTTTTCCTGATTTCCTGAGTTCCCTATAAATGATCTTTCCTTACTTCCATTCCACTTCGGCGCCGAGTGTGCGGAGGTTTTCTACGAAGCGGGGGTGGGCGCGTTTGATGATCTCGGCGTGACGGACGACGGACTGACCCGGGATAGCGGCGGCGACCATGTAGAGGGCGACGGCGGCGCGGATGATGTAGGGCGAATCAACTACAGCCGGACGCAGCGGCTTGTTTCCAAAAACGACGAGGCGGTGCGGGTCGCTTACGAGGGCGTGGGCTCCGAATTTGGCCAGCTCGGGAATCCAGGAAAAACCGTTTTCGTAAACCTTGTTCCAGAAATGGATCGTGCCTTCGCAGCGGACGCTGAGGGCGATCATGAGCGGCAAAAGATCGACGGAGAAATACGGCCACGGGGCGGCTTCGATTTTCGGGAGCAGGTTGGTCGTGAACGGGGTTTCGATGACGAGCTTTTGTCCGCGACGGACGATCACGGTGTCGCCCTCGTGCTCGATGATGACGCCGAGTTTTTTGAAGGCGCGGGCGATGAGATCGAAGTGGTGCGGGAGAGCTTTGTTCACGCGGACTTCGCCGCCGGTGATCGCTCCGAGGGCGAGGAAGGTGACGATCTCGTGGTAGTCGGAGTTGATGGTGATGTCGGCGCCGTGGAGCTTTTCAACGCCGGTGATCTTGAGCATCGAGGTGCCGAGTCCGTCGATCTTGGCGCCCATGGCGACGAGGGCGGCGCAGAGGTCCTGCACGTGCGGTTCGCTGGCGGCGTTGATGAGGGTGGATTCGCCCTCGGCGAGGGCGGCGGCCATCGCGAAGTTTTCGGTGACGGTGACGGACATGTAGTCGCACCAGTGGCGGGCGCCTTTGAAACCCTTGGGGAGTGCGATGACGAGCGGGTCGCCCTCGTTCACGATAGCACCGAGGACGGAGAGAATCTCGAGGTGCGGGTCGATCTCGCGGACGCCGAGTGAGCATCCCTTGGTGTTGGCCTGAATGGCGATCTGGCGGAGACGGTTGAGGAGGGCGGGATAGAGCAGGACGGTGGAGCGCATGTCCTGCGGGAGCTCGTCGTTCTCAAGGTTGCTCTTAAAAGTGGCGTGGCAGACGCGCATCTCGGCGGTGTCACGGTTCCAGGAGATTTCGGAGCCCTGCGACTGGAAGAAGGCGACCAGTTTGTTGAGGTCGGTGATGTCGGGGACATTGCGCAAGGTGACGGGCTCGTCGGTGAGCAACGTGGCGCAGAAAATCGGGAGGACGGAGTTTTTATTGCCCGAGGGCGTGATGGTGCCGGTGAGGGGTTTGCCGCCATGGACGATGAGATCGGACATCTGGAAAGTTGAGAGCTGAGAGTTGAGAGGTTGGGAGCTCGGAAAGAGGGCGCAAAAAAAGGCGTTCGTGGTGAAACGAACGCCTTTGAAATGCGCGGGGCGCGTGCGCCCTTGGCAAGGTTTAACTCGGATTAAGCGGAGGGAGGAATGCCGGAGCCGCCGCCTTCATGGCGATGGCCGCCGCCCTGACCACCTTGTCCGCCTTGGCCACCACCACCGCCGCCGGAGCGACCGCGACCGCCACGACGACGGCGTCCGCCGCCGCCTTGACCCTGACCTTGCGGGCGATGTTCGCCGCCACCGTGGCCGTGCGAGGGATGACCCTGGCCGTGGCTTTGGGCGTGAGGAGCGCCGGGAGTCTGGGGACCACCTGCGGGGCCACCCTGCGGGTTGCCCTGACCGCCGCCGCCGGAGCGACCGCGACCACCGCGACGACGACGACGGCGGGGGCCGCCCTCGGTGCGGGGTTCACCGCCACCGCCGACGAACGGCTGGGGGTGAGCGCCGGGTTGGGCGGGTTTGCCGGGCTCGGGAGCGGCGGTGCCGAAGAGACCCTTGACCCAGCCGAAGAGGCCGGCGGGTTTCTTGTTGGCAGACGGCTGCTGTTGGCCACCGGAAACCGGCGTGTGAGGAGCAGACGGAGCCTGGTCGGCTGGGCCGGCGGGACGGTTGCGGTTGCCGCCGTCGCGGCGGTTGCCACGGGGCTGCTGGGGACGACCGTCGCGTTGCTGCTGGCGGTTGCCGCCACCGTTGCCGCGCTGGGTGCGCTGGCCACCGTATTTGGGCGGAGCGGGGATGCCGGGGCTCTTGCCGCTCGCGTTGGGAGCGGAGTCGAGCATGGGGACATCACTGCGACGCACCGGGCGGAACAACGGACGCTCGCCCGCGAGGGACTGAGCGACGGGAGTCGAACTCGCGGCGGCGGGTTTGTTGCCCTCGTAGGGGAAGGCGGGCGTCTCCCAGCTTTGGGAGGGGTGCTTCACCTCGGCAGGAGGGAGGATGTTGAGCTCGGCCTTGGGGGCGGGAGCAGTGGGCTTGATCAAAGCGGGGGCCGGGGCCTCCGCGGGGGTGCTGGCAACAACCGGAGCAGCCGGGGTCGCGGCGGCAGGAGCCGCGGCGACGGGTGCAGGGGTGGACGGAGCGACGTCCGCCGAGGCGAACGGGTTCTGATATTCCGTCTCCGCCTTCAGGACCTGAATGGCGGAGGGTTGGTAGGCGCCGGAGGCGGCGGTGTTGCTGGCGGGGGCCGCAGGGGCGGCCGGGGTGCTGACGCGTTTGCCGCGCGCGAGGCCCGAGCCGCGATTGGCACCGGAAGCGGTGCCCCAATCGGCGGCGGGCGCTGTGGGCGCACCGGCGGTCGCGGCAGGGGCCTCGGGAGGCGTGCTGCCGGACGTGGATGTATCTGACATGTCTTTGTTTATCTGTGGGTTAAACTCGCGCTCACCGCGTAGGGCGGGGCTGCGAGGGAGCTGTCGCCGCGGGGCGCGTGAGCGCTCTACGCAGGCAACAAGGCCCCAAAGTCGTCCGTTTGTGCTTCGGGGGCAACTGCTAATTTGATGCAGGCGGGGCGGTTGACGGCTTGCGGTTCCGGTGAGTTTCAGGAACGAACGAGGGCTCTATTTTTCATTATCAGCAATGAGCGACCCTACGACGACCTTGATGACGTGTGTGATTCCGGCGGTGCCGGAGTTTGCCTTGGGCGATTGGCCGGCGACGGCCGAGGCCTTGCGGAATGGCGTGATGAGGGAACTAGCGCAGGCGTGGAAGGTGCCGGTCGAGGCCGATTTTCAGTCCGGGCAGATCTGGATGGGAATCGTGGGTGGCGAGCTGGCGGTGTATGCGGTGTTGCGCGATAACCAGCCGGCGAATCGGGCCGTTCAATGGAACGAGCCGACTTGGATGACCGGCGATGTGTTGGAGTTCTTTTTCCAGGCGGAGGGACGGCCGGGGTATCACGAGTTTCATGTGACGCCGGAGAATTGCCGGCTGCAGTTGTTTTTCCCGAGCCGGGCATCGTTTTTTGAGAAACGGGGGCACAAACATTGGGCGATCGCAGAGAGCCGGTTCGAGAGCGCGGCGCGGGTCAATGCGGAGCGCACGGAGTGGGAGGTTGCCATGCGCATCCCGCTCGCGCGGGTGCTCGACCTGCCGCGTGAGGACGGTTCGCGGCGCTTTAAATATTGTTTCAGCCGGTATGACTATCAGCCCGGGCGGAACAAGCCGGTGATGTCGGCCACGGCGAAGTTGAGCGCGGCTGATTTTCACAACATGACGCAGTGGGACTGGGCGGAGGCGGCGGCGCCAATTGCCACTTGATCCGCGCGGCGCGTCCGCCAAGCCTGCGCACATGGACAAGCTCGAAGAAATTTTCCGCATGCAAGAGGCGCTCAATGCGCGTATCGGCGTCGTGTTGCCGCCCGCCACCGAGGAAGAGAAGACCAAGTGGATTCTCAACTACACGCGCGCGATGCAGCAGGAAACGGCCGAACTGATCGACAGCGTGCCGTGGAAGTGGTGGGCGAAATACCAGAAGTTCGACGAGCAGAACGCGAAGGTCGAAGTCGTGGACCTGTTTCACTTTCTCGTGTCGCTGGCGCAGACGCTCGGCATGACCGCCGAGGATGTTTACGCGGCGTATCTAAAGAAGAACGCGGTGAACCATCAGCGTCAGGAGACGGGCTACGTCAAAAAGGACGCCGACGATTCGAAGCATATCTGAGGTCTGGGTTAAAAACTGCGCCGGCCGGATCCGATGTGACGGACAAGGCGGCGCGGCGTTGGCGGACCGGCACCATGACATCGCGCTTTTACGAGAATCTTCCGGAGAGCGCGGGGTTGGCGGCTTTGTTGCGTGGAGGCCGACTTGAGCCGGTGCCAGACGGCACGTGGCTGGTGTGCGCCGATGTGCGCATGTCCACGAAAGCCATCGCGGACGGGAAGTATAAGGACGTGAACCTGGCCGGGGCGGCGTGCATCACGGCGGTGCTCAACGCGTGTCGGCGCGAGGACCTGCCGTTTATTTTTGGCGGAGACGGGGCGATGCTGCTGGTTGGCGGGACCGACCGTGACGCGGCGAAAGCGGCGTTGGTGGGAACGGTGCGGATGGCTCGCGAAGCGCTCGGACTGGAGATGCGCGCGGGACTGGTGCCGGTGCGGGCGTTGCGCGAGGCGGGGGAGGAATTACGCGTGGGGCGCGTGCGGATGTCGGACGGGTTTCACCAGGCGGCGTTCATGGGCGGGGCGGCGGCGCTGGCCGACGCCTGGCTCAAGGCGGGCGATGCGCGGGTTGACCTCGTTGATGGAAACGAAGGCGATGACGAAGCGGATTTCGGCGGGTTGGAGTGTCGCTGGCAGGGCGTGCGGCCGGTGCAGGGTGGAGTGGCGGCGTTGATTGTGGAGCCGCGGAAAAAAGGAGACGAGGGAAGGGCGGAGCTGGCGGTGGTGTTGCGGGAAGTGGAGGCGGCGCTCGGTTCGGTGATGGAGCGCAGGCCGGTGTCGGCGGGGACGTTGAAACTCGCGCAGCATGCGTCGGAACTCGAAGCGGAGGCGCGTGTGCATGCGGGACGAATGAATCCGCCGTGGTGGACGCGGTGGGTGGTGCGGTTTGAGACGGCGATGGGGCGTCTGATCATGGCGCGGAAGGTGAAGTTCGCCGGCGCGGATTGGGGGCGCTACAAGGATGATGCGGCGGCGAACACGGATTTTGAGAAACTGGACGATGCGCTGCGCATGGTGGCGGCGGCGGGGCCGGAGGCGGTGGAGCGGCTGCGCGCGAAGCTCGATGCAGCAGTGAAGGAAGGACGGATTTGGTATGGGCTCGAGGTGTCGGAGGAATGCCGGATGACGTGTCTGGTGTTTGTGCGAGGGCGTCAGCACTTCCATTTTGTGGATGGTGCGGGCGGCGGTTACGCGGCGGCGGCGAGTGCGCTCAAGGCGGCGAAGGCCGCGGCGCGGACATAAAAAAGACCCGACGGGGTCGTCGGGTCTTCAAGAATGAGGAAGCGAAACGGGCGTTAAATGAGGCCGAGCTTCATTTTGCCTTCCTCGCTGATCATCGACTGATTCCAGGCCGGCTCCCACGTGATGCGGACGTCAGCGGTGGCGACGCCGGGGACGAGGAGGATTTTGCCTTTGGCGTCTTCGGCGATGGCGGGGCCCATGCCGCAGCCGGGGGCGGTGAGGGTCATGGCGACATCCACTTTATAGCCGCCTTCGGGGGCTTCGGACTTGGTGACATCCATCGAGTAAACGAGGCCGAGGTCGACGATGTTCACGGGGATCTCGGGGTCGTAAACTTTCTTGAGCTGGTCCCAGACGGCTTCGGGATCGGGCGCGCCGTCGGCGAGCGTGGCGGAGGAAACTGTGTCGGTGATGACTTGCTCGCCGATTGCGTCGCCGTCCTTGCCGTCGATGCGGAAGAGTCCGAAGTCGGTCTGCACCGTGAAGCTGCCGCCGAGCGTCTGGTGGATGAAGAGCTTCGCGCCGGAGAAGAGCGTGTGTTTGTCACCCGAGGGAATCTGGGTGGCGGTGACGTCGCGGGAGAGGATGCGTTCTTTGGAGCTCATGAGTGGGAAAATAGCGGGTAGCCGGAAAAGTGCTGCTGAGACTAGTTATCGGTGGAACGGACGTTCGCAAGCAGTGGAGGCAAAGGGATTCATTTTTTTGAAGATTCTTCCAATGAATTCACGAGATGGATCGTCTTCATTGCTACCTAATAGACTATTCAAGCCTGCCAACCCGCGCCGGTGACCTCTGAAAATCCTTATGTTTAGAATCCTTCGTTTTTTTCAACTTGGCGCGTTGGCGGTTGCGATGGGGGCGGTCACGGAGGCTAGGGCGGCCGAGCAGAAGGATACGCCGGAGACGGCCTTGTTTGTTAAGTTGGTGGACGCGGCGCGGCTGGGTGATGTCGCGGGGGTGAACCGGGCGCTGGATGAGGGCGCGGACATCAACCGGGTGGATGGTTGGCCAACGCCCAGGCCGGGGACGCCCAAGCCGGTGCAGCGGACTGCGCTTTTTCATGCGATGCAGGCGGGGCGGCCGGAGACGGCGGCGGTGTTGATCGAGCGCGGAGTGAATCTGGTGGCGGTGATGGACGGCCAGACTCCGTTGGCGTGGGCGGGCACGTTTGGAGACAAGGACAGTTTGTTGAAGATTTGGGCGAGGTTGACGGAGGCGGAGCGGGCGGAGTTGCTCAGGAAAAACGAGAGCTGGGCGGGTGGGTTGGAACACGGGCAGCTCGACGCGGTGAAGGAATTGGAGCGGCTGGGGTTTTCCTTGCGAGGCACGGATGGCGGGACGCGGGCGTTGAGCCTGGCTGTGGCGAGCGGACGGCTTGAGTGCGTGGACTATGTTTTGGCGCTCAATCTTCCGTCGTTGGATCGGCAATGGAACGGAGTGACCGCGCTGGTGAGGGCGGCGGGTCAGGGTGACGTGGCGATCATGCAACGGTTACTGGACCGAGGGGCCGCAGTGGATGCGACGAGCCTGCGACTGGCGGATGAGAAGAGCTGGTCGGCGGGTTATCGGGTGACGCCTTTGGTGACGACGGTGATCAAGGGTGAGCCGGAGGCGGTGGCGGTGTTGTTGAAACGCGGAGCGAAGGCGGACGGGCTGGAGAATCTGGCGATTCGCTGGGCGGATCTGCTGGGGGATGAAACGAGTTTCCAGTTGTTGCGAAAGGCGGGAGCACCGGAGCCGGGGGCGTTTTCATTCAAGGAGCGCATCGCGGAGAAGACGGGACCCGGCCGGCAAATGCGGAAGAGCGGTATGGTGGAGGAGGAGCTGACGGCGATGCTGGCGAGCGGAGCACCCGTGGCCGCAGGTGGCGCGGCGACGATCGTGCGTGAACTGGCGCGGCCTACGAAGCTGGCAATCGTGCCGCTTTCACCGGGGGTGGAAAACGCGGAGGCGTTGCTGTCGGTGCAGTTGTCGGGGTTGGCGGGTGCGACGGTTTTGGAGCGTGCAGATGTGCGACGGATCGCGGGAGAACGGGCGTTGATCGAAGGATTCGGCAGGAGTCCGTCGGAAAACAAGCGGCTGGGTGGATTGCTCGGAGCGGATGCGTTGGTGGTGTTGCAACTTAACCGTCAGGGGGAGTCCTCCATTCTGGAAACGCGGGTGGTAAGCGTGGCTACGGGTTTGGTGACGTCGCTGCAGGTGACGGCGTGGGATGCGACGGCGTTGGAAAGTTGGGTGGACACGATGGTGAGCCAGGTGGTGGCGGATGGACCACGGATATTCATGGGGCCGGGCGAGGCGAAGCTGGTGGCGGTGGTGCCGTTGACGGCGTCCACCACGGGGCCGACGGCGCGGGAAACGGAGCGACGTCTGACGCTGCTGTTGTCGGCGCAGTTGGCGCGGCTGCCGGGAGTGTTTTTGGTGGAGCGACGGGAGCTGGACCGCCTGCGGGTGGAGGCGGACGACACGAACCGGACGCTTTTGGCCAGCAGCCGGCTGATCTCGGGTTCGGTTGAAGTGATCGAGCACGACGGCAGGCGGGAAGCAGAGAATACCTTGAACTTGAAAGTGGAAACGAGCGCGGGTGGCGCGACCAACACGGTGCGAAAAAAAGGGGCGGCCAAAGATCCGGTCGCGTTGGTGCGGTCGGCGGCGGCGGAGATCGCCGGATTGATCGCGGTGACGGGCGGCGGCGACTGGAAGCCGGAGGCGGAAGCGGCGGCTTTTTTTGAAAAGAGCAGGGAGTTTTCGAAGCGCCGGTTGTGGGGCGAGGCGCAGGTGACGGCGGAGGCGGCGTGGGCGCTGGGTTTGCAGGATGACGCGGTGCTGCGCCAGCGGGTGGAAACCGCGGTGAGGCGGATGATGTTGCCACACGAGGCGCTGACGGAGCGCACCTATAACCTGCAACCGCCCGCAAGAACCCGCGAGCGGGTGGAGGCGGAGTGCGCGCCGCTGATTTTGGGAGAACCGGGGACATCCGCACGGGAGGAACTGACGTTTGAGGATTACGTGGAGCAAGCGGAAGGGATGATCGAGTGGTATGCGCGGACGCTGCACCGGACGGACAAAAATTTCGGCGGGCAGGATTATGATCGCTGGCTGGCGGGCGGGGTTTGGGATGCGGCGACGCTGCCGCTGCAATTGGGCGAGGCGCTTTCATATCAGGGCAAACATGGCACGGAGTTGAATGCGTTGCGCGGACGCCTGCTGGCGGTGAATGCCGAGGCATTGGCGACGGCGAAGGCGGGCGGGTTTGCGACGACCTACCATACGTTGCTGGTGATCCGCTGCCGGTTGTTGCCCTGGTGGGAGCCGAACGAGGCGCGCTTTCAAGAGGAGGTGTTGCGGGTGTTGCACCTGGCGCGGTCCGAGAAGCCGGCGATGGCGGGGCACCCGGTGTGGTCGGGCGTGCACAAGGTGGGCGATGCGCAGATGGGCCGGGTGTCGTCGCGCTCGTCGCAGGCGTGGGGCCGGCTGGCCAGGAGGCTGGCGAAATCGGCGGATGCGGAGGAACGGTTCCTGGGGCTGGCGTGGCTGAGCCACGATCTGTTGCCGGGGCCTCGGGAAGTCGCGCGGCGGCAGTTGAAAGAACAAGTGGGCGGGTTG
>DATHXF010000085.1:0-7898 GCA_035459785.1 Rariglobus sp. | reverse complement strand
AATGTGCCGGCGGCGAAGGCTTATGGCGACTATGACAAGGAGCAGGTGCAGCGCGTATTGAAGTCGTTGCTGCCGGTCGAGGGCGACTTGAACCCTGGCGACCAGTTTCGCGCGGGCGAGGACCAGTTTGCGCCGATCGTGCGCGTCGTCGAAGTCGATGGCGACCATGTCATGTTGGATGCGAATCATCCGCTGGCGGGTGTCGATCTGGTGTTTGAAGTCGAAGTCGTCGGCGTGCGCGCCGCGAGCGAGGAAGAGCTCACGCACGGCCACGCGCATCAGGGCGAAGGCGGTTGCGGCAGCGGCGAGTGCGGCTGCAAGAACTGAGCCTGCGTTTAATTTTTCACACACATCCACACATGAACGTTCTCGGAATCGATATCGGCGGGTCGGCGCTCAAGGGAGCGCCGGTTAACATCAAGACGGGCAAGCTGCTGGCGGAGCGGTATCGCATCGCCACGCCGAAAGCGCTTGCGCCGAAGGAAATGGCGGCGGCGATCAGGGAACTCGCCGCGCACTTCAAATGGAAGGGGCCGATAGGCATCGGGTTCCCTGGAGTGGTGCAGAGCGGCGTCATCCGCACGTCGGCGAATCTGCACAAGGACTTCATCGGTCTTGATGCAGAGAAGTTCTTTAGCAAAGCCGTCGGGATGCATGTGGGGCTCGTCAACGATGCGGACGCGGCAGGTGCGGCCGAGGTGCGTTTTGGCGAGGGCAAGGAACGCAAGGGCACGGTGTTGTTGCTCACGTTCGGAACCGGCGTGGGCAGCGCGTTGTTCGTCGATGGCATCCTCTATCCGAACAGCGAGCTTGGACACCTGAAGTTCCACGGAAAGTCGGCGGAAAAGTCCGTGGCCGGATCGGTGAAGGATCGCAAAAAGCTCTCCTATAAAAAGTGGGCGCACAAGGTGAGCGACTATCTCAACCAGTTGGAGACGATTTTGTGTCCCGAGTTAATCATCGTCGGTGGCGGCATCAGCGCCGATCACGACAAATGGTTTAAGTATCTGAAAATTCGCACACCCATCGTGCCGGCGGCGTTTTTGAACGAAGCAGGGATCGTGGGCGCGGCGCTGTCAGGCGCGAAGTGAGCTAATCCGCGAGCGGCCTCACGCCCTACAGCGCGGCGACGGCGGCCTTCATGCGGCGCAGCGCCTCGGCGAGCGTCGCACGGGGGCAGCCGAAGTTGAGGCGCACGTGGCTGCCGCGTTTGGCGCCGAAGAAGGCGCATTCGCTCAGGCCGACGCCGTGCTTTTCGAAGTGGGCGATGGGGTCGGCGAGGTTGAGCGACTCGATGTTGATCCACGCGAGGTAGGTTGCCTCGACAGGCGCGGCGATATGCAGGCTGGGGAGTTCGCGGGCGAGGAAATCGATGATGAAATCGCGGTTGCCGCGCAGGTAGGCGAGCAGGTCCTGGCGCCACGGTTCGCTGTCGCGGTAGGCGGCTTCGCACGCGGCGAAGCCGAGCGTGGTGACCTCGGCGACGATGCCGGCGGTGGCGCGCACGAACTTGGCGCGGAGGGCGGCGTCGGGAATCACGGCGAACGAAGTGCCGAGGCCGGGGACGTTGTAGGTCTTGCTCGGGGCCATGAGCGTGACGCTGAGCGCGGCTATCTCGGGCGAGAGCGTGGCGGTGGGAATGTGCGGGAGCGTTTCATCGAGGATGAGGTCGCAATGGATCTCGTCGGAGCAGAGGACGAGGTTGTGACGGGCGCAGAATTCACCGAGGCGCACGAGTTCGTCGCGACGCCAGACGCGGGCGAGCGGGTTGTGCGGGTTGCAGAGGAAGAAGAGTTTCGTCTTCGGCGTGACCGCGCGTTCGAGGGCGTCCCAATCGATGTCCCAGCGAGTGGCTTTGTCCGTAGTGTTGAGGACGAAGGGAACCGTGACCGAGACGCGTCCGCTGTTCTTGGGCGCGCTCATGAACGGAGGATAAACCGGAGTGAGCGTGAGGACTTCCTCGCCGGGTTGGGCGAAGGCTTGGGAAGTGACGTTGAGACCGCAGACGAGGCCGGGGAGCCAGACGATCCAGGAAGGTTCGATGGTCCAGCCGTAGCGCGAAGCGAGGGCGTCGGTGACGGCGGAGACCGTCGAGGCGGTGGGGCGGGCGTAGCCGAAGATGCCGTGTTCGACGCGCTCGTGGAGGGCGGCGAGGATGGCGGGCGACGAGCGGAAATCCATGTCGGCCACCCAGAGCGGGAGGATGTCTTGGCCGGCATATTTCTGCCACTTTTGCGAATCGGTGGCGCGGCGTTGAAGGACGGTATCGAAGTCGTGGCTCATGGCGTGGTGGGAACGGACGAAGGGAAAGCGTGAACCAAAAGGGCGCGAGAGGGCGACGACGATTTTGCGGACGCCGTCGCGAGGGATTGAGGCAGGAATAAGCCAAACCCAATTGTCACCTATTAGGTGACAATTGGGTTTGAGACGTTGCTGAGGGAGGGGGTGGGAGAGTATCGGGGAAAGCCTGATGGGAGGGGGATGTTTTGGTTTCGACTTTGCGCGGGGGGTGGGGCGAATCTCGGTCCATGCGCATTCTTGTTACCGGTGGTGCGGGTTTTCTGGGTTCTCACCTCTGCGATCGTCTATTGAAGGACGGCAACGACGTGATCTGTCTCGATAATTTTTTCACGGGACGGAAGTCCAACATCGCGCATCTCCACGGGCGTCCCGACTTCGAACTCGTGCGGCATGATGTGATCGATCCGTTCAAGTTCGAGGTGGACCAGATCTACAATCTGGCGTGCCCGGCCTCGCCGCCGCACTACCAGTTCAATCCGATCAAAACCACCAAGACCTCGGTGATGGGCGCGATCAACTGCCTTGGCCTGGCCAAGCGTGTGCGCGCGCGTGTGTTTCAGGCGAGCACGAGCGAGGTTTACGGTGATCCGAGCGTGCATCCGCAGCCGGAGAGCTATTGGGGCAACGTGAATCCCATCGGAAAACGTTCGTGTTATGATGAGGGCAAGCGCGTGGCGGAGACCCTCTTCTTTGACTACCATCGGGAGAACAAGGTCGATATCCGCATCGTGCGTATTTTTAACACGTATGGTCCGCGCATGCATCCGAACGACGGGCGCGTGGTTTCCAACTTTATCGTGCAGGCGCTGAGGGGTGAAGACATCACGATTTACGGTGACGGGTTGCAGACGCGTTCGTTCTGCTACGTGGACGATTTGATCGAAGGCTTTGTGCGGCTGATGAACCAGACGGAGACCGTGGGTCCGGTGAACATCGGAAACCCGGGCGAGTTCACGATGTTGCAACTGGCGGAGCTCACGTTAAAGCTCGTCGGCGGCAAATCGAAGATCGTGTATCGTCCGCTGCCGTCGGATGACCCGAAGCAGCGCCGTCCGGACATCACGCTGGCTCAGAAGTATCTGAACAATTGGGCGCCGACCGTGCAGCTCGAGGAAGGCCTTAAGCGCACGATCGCGTATTTCAAGACGCAGGTGTGAGGCCGGGTTGGCCTCGACGAAGATCGTAGGGGCTCCGGGATTAGAACACGCGGCGCACGCCGACGCTGGCCAGCCAGTGCGTGTATTCGCGGCCGGGTTTGGCGTCGATCGGCGAGTCGCTCCATTCGCGGGTGAGTTCGAGGTCGAGCTTGGTCTTGGTGCCGAGATTGCGCGTCACGCCAGCCACGCCGGTGTAGATCCAATCGAAGCGCTGGCTGGCGGTGACGGTGTAATCGCGGCTGTCGCCGACCTGGGTGTCGGCGGCGAGCGAGGCGCTCCAGTCGGCATTGAAGGTGTGCTTCCACTTCAGGTTGGCCGCGGTGTTTTGGTAGGCGCAGCGTCCGCCGGAGGACAGCCAGAGATAATCCTTCGCGGTGAAAGTAACGGTGTCGGCGGCGCGGGGTGTCCACGTGGCCGAAGCCTCCAGGTAGCGGGCGCTTTGCGTGCGGTTGAAGCCGGCGGCGACATCGCGGCTGTAATGGCGCAGGTCGGGTCCGCCCAGGATGGCGAGCTGAAGGTCGGAACGCGGACGACCTTCGACGCCGACGAGGAAGCGAGTGAGCGTGTTGGAATAGTTGCGCGCGAGGCCGAGGAGATCGGCCTGTTTCTGTTCGCCGGCGCGCACGCCGGCGACCACGGCGAAGTCTTTGCGCACATAGCGGCCGCCCTCGAGGCCGACGGTCCATTCGGAGCGGTCCACGTAGTTGGCGTAGCCGGTGGCGGCGGAATGTTTGGTCTGGAAATCCTGGGCGTTCACGTTGCCGACGGCGCGAACGAAGCCCGTGTCGAACGAACGCGTGAGGTTGCCGCCCAGCTTGGCGTTGAACTGGTCGCGGCGTGCGCGGACATCGGCGCCGCCGATGGCGGGCGTGCCGCCGGCGTGACCGAAGACGGGCGAAGTGTCTTCGCCATCGACGACGAGCAGGCTGGTCTTGAACTGATAACTCCACGCGCCGGAGCGGCCGCCGAGACCGAGATCGAGGTGGTGATCGGTGTGGTTTTCGGAAGAGAATTCGTCGTAGCGCACGAGTTCGGCGCCGTAGCCGAGGTCGAGGCGCAAGGCGGGCGAGACTTTCCATGTGGCGTCGAGCGTGGCCGAAGTGCGGACGAACCAGGAACCTGCGCGATCCGGCACGGGGGAAACCACGCCGGGGAGCAGCGGAGAGCGGTCTTGCAGGAAGACGTTGTCATCGTAGCCCACGCGACCGGCCAGAGTGGGATGAAACGACCATGAAGACGGCGGCGCGGACGCTGCGATCGCGCCGGTGGCAGCGGCGGCGAAGACGAGGAGCGGGCGGACAAAACGGGCGGTGCTCATGGCACCCCCAGTTTAGTTTAAGCGGGAAAACGCGGCCCTGCGTTTCTTGGCGAAGAGGACGCGCTATTTGGCGGTCCGATGATGCCGCGTTATGCGGAGACACCGGCTGGTTTGGTCGGATACTCGGAGAGCTGTCATTACAGGTTCAGGTGAGCCGGCTCCACTTTGATGACGGGGGGCTGTTCGGCTTCGGCGGCTTCGTGGGGCTCCCAGCTTGAATCATCTTTGGAGAAGATCACCGCGCGGCCTTCTTCGAGGGTGCCCAGCCAACTCATGCCGTTGTTTTTGAAGTAGGCTTCGGCGACTTCCGGGCCGAGGTTGGCGCGGACTTGGTTGCGGGTTTCCGTGGCGAGTTGGATGAGCGCCTGCTTTCTTGTTTCCGGGGATAAAACGGGGTTGTTGGTGATCTGCAGGGCGGCGCTGCTTACGGCGGTGCGCAGGGAATAAATGCGGTCGGGAGTATCGGCAGGCAGGTCGAAGCGGCGGGTGGCGGCTTGGAGCTGACGATAATCGTAGTCCTCTTTTTTGATGGAGAGGGCGTAGCGCTCGTCACCGATCAAGGCCCGGATCTGTTGCTTGATTTTGGCTTCTTCGGCGGAGCGTTCCTCTTCGGACCAAGCAGGTTTCGGGGCGTTTTCATCGTAGCCGCTACCGAACGGGTCGTTGCGGCTGGCGTATTTTTCATCGAAGGCCTTTTGGAGGGCGAAGATTTTAAGGTATTCGTCTTCGGTCGCGTTGAACCTGGTCATTTCCCAACGAAGGTTTTCGGCGGTCTCCGACAGACGGAGATCGTAGGCTTTTTGCTCTTCGGGCGACATGACGGCGAGGATGTCGCGCTTCTGCTCTTCTTTGAGGAGGCGGAGCTTGGCGGCATCCGCCGGGGTGGAGAAGCCGTCGATTTCCGCGTGGATCTCGTTTTTTAGTTCGTCGTAATCCTGTTCGATTCGTTGGAGTTGGAGGCGTTTTTCAACGGAGAGAAAGGCCAGCTTTTCATCGACGTGTTCGTCATTACCGAGGTCTGGGCCGAGGAGGTGAAGATATTCGGCTTCTGCCTCGCGTTGGAGTTCGCGGAGTTGTTTGCGGATCTCGCGGTGGATGGCGGGATCCGGTTCATCTTCGTCGCGGTTGTTTTTCCACCAGCTGGCGGAGGGTGTGGCGTCGCGCCTGACAAGGGCTTTGTGGCGGGCGAAGTAGTTTTTCCAGATCTCTCTTTGGACGATCTCGCGCACACGATCATCGGGGAAACCGGCGGCTTTGAGGAGATCGCGGAGGGCGGCGTGATCGTGATTTTGGAAGGCGGTGGCGAGGTCGGTGGCGGGCGGCTTGCCGGAGTGATCAAGCCCGGTGGCCGTGGGTGTGGAAAAGCGGACGAGTGAGTTGGGTGGAGCGGCGAGATGACGCAGGATGTAGCCAATGAGCGCGGCGTTGGCGGCCAGCGAGGCGATGATGATAAAGGTGGAGCGGCGAAGGCGCATGGAATGGAGCCGGCAAACGGGGTGGCCGGTGCCAGAGCAGATTTATCGTCAGCGACTATTTGGCGGCGGGTTTCTTGGGGTCCTTGGGAAGGGCCTTGGTGTTGTAGCCGGGGGAGTCCTTGCGGAAGGTGACGGTGTTGCCCTTGTCGAGTTCCTTGAGCCAGGTCATGCCGTTGTTTTTGAAATAGGCTTGGGCGCCTTCTTCGCCCAACGCGGCGCGGACTTGGTCGCGGGTCGCGGTGGCGATGGAGGCGAGCTCCTGTTTTTTCTGTTCGGCGGTGAAGTTGGGATTGTCGGCGATCTGCTGGACGGAAGTCGCGACGCTGTCGCGCACGGCGAACAGTTTTTGCGGTGTGTCGGCGGGCAGCGCGAGGCGGCGGGTGGCGGCTTCGAGTTGCTGCCAGTCCTGATCCTGACGGCGGATGGAATCGACGTAGCGCTCCTCGCCGATGAGTCCACGGATCTGTTCCTGAAGCTGCTTCTCGGCCTCCTGGCGCTCTTTCCAAAAATTTTGATCGCGGACGGGTTGTTCGGCGTAGGGGTCGTTGCTCTGGGGGTTGTATTTTTCGTCGAAGGCTTTTTGAAGAGGAAAAATCGCGATGTATTCCTGTTCGGTGGCGTCGTATTGGGTCATCTTCCACCGGAGCTGGTTCGCGGTGTTGGAATTGCGCAGTTCGTAGGCCTGAAGTTCGTCAGGCGTCATCAGAGCCGCGATGTCGCGTTTCTGTTCTTCTTGGAGAAAGCGGAGTTTTTCGGCGTCGGAGGGAAGTCGGAAGCCCTGGGTCTCTTGCTGGATTTCGCTCATGAGCTCCTGGTAATCTTGCTGGATGTCCTGGAGGGCCTGGCGTTTTTCGGAAGGGAGGAAGGCGAGGCGCTGGTCCTGCCAGCGATTCTGATTGGCGTCTTTACCCAGGAGGCGCTCGGACTCGTCCTGGATCTCACGTTGCAGGCGGCGTTGTTCGTCGCGCTGGGCTTTGGTCATGCCGCTGTTCCAGCGGTTTTGCTGATTACGATCGTCCTTCCACCACGGTTTGTTGGGGTCGGGCTGCTGCTGGGGATTAAGGGCTTTGAAGCGGTCTTCGTATTTTTTCCAGATGCGCATCTGGACGATGCTGCGAACCATTTCGTCGGAGAAACCGGCGGCGCGCAGCAGATCGCGGAGGACTTCGGGGTCGTTGCCGTTGAGGGCGGAGATGAATTCGGCGGGTAGCTTGATGTCGGCGGCGGCGACAGAGGAGCCGGAGCGCGGTTTGACGGAAGCGGCCGGGGAGCCCGCGGTCGAAGAGGCGGAGCCGTCGGAGTTTTTGCGGAGCGTGATGGTGACCAGCGCGGCGTTGGCGACGAGCGACGCGGCGAGAAGGAGGGGCAGGGGTTTCATGAGGCGCACAGGGGCTATTTGGCGACGGCGGCGGGTTTCTTGGGAGCGGGGATCTGGCGGGAGCCGGTGAACTGGCCATCTTCGGAGAAGGTGACGAGCTGGCCTTGTTCGACGGAGTTGAGCCAGTTCATGCTGCCCTTCATGTAAACGCCGGCGGCTTCTTCACCGAGGGCGGAGACGACTTGGGCGCGGGTTTTTTTGGCGAGGTCGGCGAGAGCTTGTTTTTTCTGGTCGGGCGCGAGGTTTTCGTTGTCGGCGATGAGCTTGGA
>DATHXF010000084.1:0-29234 GCA_035459785.1 Rariglobus sp. | reverse complement strand
AGCGTAGCGGGATCGACCTTGGTTGCTTGAATATTGATAGGAACATCCAGCCAGACCGGACCCGGCCTTCCGTGAGTGGCGAGGTAGAGTGCGCGCTCAAGATGATAGCGTATGGAGTCGGCGGATTGGACGACCACCGCGTATTTGGTCACGGACTCAACCATGCGCACGATGTCTATCTCTTGGTCGCCGAGCTGGCGCAGCGGCAGTCCGGTGCTGCGCACGCACGTTTCCCATTTCACTTGGCCGGAGATGACGATCATCGCCATCGAATCGACATGGGCACCATAAACACCGGTGATGGCATTGGTGCCGCCCGGACCGGTGGTGACGTTAACCGCGGCCAGCCGATTGGTGAGGCGGAAGTAGCTTTCCGCTGCCATCGCGCAGGTTTGTTCGTGGTGGCAGCACACAACCTCCATGGTTTTGGCGCGGCCAAACGCATCGTTGAGATGCATGGCTCCCCCGCCCGTGACCATGAAAACATGACGGACGCCATGCTCGGCGAGGGTTTGGACAATGTAGTCGGCGACGCGAATCATGATTGGGTTATACGAAAGGCAGATGGACGCGGAATCAAAGACGATGATTATTCCCGATCACTTCCTTTTTCAGGAGATAAATCGTGATACCGGCGTGGTTTTCCCGGTCGTATCGGATGGCGATTTCACGCCGGAATTCGACCGAGAGGTAGGTGTAATCATTTTTGATGAAAATAAGGACATCATGGCGGGCATTGCGCCAATTTTCCAAATAGCGGGAATCATCCTCCGCCCTGTAGGCAACCCCCGGGTGCCACCACGAGGGCTGATCGATTGGCGCGGGCCGGTTCATCGCTGCGTAGGCCCATTGCATTCGCGGACCGAAAAACACGCTGGCCCCAGGGTGCTGCTGTATCGCCGCCGACACTTCGGCCACGGTGGATTGAAAGACCGGTCCGGCTTTCAGCCCCGCAAAGAAGGGAACGTCGGGAATCGGTGATATCCGGCTGTATTCAAAAAACGTGCCCTGGCCGGCGAGTTTAACCCGATGACGCAACCAGCCGAGCCCGATGCCTGAAAAAGCAAGTGCCATGACCAGCGTGCTTTGAACAACAACAACGGAGGGAAGCAGTTTTTCGGATACAGCCGTCGAGCGCACAGGATTTCCCGCCTCCTTTGTCCAAATCATCGCGGCAAGCAAAACAAGCGGGATGTCCACCAGTTTGCTTTCCCCGTTGGTAGCAAAGCCGTAGAGGCCGCAAACCAAGGCGACCAAGCACAGGCATTGGACACGACTCAACCGGAAGCCCCGGGGAATGAGCAAAGCCAGCGGCGCAACGATCAGTCCTAGAAATACGAGCGACAGCACTTTCTCGCCGGGATCCAGATCCTGCAGGAATTGATGCGAGGAAAGACCTCGCGAGGCCACGCTCAGGTAACCCGCCAACATGTCGGTCAGTGCAATCCGATGCAGGGCGAGGAGTGCCACGAAGACTATAAATGCACAGGCGGCGGCAAGAATCACTCGCCGACGAAGAACAGGATCGAAGAGCAGGATGAGAGTGGCGCCCGCAATAAGCGGGCCTGCGATATTGGGTTTGCACGCAGCCAAGAGAAGCAGCGCGCCACCCCACGAAATTAAAACCCGACGAGAGTCCGGGTTTTTCACCCACACTACACTGGAAAGAAAGAAGACCGCGCCCATGACCGTGGTGACCGGATTATACCACCAATAGCCCGCCAGCATGGTCGTGCAGGCCTGGATGCAAAATGCGAGCAGCCATGTTTTCGGACGCACGCCGAACAACCGCGCAAGCAGCCAGGCCATCCATAGAAAAGTCAGGCCCGCAAAAAGGCTGTTGATCCCAACCAATGAAGACCAGGCAACACCACCCAACTTGAAGGCATAATAAGCGGAGAGATAAAATCCGACAGGAAGCGTGCTCGGAAAATCCAGATAGGGACGCTGTCCGTTTAAAATACGCCAAGGGGTGTCGATCAGCGCACTGTGATCAAATCCGGCAAATTGCTTCATGCCGACTACGCCACTGAAACATGCCACGGCTGCCGCAAGGATAACGAGACCACCCCAAGCCCGGAGCGATATTTTTTCCGTGGAAATTGATGGCGCATCTTCTGGCTTGGGCTCGACCTGAAACCAAAGGGCAAGCGCAACCGCCAGGGTAACAATCAGGCCGCAATGGAGGTTGTAAGCATCCGAAGAGCTGTCGGCCTGACCGACTCGAATCGCCAAGAAACAGCCAAACAAGGTGAGCGAGATCGCAGGCAGGAGTATCCAACAGCGGATTTTCATGAACTCGCTTGGAGTTAACCCAGCGACGCAGCCCAATCCAAAGTGGCAGCCACGCCAACGGCTTTGGTGACGCGCGGTTTCCAACCGAGGAGGCGGGCGGCCTTTGTGTTGTAGGCGACATAGTATTTCTGATCGCTGTGACGCCAAGGCAACTTGGTGTAACCCAACTTTACGGGTAGGAGAGACTCCAGAAGGTCAATTAATTCCAAACGCGAGCAACTATTCTCCGTGCCACCTACGCCATCTGTGCATGTGGCTTGATCAGCGCATTTTGAGTAGTCCCCATAGTAGTGACCGCAGGCCAGACACGGCGACTCCGTATCAACATAAATACAGTCACACACAAAAACCCAAGCACAGGAATAGACCGGACAGAGGCGGATGCGTTTTCTCATATCGGTAAAAAAAAGAAATATAATGATAGAAAATGAAACATTTCATCAAAGTTTAAGCCCAAAAACCCTCGCACTAAACCTCACGAAGGCTCGATAAAAAAATAACCCCCAGTAAAACCAAGCCGGAGTAGTATACATAAATTTAATCCCCAGCAGTTTCCAATATTCGCACAACAGGTAAATACATAACCAGACCCGTTTCAGCATCTCGCGCAGCCACTCGATAATAACGCCCAAACGACTCATTAAATTTAGTGTATTGCCCTGGATAAGCAAACACTTTAAAGGAGTGATTATTACCAATTGAGTGCATCGCCTTGTCTATATCACTCATAAAAAACCAATCCGTTGAGGAAGCGATATCCAAAGCCGACAAAGTAGATGACTCCGCGTAATATATTCCATCAGCATAATCCGAAACCAATATAAAAACCGCCTCCCCTGGCTTGGTGTTTTTCTTTATAAAATTAATATTTTCAGAGTTCACACCACCCCCCCCACCTACTGAGCTGCCGGCCCCCTCTGATATCCATCTCAAAAAAACAGCGCGCCTTATTACAACAGACGGCGCCGCGCTGGCGCAAAAGTAGAAACATAGAGCCGCGATTGGAATGAGCACATAGTATCGCCTCTCCCGAGACACAACACCCTGGAAGACACGGTCTATAAATATCGTCAAAATCAGAATAGGAAAAGATAGCAACGCCAGCAGGCAATAATCATGACTTCTCCCCTGATAATAGGCAAAAAGCCCAACCCCCAGAATGGTCAAAAGGAACAGGCTTCCATAAAAATCCACATCCAGCCCACGAAATAATCCCCGGATAGAAACAGCCATGGACACAAGATATATAAACACCAGAACGCCCCACATGTGAGGGAGACGCTTCATCGGCAACATGAAATATCCATAATAAGAAAACAACTTATAATACTTCTGAATCATACCCCAGTCCGGCCACACACCAGAACGCAAAAAAGCAAACAACCCATAGCCGACATACACCATAGCAATCATTAGAATAGCCATGGCCAGATGGCGCAATATTGGCCCCAACGCAGCAGTTAACGATCGCGAAAATAACTCAATATAAATGATCAACAAAACCCATGCCCCAAATACAACTACCCCCGCGTCCGGATTCCACAAGATCGCCAGACTCGCAATACAAAAATTGAGGCAATACACCCATCGCGAGCCCGGATTCCTGAGATAAGCCAATGACAAAGGGAGCAGTAAACACGGAAACAACATTCTTATCGGAGCATACTGAAAATATGGGTCCGGACGCATTTTCGAGAGTATAGTTTTCACCCCTACATGTGAGTAAAAAACTGCCGCAATAAATCCTACATACAATACAACCTCATTCTTAACCAACTTCGACAGGAAAAACCACATAGAATACAAACAAACGAGATAAAGCCCCCCCATAAGCACTGTAAAAGAATATACGCTAAAAGGAACCACCCTAAAAACCGGTTCTAAAAAATGCGGATACAACCCATATAATGGCGCACAATCCACAAGTAACGTTTTGGATGAGACTACCTGCGCGACAGGATATATGACCGGGTTAATGCTATACATCCACCGCGAAATGCTATCGCCGTCATACACAGACGCCATAAATGCCGTTACAGAAATAAATACAGCCAACGAGCACAAGAGAACCCTACCAGTCCATAGAACCCATGGTCTAGAGACATAAACAGCCAACCACACCAATACGGGGAATACACCAAATGCATATACAACTGGATTGGAATATAAAATTCCAGATCTGATGTATAAAAATCCGCCTTCAGAATTGATTAACGCCGCATAAATATAAATTGGAGCAAATCCCGAAAAAGCCAGCAACAAGACAGTTGAAGCAAAATCAACCCGCCGCCCAACACCCTCCGTAAAGCTTTTTCGACGCCGATCAAAAGCATAATATATGGAGATCAATAAAACCGGAACAAGCAACATACAGGCAAGAAACTGGAGTCGCTCTACGGGTTCTGGCGCCAAACCTACTGCGGTATGCTTGGTAACAAAGCCCATCGCCTCCACAAGCAGCTGCTCGATTTCAGGCCTGTAATATACAGAAATAACAAAGGTCAATGAAAAGCTAAACAGCAGTCCCGCAATTATTGCCACCAAAACAGCAGCATAACCTTCTTGAGGCCCTACTGATAAATCCGGAGTCCGATCCGTTGCTGCTTTGCTTACTTGTATATCCCCCGCAGGGAACTTTTCGCAGCTTCTCAGTCTTTGTTTCATTATAATGAATTGAGCCCAAACTACATTCCTCCGGGCACCAATTGATCAATCAGTGCAATGAATCTACCCACGCCAAGGTAGTCGTCACGCCGGCGGCTTTGGTGACGCGCGGTTTCCAACCGAGTAGGCGGGCGGCCTTGGCGTTGTCGGCGACAAAATACTTTTGATCGCTGTGGCGCCAGGGCAGCTTGGTGTAGTTCAACTTTACAGGCAGGAGAGACTCCAAAAGCTCAAACAGCTCCAGCAGCGAGCAGCTGTTCTCCATGCCTCCGCCGATGTTGAAGGCGTGTCCGCGTGCTTCGGTGATCCGGCGGGCGGCCTGCAGGTAACACTCCACGGCATCGTCCACAAAAAGAAGATCTCTCACTTGTTTACCATCACCCGAGATGGTGAAGGGCGTGCGTGCGGGGTCTTTTTGAACCGCCAGCGCCTGCTGGCAAAACCAGCCGACCCAGCCTTGGTCAAAGGTCGCGAACTGGCGTCCGCCATAAATCGTGGAGTGACGGAAGACGACCGTGTTGAGACCAAAGCCCCGGGCGTAATCCAGCATGTATTGGTCGGCCGCTCCTTTTGAGCAACCGTAGGGAGTTTGGAAGTCCAGCGAAGCAGTCTCCGGCACGCCATTGGGCAGCGCAGGCGCCGTATAGCGGGTTTTGCCTTCAAGCAGTTCGACGCCGTCGAGACCGCCGTAAACTTTATTGCTGGAGGAATAGACGATCGTGGTCTGCGGACAATGGCGGCGGACGCTTTCCAGCAAGTTGAGTGAACCGCACACGTTGACCTCAAAATCGTGGCGGGGGTTGTTCATCGAGGTGGTCATGGCCACCTGGCCGCCCAGATGGAAAACCACGCCGGGTTTCAGCTCCGCGATGACGCGGTCCACATCATGCGGGTTGCGGATGTCACCGTGCACGAACTGCTGCGCGCCCAGCGACTGAAGCCAATCAAGGTTCGCGGCCGCCCCGCGGCGGGTGAGATTGTCGAAAATGGCAACCTGGGAACCTTCGCGGGTCAGGCGGGCGACGATGTTGCTGCCGACGAATCCGCAGCCTCCGGTGACGAGGTATTTCATGGGTGGGTGGAGGCGAGTTTACGCATCGATTTCTTGAAGCGACGCAGGCGGATGAGCGTGAAAATGTAGCCGATGGCGAAGGTCAGGAGCTTGCGCTTGGTCTTGCCGGCCTTGCGTTTCTCGAAGGTGAAGGGAATTTCTTTCACCACATAGTTTTTGCGGGCGAAGTAGAGTTTGATGAGAATCTCTTCGACGATGTCAAAGTGGTCGCAGCTCAACGTGAGGCCGCGAAATTCGCCGCCTTGATACAGGCGAAAACTGTTCGACACATCCGCGCAGCGGAGTCCCAGGCAGATGCGGAAAACATAGTTCACTACCATGCTCATGAGAATGAGGATGGCGGGGTTTTCGGTCTGACCGCCACGCACATAGCGCGACGCCACGACGATGCCCGCCTCCTCCCGGCAGGCCCAGAGCTTGGGAATGAAGGAGGGGCCGTGCGAACCGTCCGCATCCATCATGATGACGTAGCGCCCGAGAGCCACGGTCTGCGCGGTGCGAATGGCATGACCGTAGAGTCCGCCGCCGACACGCGAAACGTAGCGGACCAAATGCCGTTCGCAAATGGCAGGAGTCGCATCGCGAGGCGTGGCGGCGTCAACCACGATGATTTCGTAGGAAATGCCCATGCCCTTGAGCACGCCGTGCAAGGCAGGCAGCAGCATGTCCAGGTTTTCCGCCTCCTCGTAGGCCGGCAGTATCACACTGAGTTCGGGTGAAGCGGTGTTCATTAAGAAATAGAGGCGCTTGGCTCGCGCACCTTGAGTTCGGGGAACGAGGTTTGCGCCAATTGCCAGACGGCGTGCGCAAGATTGTGCCGCGGAGTCCAGCCGAGTTCGCGACGCGCACGCTCGATGTTGGCCACAAAGTGCCGGGGTTCGTGCCGTCCGTAATCACGGGCACCAAAGTTCAGCGCGAGCTTCAGATCGAGTTCTTCAACCACTTGAAGAATCACTTCGCGCAGCGGTGTGGAACTGCCGCTGCCCAAGTTGAAAATCCGGGCGGCGGATGAGTCCGAAGGCGACAAGATCGCCGCAAGAATTCCGGCGGCGATATCACGGGCCGAGCAGTGGTCGCGCAATTGATCACCAGCCGACAAAAGAGCGGGTTGGCCGGCCGCAGCGGCGCGCAGCAGCGAGGGGAAGAGGCGGTTGCGATCATCGCCCGGTCCGGTGAACGAAAAGGGGCGAAGAATCGTCAGTGGCACCCCGAATTCCGCCGCAGCGGCCCGCACAAGCATATCGGCGGCGGCTTTGCTGGCACCGTAAGGATGGAGCGTATCGAGCGGGTCTTCTTCGGAGAGCGGACGCTGTTGCCATCCGTAAACCAAGCCTGTGCTGATGAAGATGAGCTTGCAGCCGGAGAGGCGGGCGGCTGCTTCGCACAAATTGATCGTGGCATCCACGTTGAAGCGGATGAGATCGAACCAAACCGGCTTGGGGAAATCCATTCCGGTCGCTGCGCAATGCACCAGGCAGGTCGGGGCGTAATCCTGAATGATTTTCTGCACCGCGGCCTTATCCTCAAAATCTACACGCACGCAGTCCAGATGCGGGCCGGGCACGGGAGCCCGAGACTGTTCACGCAGCAGTGCCAAAACATGCAGGTTCGTCTGCTGGGCGGCAAGTTGTGCGAAGTTGCCACCCAACGTGCCGGAGGCCCCGGTGAGGACGATGCGATGCGTGTAATGGCTCATCAGAGGGCCAGCTCCTTGGCTATACGGTGCCAGTCCAGTGTCCGGCGAAGCGCGGATTCCAGCGTTATCGTGTTATGCAAATTCAGTTCAACCCGGACGCGCTCGGTCGAAGGAACGTAGCGCAAGGCAGCCAATCCTGGGACAGGCGGGCGACTGATAAGCACGGGCTGGTCGAGATTGGCCGTGGAAAGGACGGTCTGCGCCAAATCACGGATGCTCACCGCTTCGGGGGAGCCGACGTTATAGGCGCGGTGGGTGGTGCCGGCGAAGAGGATCGTCCAGAGCCAGACGGCAAGATCGGCGGCGTAAAGATAGCTGCGGTAAGGCGTGCCGTCGCCGCCGACGCGAATGGGACCGCCGCTCAGGGCGTCACGGATGAAATTACCCACCGCGAAATGGGCGTCGAGCGGGAGGTGCGGACCTACAAATGCGAAGCAGCGGGCGAGCTTGAAAGCGTAGCCATGGCGGGATGCGTGAACCGCGCACAGATGCTCGGCGAGACGTTTGCCCTGGCCGTAGGCGGTCGCGGCGACCAAGGGGTCGGGAGCCCCGGAGTAGTCTTCGGGAATATTGGCGAGGTCCGGGGGCTGCGGTCCGTAAACCGCGCCGGAGCTGGTGAGCAACAGCGACTCGACGCCGGCCTGTTCGGCAAAGGCGAGCACGCGGCGGGTGCCGCCGACAATGACGTCGAGCATCTCGTCGGGGCGTTCGTCGTTAAGCCGCGCGCTGGCAGCGGTGGCCGCGTGTATGATATGACTGAATACGCCGGACGGAAAAGCGAAGTCGCGGACGTCACCCGCGATGAATGTCAGATCGGCGCGGCCCGAGAAGTGCGGGGCCTTGCGGGCGAAGGCGGCCGGATCGCGCGTGAGGACGACAGCTTCGGCGCCGAGGCCGAGCGCGGTGTTGGCGTGAGCGAAGGTCTCCAGCAGCCACATGCCGAAGAAGCCGGTGCCTCCGGTGATGAAGAGGCGCTTGCCGCGCAGCGCTTCCCAATGCGCCCCGGTGTGCGTGAGCACGTGCGCGAGGTCTTCGGCGGGGAGCGGCGGGCAGGCGCGGGACATCGGCGGCGGGTGGACGGTCAGCGGGAGCGGACGTAGGCGCGGATGACCTCGATCTCGTAGGCGATCATCGCGGGGGTGAGTCCCGGATACGTGCCGAGGAAGAGCGCGCGGTGCATGATTTCATCGGCACCGGCGAGGTCGCCGACTACGCGGAAGGAATCGGGGCGGTCTTTTTTCAGCTGCACGAAGACCGGCTGGCGAAGGAGGTTGCCGCCGAAAAACATGCGGTTGCCGATTTTCTTTTCCTCGAGATGCCGGGCGAGATCGGTGTGGGAAAAACCGGCGTCGGGACGCACCCGGAGCATGAAGCCGAACCAGGAGCAGTCGGTCTGGCAACCGGTGGCGTCCCAGATGAAACCGGCGTCAGGTGTCCAGGCGGTGGCGTGGGTCGGCAGGGTGAAATCGAAGACGTCTTCGAGGCCGGCGAGGCCGGCGCGGAGGGTCTGCCAGTTTTGTTTCCGAGCCTCGATGAAGGCGGGCAGTTTTTTCAACTGCTGGCGTCCGATGGCGGCCTGGGGGTCGAGGGGCTTCAGGTTGTAGCCGAGGTGGCTATAGATGTATTTGTGATCGTAGCCGCGCGGGAGTTCGCCGAGCTGCCAGCCGAAGCGTTTGCCGCAGGTGTCGTCTTTGCCGGAGGCGCACCAGCAGTCGCGGCCCCAGTCGCGGAAACTCTCGGCGTAGGTTTTCAGCGGAGGGCGGGAGATGATGTTGACCGCGCCACCCTCGCCCATCGTGAGGTGATGCGGAGGATAAAACGACTGCGTGGAAATATCGCCCCACGTGCCGGTGTAGCGGGTGATGTGGGTGTCGTCAGGGGGGATGCCGGGGGAGTTTTCGGTGATGCCGAGCGCCTTGGCTTGCGCGACGGGCATGGAGTAGGTGCAGCCGAGCGCGTCGCAGTTGTCTTCGACGAGCCAGAGGCCGTGGCGGCGGCAAAACGCGAGCACGACGCCAAGGTCGAAGGGGTTGCCGAGCGCGTGGGCGATCATCACGGCCTTGGTCTTGCCCGGGCTGAGGGCGGCTTCGAGGCGGTCGGTGCGGATGTTGCCGGTGACTGGGTCGTTGTCGATGAAGACGGGAACGGCTCCGAGTTGGAGAATGGGCGAGACCGTCGTGGGAAACCCGGCGGCTACGGTGATGACTTCGTCGCCCGGCTGGATGCGCTGGTGGGAGGGAAGTTTGTGCGTGGTGAGCGCGGCGAGCGCGACGAGGTTTGCCGACGAGCCGGAGTTGACGAGGAGCGAGTGCTTCACGCCGAGGAGCGCGGCCAGTTCGCGCTCGAAGGCCTCGCCTTCGGGGCCGAGCGTGAGCCAGAAGTCGAGGGTGGCGCCGACGGCGGCTTCGACTTCGTTTTCATCAAACACGCGGCCGGCGTAGGGCACGGTGGTTTGGCCGGGGGTGAAGGTGGCGCGATCGGGATCGATGCCGGGGCGCTGGGCGGAGTGGGTCAGGCGGGAGTATTCGCGGGTGAGGCGGAGAATCTCGGCTTTGATTTCAGCGGGGGATTTCATGCGTGGGCCCAAGCCAGACCGGAGGAGGCGGCGTCAGCGGTGTAGGTTGTTATCTGACGGCGGGTGATTTCGGCGGCGGCGGCCGGTGCGACCGCGTAGTCGCGATACCAAACGGCGGTTTCCGCCACCGTGCGCTCGAAGCTCCACGCGGATCGCCAGCCTAGGAGATGATGGGCTTTGTCGGTCGCGAGATTGAGCAGGCCGGCCTCATGCAGGGCGCCGGGGTCGGGTTGATCTTCGCGACGGCCGGGCAGATGACGGAGGAGTTCGTTGACGAGGTCGCCGACGGGACGGTTGGAAGTGAGGGCCGGACCGAAGTTGAAAGCGGAGGCGAGCGTCGCCGATTCGGCGGTGGTGCCGGTCAGGCGGGCGGCGAGCCAGAGATAACCGGAAAGCGGTTCAAGCACGTGTTGCCAGGGGCGGGTCGCACGGGGATTGCGCAGGCGCACGGGCTGGCCGAGTTGGAGGGCGCGGATGCAATCCGGGACAATACGGTCGGCCGCCCAGTCGCCGCCGCCGATCACGTTGCCGGCGCGCGCGGAGGCGAGGCGCACGGGCGTGCCGGCGGAGCTGAAAAAGGAGCGGCGGTAGGAGGCGATGGCGATCTCGGCGGCGCCTTTCGAAGAACTGTAGGGATCGTGCCCGCCGAGGGGGTCTTCTTCGCGATAGGCATGGAGCCATTCACGGTTTTCGTAGCACTTGTCGGTGGTGACGGCGATGACCGTGCACGGGCGCGCGGCGCGGCGCAGGGCTTCGAGCACATGCACGGTGCCCATGACGTTGGTCGCGTAGGTCTCGACCGGTTGCGCATAGGAAGCGCGCACCAAGGGCTGGGCGGCGAGATGGAAAACGAAATCCGGACGGGCTTCGGCGACGACGCGCCCGACGGCGGCGAGGTCACGCACGTCGGCAATGTGGTGATGCAGACGGGACTCGAGACCGAGTGCGTTGAAGAGCGCGGGGGCTTCCGGCGGAGGCAGGGCCAGACCGTGAACCTCGGCGCCGAGAGCGATGAGCCATTCGGCAAGCCAAGCGCCCTTGAAGCCGGTGTGGCCGGTGAGAAGGACGCGTTTACCGCGATAGATATCCGTGAAGGCCATGCGTGATCAGGCCCAGGTTTTCCACGGTGCACGACCCGAAGCCCAGAGTTCGTCGAGTTGGGTTTTGTCCCGCAACGTATCCATGGGTTGCCAGAATCCGGTGTGTTTATAGACGGAGAGCTGACGTTGCGCGGCGAGGGTTTCGAGCGGTCCGCGCTCCCAGAGCGTGGCGTCGTCCTTGATCAAGGACAGGACTGAAGGTTCGAGGACAAAGAAACCACCGTTGATCCAGCCGCCGTCGCCTTCGGGTTTTTCCTGGAAACGATCAACGCCGGTGCCGGTGATTTCGAGGGCGCCGAAACGGCCGGGAGGTTGCACGCCGGTGAGCGTGGCGGAGCGACCTTCGGAACGGTGGAAAGCGAGCAGGGCCGTAATGTCCACGTTGCCGACGCCATCGCCGTAAGTGAGGCAAAAAGTTTCATCGTCGAGATAACGGGAAACGCGGCGGAGGCGGCCGCCGGTCTGGGTGCTTTCGCCGGTATCCACGATGGTGACACGCCACGGTTCGCTGCGGCGCTGGTGGATCTCCATGCTGTTGTCGCGCATGTCGAACGTGACGTCGGACGTGTGAAGGCAGTAGTTGGCGAAGTATTCCTTGATGATGTAGCCCTTGTAGCCGGCGCAGATGATGAAGTCGTTGATGCCGTGCGCGGCGTAAATTTTGAGCACATGCCAGAGGACCGGCTGGGCGCCGATGGTGACCATGGGCTTGGGCTTGAGATGGGTTTCCTCACTGATGCGAGTGCCCAGACCACCCGCGAGAATGACGGCTTTCATAGTGAGTGTTCCAAATCGGGACTGGGTAACCAAAGCAACATGAGCTTGATCAAAACCATCTTGGCAAAGACTGAAAAGCATCAAAACACATCCGCCGCGACCGTTCCGGCACATCGGCACCCGATTATGAAGGCGGTCGCCATCTGATTAACGGGGCATTTACCCGTGCGTGCAGACCTATCGCGAGTTTTGCGTTTATTTCCCGACGATAACGATGCACACCATCCCCGCACGCGCACTGCATGAAACTTTCCATCGTCATTCCCTGTTACAACGAGGTCCGCACCATCCGTGCGATCGTCGACCGTGTGCGCACCGCACCCGTCCAGAACAAGGAGATTATCATCGTCGATGACTGCTCCATCGATGGCACTCGCGATACCTTGCGCATCGAGATCGCGCCGTTGGTCGACCGCATCATCTATCATGACGTCAACCAAGGCAAAGGCGCCGCCCTCCGCACGGGCTTCGCCGCCGCCACGGGAGATGTGGTGATCGTCCAGGACGCCGATCTCGAATATGATCCCGACGAATATCCGAAGCTCCTCGCCCCCATCGAGCGCGGTCAGGCGGACGTCGTCTTCGGCTCGCGATTCTCGGGCGGCGAAGCGCACCGTGTCGTCTATTTCTGGCACATGGTGGGCAACAAGTTCCTCACGCTGCTCTCCAACATGTTCACCAACCTGAATCTCACGGACATGGAGACCTGCTACAAGGTCTTCAAACGCGAGATCATCCAGGGGATAGCCATCGAGGAAAACCGCTTCGGCTTCGAGCCCGAGATCACCGCCAAAGTCTCCAAGCTCGACGTGGTCATCTACGAGGTCGGCATCAGCTACTACGGACGCACCTACAAGGAAGGGAAAAAGATCGGCTGGCGCGACGGTTTCCGCGCCCTGTATGCGATCATCAAATACAATGTTTTCCGCTGACCATGGTTCGCGTTCCTTGATCCCTTAATAAACAAGCGCACCATTTCATGCTGCCGGATCTTTTGCTCGGTGTCGGATCCCTGGCTTTGCTGGTCCTGCCGGGCTGGTGCCTTGCCAGAAAAAACGCAGCTGCCGTTCCCCTGGCCGCCGGACTGATCATCGGCGCGATCAGCCTGCTGCTGTGGATCATGTTGCTAGACGCCGTCGGTCTGCCGCTCACGCCCACCACCATCTTTCCGGTCGGGCTGATTCTCATTCTGTCAGCATTTCTCTGCCGCGAAAAGGCCCGTCAGACCGAATCCACCCAGTCGCTGGCTAAGCCTGCCGCCAGCGGCCGGTTGCTGCAAGACTGGCCGTTGAAGCTGGCCCTGATCCCCGCCTTTGTGGTGGTTTCCTACCGCGCTATCGCCCACCCCCTCTTTGGCATCGATACCGTCTTTCGTTGGAATTATCTGGCTGAGCAGATGCTGGAGCTTCGTTCACTGGCATTTTATCCTCCCACAACTGCTGCTGACTATGCCATCTACGGCTGGCCCGACGGCATCGCACCGCTCGTCTCCTGCCTATACCTCTGGACCTACCTCCCCGCCGGCGAGGCCAGACCGATACTGACCGCTCCCCTGGTGATCATGCAGTTCGTTCTTCTCGTTTGCGTGGCCCGCGAATTGTCCCGCCGTCATGGTGGAGAACGGGCGGCCAATATCACGGGTGCAATGCTGGCCTGCAGCCCCATGTTCCTGTGGGCGGTTTCCATGGGCCAGGAGACCGGCCTCACCGCACTTGGTCTTGCCGGGCTCCTCCTCTACCTGCCCGAACGCGGCAAACCATGCCCCCATTCCGCCATCGTGCTGGCAGGCTTGTCCGCTGCGCTCGGCGGGCTGGCTCGCGAATACGGTCTGGCGTTCATTGCCTTCGGATTTTTCCTGTGCCTGTGGCGACGCCTGCCACTTCGCGCCACCGCTATCTTCACGCTAGTCACAATCGGTGCCGTGCTGCCGTGGTATGCCCGCAATTGGCTGCACACGGGCAACCCGCTATTGAACCATGACATTTTGGGAATTTTCCCGGTCAACTCCTCCCACTTGGCCTTGATGGCGGAGATCCAGGCGGAACATGGCACAGCGCCCCTTGGCGCGTTGCGGGATTTCCTTCAATATTGCATGATGGGACTGCTTGGTCTCGCGATTGGGCTCTGGTTTGGCCTCACCCGCGCGCGGGCGTTCCTTGTGGGCGGCGTTCTCGTAATTCTTTTATGGATGGCATCCATCAGCATGACCGCCGCAGGATTTACCTACTCTCTGCGAGTTTTAAGCCCAGCCCTGCTGCTGTCGGCTGTTCTCGGCGGCTTGGCCTGCGCACGCTGGGTGCCGGCCCGGAAAAATTTCAACGCCCTGGCCTTTGCCCTGGGCGTTTTTGCACTGGATGGATCGTTGCGTGCCCTCACTCTGCCCTCACCCATCTACCAGCTCCCGCCATCAAAGTGGCTCTCCTACGGAGGCCGGATTCACAAATTCCATCAACGTCCGCTTTACGGTCAGATTGCACGAATCACTGGCGAACTGCGCATGATCGTGCTTGGGCCGCAGGCTCAACTCCACAAGAACAACGCCAATGTTCTGCCTGTATGGAGTCCTGAGCTTGATTTTTTGACGCATGATTCCGAGCCGGCCGAACACGCCCGCCGCCTTGTAGATATGAAAATCCGTTTTCTTCTGCTAAACGGAAACACCCTGTATCGCGGCTATCTCGAGCGTATTCCCTTTTTTAAACGAAACACCCATCCTTACCTGAAATTGATCTGGTCTGATGGAGATATTGAGATCTGGCATATCGAAACGCCTCCCCCGCCAAATGAGACTGGACTTGCGCCGTCTCCGATTCCCGTTTCATCGACCGAAACGCCCCCTCCCGCTTGTATTCTTTCATCAAATACAGCGCTTCACTCCGAACGCCTCCGCTCACAAAAAAACCCGCGCCTCCTCTTTTAATGACGGCATTCTCCCGATTAAGCAGTCGCCTGGGATTTAATGCGGATGACAGCACTTTCTTAGGGGCTGCCGCGCTCGCCCTCCCGCTGGCCGTGCTGCCTCTGCTCCAGGCTCTGCCTTCCGACATGGATCGGACTGCCCCACTGGCCTTCTGCCCGGCCGCCTGGCTGCTGCTGCGCCGCTCTTCGCCGAGCGCCGGAAAAGCCGAGCGCATGGATCTGTGGCTGCTCGTGGCCGCAGGCATTATCGCCACGGCCACCGCGATTTTCAGCCGGCAATTTGCGGCCAACCTTGTGCTGACCTGCACGTGGATCTGGACGGCCGCCATCGGCGTGAGTTCGCGCAGACTGGCACAAAGCGCGCCCGCCATCCGCCTGGTGCTCGCGGGAGTGGCGGCGGGCGGCTGTGCCGGACTTCTCTGGACCCGCCTGCAACCCATCGCGGAAGGAGTGGCGTTTCCGCTTTACGGACATGCCCGCATCTTTGGTCTGCACATGCTGCTGAGTGCGGCCGCCGGGCTGGCATTGTTGGTCAGCACCCGGACAAATCGGACCGCCACGTGCATCGCCTTCGCGATGGGTGCCGTCTTGTGGAGCGGCCTCTTTTGGTCCGGCAGCCGCGGTCCGCTGGCAGGCATCGCGGCGGCGTCCGTCATTTGGTTCTGGTTCGGAAGCGCCGGTGAACGACGTCGGCTGGCCGCATGGGTTCCGGTCTTGGTTTTAACGGGGATACTCGGGTCTCATCTTTTGGGCACTCAGGCGCACTACCTCGGCTGGAAGCGGGTGATTTCCAGCACGGTCAACACAAGCAGCATTCAAGGATTCTCATCCGACCGGACTTCGATCTGGAGCCAGGCGCTTGGCGAAATCAGCCGGTCTCCCTGGTTCGGACAGGGCGCCGATTCCTACCGCTTCATCCAGCCGCTTCCCGTGGGTGATCAGCCGCACAATTTTATTCTGCAATGGGTGCTGGCATTCGGGGCCCCCGCAGCCTTGGCACTGGTCGTTTTGCTGGGACGGCGAATCTTCCGGGGACTCCGCGGCTCGCCGGAATCACACGAACATATCGCATGGCAAAGAGCGGCGGCGGCATGCCTTCTCGCGGCAACCGTGGGAGGTCTTTTCGACGGTGTTTTTTATCATGCGGTCGCCTTCATTCCGGTCGCGTTGCTGACCGGACTGGCAGGCGCCAAACTTGCCGTCGCTGAAACAAGTGCGGTTCCGATGGCCGGCATCTGGCGGCGCTCCGGGCAGGTGTCGTGCATCGCGGCCGCCGTGGTGATCGGGGTGCATGCATGGCTTTTTTTCAATCTGCTCGCCCCTCCTCCCTCACCCCGCGCGCCCGCGGCGCATGTGCTGCATGCCTTCCCCAGTGCCACCTATGGATTCTGGCGGTGGATAGACGCATGGACCCCTTCGGTTCCCGTGCAGGAACGAATCGCTTGGTTGCACTGGGCTCAACGCCACTCTCCGCAACCGGCGATTTTTTATTACCAGGAAGCTCAATGTAACATGGAGAAACGCGATCTGACGGCGGCCAAAAACGCCCTTGAACGCGCGATCGCCACCTCCACCGGAAGCGACCGCAGCCACTACGCGGAACTGCTCCGTCTCACCGAGGAAACCATCGCCCGCCGCAACGGCAAATGAGACCATCCCCCATGAGCACCTCATACCGCGACCGCCTGCTGCGACTCGCGGGCTTCAACCCTGAAGCAGCGGAAGACCAACGCTGTTTTGGTGCGGCGGCGTGGATGGCCGCGGCGTTCGCCGCGCTCCCCTTCCTGCTCAACTCGCTGGATGCCGATCGAAGCATGCCGCTGGCCCTGCTGCCCGCCGTCTGGTGCGGATGGAAACTCTCCCAACCGGCGCGAACGCTGGACGCGTGTCTGCTGGGTTTGGCTGTCGTAGCCATGGTGCTGTCGTCGGCCCTGGCCAACCACGCGGCGCGCGCATTTGTCATGATCTCCGCCGTAGGCTGGACGATCGCGGGAGGACTTGTCGCCCGCAACCTGGCCAACTGCGTTCCGGCCATCCGGCTGGTTCTGGCCGGAATCGTGGCGGGCGCCGTTGCCGGAGTCGTGATGGTGCGGCTCGGCATCGGTGCCGAGAGCATGTTCTTCCCCACCTACTGGAGCGCGCGCCTTTTCGGCGCGCATCAATTCGCGGGCGCGCTTGCCGCCCTCGGACTTCTGGTCATCGCTCCACCTGCTCAACGCGAAGGGAAACTCCTCGCCAGTTTGTCCGCCCTGATTGTCTGGACCGGACTCGCCTGGTCCGGAAGCCGGGCACCCGCCGTCGGCCTGGCCGTGACACTCGTCCTCTGGTTTTGGCGCGGAACGCCCGGAGAGCGCCGCCGGTTGCTGCAATGGGTTCCCGTGCTCTCCATCCTCGCGCTTGCGCTGTCGTATCCACTGGGAACCCCCTACCCCCAACTGGGTTGGTGGGACGCGTTCACCCGGACCGCGGAGGCCAGCGGGATGGAAGCCATCTCGTCCGACCGGACCCGATTCTGGTCCGTCACCTTGGATTACGCGCTTACGTCGCCATGGATCGGACACGGGGCCGACAGCTATCTCTACATCCATCCCGCGCAAAACGGCAACCAGCCCCACAACGCACTCCTTCAATGGCTGCTCGAATACGGACTGCTGGGCGCATTGCCTCTGGTCGCCTTGGTTGCACGCGGCATCTCCGGACTTTTTTCGGCGAAAGTCTCCTCCGCGAGCGAGCGTCCTTTCCGGACATGGGCCTGCGTCGCTCTGGCCGGCGCCGCGGTTTACGCGTTTTTCGACGGCGTGTTTTACCACATGATCATCTTCATGCCGGTCGCGGTGATCGCCGGTCTCGCCATGGGGCAGAATAATCCCGGAGGCCAACCTGGCTGGGTGCTGCGCACGCACACCGCCGGCCGCGCATTGCTGCTCGGCGCCCTGGCGCTGCTGCTGTTGCACAACTGGCTTTGCCTGATGCTGCTCAAAGGCCGCAACGTCACCCCCGATTCGCCGCCCGCCGTGGTGTTGCGAGCGTTCCCCAGCACCACCTACGCCTTGCGCAACTGGATCAACCGCTGGAGCGTCACGCATCCCGAAGCCGTCATGCCTTGGGTAAAGTGGGCGCAGGACGCGGCCATCGACCAAGGCTCCTATCACGTCTACGCCGCGCAGCTCTATATCTGGAAAAAAGACTACGCCGCCGCGGAAAAAGAAATGCTGGTCTGCCTGGAGAAGGTCCATGTCGCCGAGCGTGCGGACGTGCTCGCGGTGCTCGAAACCGTCAGATCGCTGGCCGCCGGACGGTCACCGTCAAAACCCGCGCCCGCCAAGATAAACGACACCGCGCCCTGACGCATCCCTCCATGCCCACGCCTGACCACACCGCGGTTGCTTCGCACCGGAACTCCATGATTCCGGGAATCCTGATCCGCAAAGCCACGGTCGCGCTTTTCGGATTGCTGGTCGCCGTCTGGATCTGGGTCTGCCTTTGCGAATACATATCAAACGAATGGAATGCCGTCCGCCTCACACCCACTTTCATGTGGTGGCACGGATACAGCCCCTACCCGGGCCCGGGCGAAGGTCCGGTGACCACATGGATATACGGCCCCACCACGCTTTTGTTTTTTTCGCCGGCGGTTTTGGCCCAAAACACGTTCAACGCATTGTTCACCGCAGCCTGGCTCAACCTCGCGCTAACCCTTGTGCCGCTCGGTATGCTGATGCGCGTTTTATCCAAGCAAGGTGAGATCCTGTGCTCCACCTGGGCCTTTTTGCTCACACTCGCCATGTGGCCGGCCTGCAACCTTGTGTTCGAACAAGCCGACAACACCGCCATCGCCGCCAGCCTCCTCTCGCTGGCCCTGCTAAGCGGCACCCGGTCGTCGGGCAGACGCGAACTGTGGCTGCTCGCGGCAGCAGGCGCGCTGGCCCTGTGGTCAAAGCCCACCGAACTGGGTCCGGTTTTAGGCCAGTTTGCCTGGCTTGCGCTCCGACATGGCCGGACTGCGGCTCTCCGTCAGGTCATGCGAATGGCAGTCGCAGGCGGGATCGTCGGAATCGCATTCATCGCAATTTTCGGAGCGGAAGGACTGGTTTATAATACCTTTGTCATCCCTTCACGCATCCCTTGGGACAACCTGTGGATGAAGGCGATTGCACCGATCTACCTGCCCTACGTCGTCCTTTACGTCATCCTCCCCGTTTGCCTCCTCACAGCGCGGTGGCGCAAATCCCTGTTCATGGAAACTCCCGAACAGGCGGGATACTGGTATTTCCTCCTTTCGCTCCCGTTCAATATCGCCGGCTTCGCCACCATCGGAGGCAACATCAACTCCCTGCACGGCTGCGTGTATATATTGCCCTGTCTCGCCATCGCGGCGGCACGGCATCGCACTTGGCTTCCTCCGGCTGCGATCATTTTGGCCCTGGCGCTGCAAATTCTTCCCTACGCCGACAAACCGCCCAGCCTCGCCTCCGCACGCCAGTCAATGAAGCAGGCCGAGCAACTCGCCGACGCCTGCCGGGGGGAAATCTATTTTCCGTGGAACCCGTTGATCACTTTCTACTCCGAACAACGGTTCGACCACACGGAAGACGGTTTGCTGACACGTGCCCTCACCGGTGAAGAAATCAGCGGGGAGAAACTGCACGCGGGTCTTCCGCCGCACCTCGGTTACATAGCCTACCAAAGCGGTATCCGCCATTCCTACTTCGAAGAGCGGATGCCACGGACCCTGGCCATCTATTATTTCGGCGGCTGGACATTGGTGTCTGCGGACGGTCTGCTCCCCCCGGTGTTCACCACCCTGCACGACACGGTTTCATCTTCCCATAAACCATGACTTCCCATCCCTCGCTGGCCCTCGTGGTGCCGATCTACAACGAAGCGCAGGTCTTGCCGGAATTGCTCCGACGCCTCGACGCCCTGTTTGCAGCGCATGCGGAAATCACCTGGACCGTCGTTTTTGTGAACGACGGCAGCCGGGATAACTCCGTCGAAATCGTGATGACTCACGCGGCTCGTGATCCGCGCTACAAGCTGGTCGACCTCTCACGCAACTTCGGCCATCAAGCCGCCCTTACCGCCGGCCTGTTTCATGCCGGCGCCCACGATGCCGTGATCACGATGGATGCCGATCTGCAGGATCCGCCTGAAGTGATCCCCGACATGATCGCTGCCTGGAAAAACGGAGCGGAAGTGGTCCTCGCCTCCCGTCGTTCACGCCAGGAAAAAGGACTCCGGCGAATGGGCTTCGACCTGTTTCACCGCTGCTTCGGCAAACTCACCGACTTTCCGATCGAATCCAACACCGGCACCTTCGGGTTGCTCTCCGCGTCCGCCGTCTCCGCATTCAACTCCCTGCCGGAAAAACACCGGTTTTTCCCCGGTATGCGCGCATGGATCGGATTCCGTCGCGGCGAAGTTCTCTATGATCGCCAGAAGCGCGCCGCCGGGGAACCGGTGGTCACCTTTCGCAAACTGGTCCGCTACGCGCTCGACGGTGTTTTCAGTTTTTCACACCTCCCTCTGCGGTTGCTCACCTACATCGGACTCTTCATCGCCGGCTGTGGTTTTGCCGTGGGCGCGTTTTTCGTCACACGCCGCCTGCTCGGACTGGAGGTCGCCTTCACGGGCTTCACCACCTTGGTCACGCTGATGCTCTTCCTCGGCGGCATTCAACTCATCGGCATCGGCATTCTGGGCGAATATCTCGGCCGCATCTACGACGAGGTGAAGCACCGCCCGCACTACATCGTCCGGCGGCGCATCGGTCTTGAGTAAGCTCTGGCACATTCCTCTCTGGCTGCTCACGGCCGCTACGCTGGCGTGGATCGGCCACGGGCTGCTCTTCACGTCGTTCATGCTCTATGATGACGAAGGTTACGTGCTGCTCACCCTGCGAAATCAAATCGAGCATGGCGGCCTGTATGACGTGGTTTATACCCAATACGGACCCTTTTTCTACGCGGTGCTGGGCGGTCTTTCACGTATCCTGGATTTCGAATGGACCAACACCAGCGGCCGCTGGTTCACTCTGGTCAACTGGCTCGCGGCTTCCGGCCTGTGCGGCCTCTTGGTCTGGCTCCGCAGCCGGCTCTGGCCGGCCGTGCTCTTCACCGTTGTCAATGTCTTCGCGATGCTCTGGATCATGCTGCAGGAACCGGGGCACCCCGGCGGCCTGATCACCGCGCTCGTCGCGGCGACCGCTCTGGCGGGATCGGAGTTCATCGGCCGGGACCGGCCCCGGCTGTTCGCGTTTTGCATCGGCGGCCTTGGCGCTTTTGTGGCGCTCACCAAGATCAACGCAGGCGCGTTTCTGCTGATGGCAGGCGGACTCTGGCTGCTCGCCACCCAGTCCGGCCGCCTGCGCGGTCCCGCACTGGCCGTCTCGCTGGCCGTCGCGGCGGCCGCACCATTCCTCCTGATGCGCCCCCTGATGGACCAGGCATGGGTCCCTACGTTTGCGCTGCTCGTCGCGCTCTCCTCGGTTGCTGCGGTCATCACCACCTCGGAATGCGGCAACGGTCGGAGCGCACCGTCGCATATCCTCTGGTTCGCCGGGGCGGCGACGGGAGCCACGCTGCTTGTCGTGGCCTGGAGCCTCGCGCAAGGCACTTCGCTGCACGGCCTCCTGCACGGCGTGATTCTCGCACCGCTCCAGCATCCCGACATCTATTCGTTCCCCGTGAAATGGCGGCCCCTCGTCGTGCCCTCCGCCATCACCGGCCTCGGTCTCGTCATAGCCTGGGCAGCGCGGCCCGGTTCTTCCCTCGTGCTTCACGCGGTGGCCCTTGCTCGCGTGGCAGCCGCGCTCACTTCAGCCTTCGCCCTGCTGCCGTGGTCCGGCACCAGCGTCGCCGTGCTCGCCCTGTGCTATGGCGTGCCCGCCGCCGCGTTGTTTTCCATCCCGCTGCACAAGCAGGGTGACCGGACGAGCGACCTAGTCCGCCCTTGGCTCGCCCTGCTCTTCGTCCTCCAATCGATGCAAGCGTTTCCGATCGCGGGCAGCCAGTTGAACTGGGGAACATTCCTGTGGATTCCGCTCATGGTCCTCGGCCTGGCCGACACGATCAATTTCTGGGCCGCTCGCGTCCGCATCCCGTGGTCGCGCGTTTTCGGAGCGTTATTTGCTGTCGCCGCCTGCGGATTGGTCGTCCTCCAGATATACCAATACATCCGCATCCAGAAATCTCGGGCCCTCGATGGCATACCGTTGGGACTACCCGGCGCGGAGAACATCATGCTGCCGGTGCCCGTGGCGAGCGCGCTCCACGTCATCTCCGCCAACGCGCATTGGAACGCGGGAACACTTTTCAGTCTCCCCGGCGTATTCAGCTTCAACCAGTGGTCGGGCAGGCCCACACCCACCCTGCGCAACGTCACCCATTGGTTCTCGCTTCTCTCCGAGCGGGAGCAGCAGGAAATCATCGACACCATGGCGGCGGATCCGCGTTCAGCCTTCGTGCTGCAACGCCACTTGATCGTTTTTCTCACGGACCGCGGCTTTCCGGTTCGCGGCCCGTTGATTTCCTATCTGCGCACCAACTATCACGAATCGATCTCCGTGGACGGTTACTCGTTCTGGGTGCGAAATGGCCGCGAGATATCGCCGTATTCGATGGCTACCTGGGAGCCGGCCTCGTCCGGCCAGCGTCGGATCGGCATCAACCTGCCGCCCTGCTCCGAACCTGTCGCGCACCTTGAGGCGGCCTACTACGACGAAGCCGCCCCCCCTCTCCCATCAACCGATACCACCTCCGGCCAAGGATCACTCAATCCGTTCATCCAGTCCATCGACGAACAGGGCAATACCACCGGGCCGATTTCATCGGTGACCTGGCCCATTCCGCCGGGAGGTTCACGCCGGCTTACCTTCAATTTTTCAACCCCGCCGGAAGCCCCGCAGGAACGCCACTGGGTTTTCCGACTCGTGGCTGCGGATGGCCGCACTCTCGGATTCGCACGGTTTTCCAACCGCCGCTAACACCCGGTGTTCAGCCGCGCCGTCTCGCCACCAACAGCAGACTGACCCCGAACGGGAAAGGCATGCGCCAGAAGGCCGGCCACACAAAACTCGCCCGTAAAATTCGATTAAGCCAAGGGGACGGCACGCGATCTTCCGAGCGCCGCACGGCACCTTGTCCTGATTTGGAAGGGAAGAGCGCCCGCCAGCGGCGGATCAACCACACCGCGGGATACACGGGGACATTCGTGTAATTCACATAAACCACTTCCCACTGTTCCTCGGGAAAAAGCGCGCGCAACTGGGCCCGTCCGTAACGACGGTAGTGATGCAGCGACACATCCCAATCGCTCCACAGCGCCATGCTGGCGGGAACGGTTACCAACGCGACTCCGCCGGTTCTCAGCAAGCGGTGAAAACCACGGACAACCAATGCATCATCCGGAACGTGTTCGAGCACGTCGAGCGCGGTGACGTAGTCGAGGCTTTCGTCGGGCAGGGGAACTCCGTCGGCACCCAGCTTGATGACCCGGTCCTCGGGAAAACGTTTGCGCAGCAAACGCAGGGCTTCCTCGTGATCGTCCAGCACGGTGACGTCGCAATGCTTCGCCATTTCCTCGGCAAAACGCCCCGTGCCCGCACCACAATCCAGCAAACGATCCTTGCTCGCCACCGGTCGCGCCCGCGCCAACCATCGGCGTGCTATCTCCCGCTTGCCTGCGTAATACCAATGCTCGCCTTCGACTCGCTCAAGATTGCTGTATTCATCCGCGTTCATTGGGCTTGGCAAAAGATTGCCGAGAATCCGTCAGACCCAAACCTCTGTCACGCCTTTTAAACTCACCCGATGGCCAAGCCTTCATTCCGCATTCTTTGCACCGCGCTGGTTGCGCTCATGCTTGCGCTCTATGCTTGGCTTGGCTGGTCCGCCACTCTGGAAAAAGGTCCGGCCTTCGACGAAAGCGCCCACCTCACCGCCGGCTACTCGTATTGGAAATTCAACGACTACCGGCTTCAGCCCGAAAACGGCAACCTGCCGCAACGCTGGGCCGGACTGGCGGTCACACCGCTTTCCCCGACCCTGGAGCCCTCCGCACGACCGGAGCTGTGGGCCGCATCGGATGTATGGAATATCGGCCAGGACTTTCTCTTCGCAGAGGGCAACCCGCTGGAACTGATGCTCGCGACGGGGCGCGGTGCGATGATTCTCTGGGGCGTCGCCTGCGGGCTTTTGGTCTTCGCCTGGTCGCGCCGGCTGTGGGGCACCCCGGGCGCATTGCTGTCCCTCGCGCTGTGCGCGGGCTCCGCAACAATGCTCGCTCACGGACCGATGATCACCTCGGATATGACGGCGGCCTTCTGCCTGCTGGGGGCTTCGGGCGCATTTTGGCGATACTTGGAACGACCGGGTTTTACCCGCCTCGTGATCAGTCTTTTAATGACCGGCCTGACGGCCATCGCCAAGTTCTCCTTCGTTCTGCTCGTCCCCATCTACGCCATCCTGCTGGCCTGGAATTGGAACACCTTCACTCGATCCTTTGCGACCACCTCTGCGAGCCGGTTGTCCGCAATAATCACTGGCCTCCGAGTTACCGGACTCGTGATTGCCCACGCACTGGCCGCCGTTGTGATTGTATGGGCCGCCTTCGGATTCCGTTATTCAGCCGATGCCGGCGGAATGCCGGTGAACGCATCATTTTATATCCCCTGGGACAACCTGCTTCCCGCGAGTGGCCTCAAACGGGAATTGCTGGTGACACTGAAAGACTACCGGCTGCTTCCCGAAGCCTACACCCATGGTTTTGCCTACGTCCTGCAAGCCAGCGAAGCACGCGGGGCGTTTGCCGCCGGCCAGGTAAGCACAACCGGCTGGTGGTGGTTCTTTCCCTACGCATTTTTGCTCAAATCCACGCTCGCCGAACTGATGGTCGTCGCGGCGCTGATGATTATGGCTGCACGGCGGTGGTTATTTTCGGGGGGCTCAAAACGACTTCCGTCAGACCTGAAGGCAATCGCCCCGCTTGTTGCCCTCACGCTCGTCTATGGGGGTGCGTCCATCCTGAGCAATCTCAACATCGGGCACCGTCATATTCTGCCGCTCTACCTGCCGCTGTTCATTATGGCCGGCGCATTGTTGCGCCCGGGCACAGGAAAAAAGGCGCTTACCGCTGCCATCGCATTGGTCGTGGTAAACACAATCGAGTCGGTCCGCGCCTATCCCAACTACATCGCTTACTTCAATCCGATCGCCGGTCCCGCCGACCAGCGCTGGAATCACCTCGTGGACAGTTCGCTGGACTGGGGGCAGGAACTTCCGGCGCTGGCTTCATGGCTCAAGACCAACCGGCAGGGAGACGAGCAGGTCTTTCTCTCCTACTTCGGCGTCGCCGATCCGCGACGGGAAGGCATGCGAGTCGTCCAATTCGCCCCTTACTCGTCGCAATGGCATGCACCGCATCTGGCGAAATTAACGCCGGGGCTTTATTGCATCAGCGCGACGCTGCTGCAGGACAGCTACAGTCCGCTCAACGGTCCATGGACACACAAATTGGAAGCCACATTCCATCCCCTGAGCCAATATTTCGGCGATCATCCCGAGGAATTGGATGACCCGAAAGCCTTCGCCTTGTTCAAAGGCACTTGGGACGAAAAGCGGCGCTGGCTGTTCGAGCGCGCCCGCTTCGCACGGCTCGCCCAATACCTCCGGGTGCGCCGTCCGGATGCGATCATCAATTCCGCCATGCTGGTCTATCGGCTCGATCAGCGGGAGGTTTCGCTGGCCGTCGACGCACCCACCTTCGTCTTTCAACAGATGATCGAAAAAGCCTTTGCCGACACCAATTCGATCAAGGCAGCGCCTTGATCCAGTTCACGAGATTCTCACCATTGACGGGTTCGGTCAGCCACATCTCTCGTTTTCCGGAAGCACTTGCCTGTGCCCTGCTGTCGCTACGGACCGTCGCCCATGCCTTCAGCTTCTCACGGTTCACCGCCTTCACCCGGCTGATACGCACGATGTAAAAAGGTGCAAAAGTTCTCTCCACCAAACTCTCAAGCTCCAGACCGCCTCCAAAATCATCCTTCAGTGACACACTCCGTTCACCCGTGGTTTGGTTCACCAGGATGCGTTGCACCACGAGATACTCCGAGAAACTGTGCCCCTCGAAATGGCGCGCATATCCCTCCCAATTGATCGAGAGGCGCTCCGGATTGACGTTCGACTTGCGATGCAAAAACCAGACATGGCCCGCAAGGTCATCCACGGAGAAAGCGGAGCCCGGAACGTTTTCTGAAATATAGTCGGAGACCCAGTTGCAGACCGACGCCGCAAAATTTTCCTGGGTGAACACATGGCGTGCAGAAGCAGGCGCCGCAAAGAACGCGATGTGCGCACCCGCGATGAAAATAAGCACATCCCAGGCCCGTCGCTGCTTGAAAAGCTGCGCCCAGACAAATGCGACGCACACGATCAAAAGCACATGTGCAGGCAGGCTAAGGCGGCGGATCACCGGATCATCCCACTTTCCCCAAAAATAGCAGAGTATGATCATCGTATGGAGAAAGAGTCCTCCGGCGAAGATCACCGCGATCACATGTCCCGGCTTTTCCTGCGCAAGTTTTCGATATTCACGATACAACATAAGCAGCGCAAACCCCGCGCAAACAATGCCTGTCACCCCGAGCAGCCATGAGTTGGGCTGCCGGCCGTCAAACGAGAACAGAAAATTGAGCGCATGGCCTACGTTGTCATAAAAATATTGAGGCCCAAACGGAGCGGTCGCCCCCGCCACATCCTCCAGCTGCCAAAGAGCGGACTTCATCTTGAAGACATTGTGCTGCAGGGGAACCAGCAGCATCAACACGGGGGCCGCATATACCACGGCGTTGAAATTCGTCCGCCGCTCACGCCACCACACCCACAACACGGTCGCACCCACCGGGAGCACAAACAACACAGACTCGTAACGCACCTGCGCCAGAATGATGCCCGCCAGCACAAAAGCGCTCAATCGCCCGCTGTCCGGTTTTTCCGCATAACGCATACCCAGCCAGAGCGTCAGCACGATCATCATCATGTTGTAGAGTTCAAACCCCGCTCCCGTCGCGTTCTGGGCCACCAAAGGAATCCCGCACAACAACAGCACCGCGGCATGACCCGCTTTGGCACCGGCCAATCGATTTGCTGTCAGCCAAATCAATACCACCACGATCAGGCTCACGGCGCCATTCAGCCAAAACACATTCTCCACCCGGTATCCCGTGATATCATGCACGGTCGCCAACAGGAACGGGAACGCCAGCGGCCGCTTGTCCAAACTCGATGTGAATACCGTGAAATTATTCGCGTAATCATAGGCCCTTAAAGCCAGCGACGCACTCCGCTCGTAATGCATCTGCATGGCCGTGTTTCCGATCACCAGCTCGTCGGCCACGATCTTGTATTCATGCCGTTCCTGAACATGCAGGTAGAGCGCCGCCAATAGCAGAAAAACCGCGGTCGGCCAGCGACGCTGTAAACGGCCGCGCCATCCCGAAAGATCCGGTTTGAGACTCACCGCCAGGTGATACGCAAACCACGCATAGGTGATGAACATCACCGCGTATCCGGCATGGATCACCACATCAATGGCCTGGATCGGCGTGAAGGTGATAAAACCCAAAACCACGGCCAAGGCGGCAATGAGAGTGAAGAGGATCGCCTGTCTTACCATAAATTCAGAAGTCGCCGGATAGGTTTGATAACTAGAAAGCCACTGGACTCAGCGCGGCAGAAGAGGACAAGGCACATCCAAGCGCAGATGGATGAAAGAACAAAGTGTCATTGCACAAAAAAAGCCGCCTGCGTTGGCAGGCGGCTTGAAGTAAAACGGGACGTATTACTGGATATAGGTCACAGTGCGGGCACCGGCGATGTTTGAGATCGTGATCGGAACGCCTTGGGTGAACTGGCCGGGATAGGTCTCGTTGGCGACCGTCTGGAGGGCCTTGACGTAGTTGGCGGAGCCAACGAGGGAGGCGATCGCAGCAGTGGAGGTGCCGTTCTCAAGGAAGTATTGATCGGCAGCGGAACCGAGCTGACGAGCATTGTTGAGAACGGTCTTATCCTGCGAGGAGGCGCGAACCTTCTGGAAGGCAGGAATGGCCATGGCGGCAAGGAGGCCGATGATGACCACGACAATCATGATTTCGACGAGCGTAAAGCCCTGTGTAGAACGGTTTTTCATATGAATCCTATGCGTTATGTATGTTTAGGCTCAAATGCGAGCAGTGGCTCATACAATGAGGCTAGGCCTAAACAGGCAAGACGTAAAACAGAGCAAGTATCATTGCACAAAAAAAGCCGCCTGCGGTGAGCAGGCGGCTTGGAGCAAAACGCGACCTATTACTGAATGTAGGTCACCGTGCGGGCGCCGGCGATGTTGGAGATCGTGATCGGAACGCCCTGCGTGAACTCGCCAGGATAGGTCTCGTTGGCGACCGTCTGGAGAGCCTTGACGTAGTTGGCGGAGCCAACGAGGGAGGCGATCGCAGCAGTGGAGGTGCCGTTCTCAAGGAAGTATTGGTCGGCAGCGGAACCGAGCTGACGAGCGTTGTTGAGGACGGTCTTGTCCTGCGAGGAGGCGCGAACCTTCTGGAAGGCAGGAATGGCCATGGCGGCGAGAAGGCCGATGATGACCACGACAATCATGATTTCGACGAGCGTAAAGCCCTGTGTAGAACGGTTTTTCATATGAATCCTATGCGTTATGTTTATTAAAGGCTCAAATGTGAGCAGTTAATAATTGAGCATCGCGCGTTACTGCAATGACAAGACAACAGATGGATGGCTGGCCATGAAAAACCAACCTAGGCGGATAGGCCCGTGCTCACTTAGTCTTTTTCTTTAGCGGCGCTTTCTTGGTCACTGCGACAGGGTTCTTTTTGGAAACTACTTTCTTCGCCGATGCCTTGGTGGGTGTCTTCTTGGCAACCATCTTTTTCACGACCGTCTTTTTCTTAACCGCCTTTTTGACCGCAGGCTTGGACACCTTCGGCTCGGCGATCAAATCGGCGATCTTCAACACTTCGGCATCTTTCCAAAGTTTTTCCAAAGCGTAGTTCTGGCGCTGCTCGGGCGTGAACAGGTGCGTCATGATCTGGTAGGCGTCCACCACCGTCCAACCGCTGTTGAA
>DATHXF010000083.1:0-70547 GCA_035459785.1 Rariglobus sp. | reverse complement strand
GAGTTCCATGTGAGCGTGTCGGCGGCAAACGCACCCGCGACGCCGGTGTTGCCGGGATTGATGGCGCCCCCGGCGTTGACGGTCACGTCGCCGGCCGTGCCGGTGCTCGTGACAAGTCCGCCATTGACGGTGATCGAACCGGTGAAGGTGCCGGTGCCGCTCAGCACACCGCTGGTGAGAGTGACTGTCTTGAATAGGGCGGTCGTGGTGTTGTAGGCGAATTCACCGCCGTTGATGGTGACGCCGCTGGTGCTGCCGATGGAGCCGCCGCCGGCGATTTCGAGTTTTCCGCCCGAGACCGTGGTGGAGCCGGTGTAGGTGTGGATGCCGGTGAGAATCTGGGTGCCGCCGCCGGTCTTGATGAGATTACCGTTGGTGCCGGAGATGATGCCGGCGTAGGTCGCGGGGCTGGCGTTGGTGCCGGAAATGGTCAGCGTCCGGGCGGTGCCGGGGTTAAGATTGATCGAACTGCTGCCGAAACTGTTCGCGATGCTTCCCGTTCCGCCGGCTCCCGTGATGCTAATTGTCGGGGCGGAGGTGTAATCTTTACCGTAACTGGTGATGGAAACCGCAGTGATCGCATTGCCCGATACCGTTGCGGTGCCTGCCGCTCCGGAACCTCCTCCGCCCGAGAAGACGAGGGCATAGGTGCCATTGGTCATACCGCTGCCGGCGGTAAACGTGGGGGTGTTGATGCCGCTGGTCAGTGAATCCACCGTCAGGTTGTTTAACAGCGATAGTTTTGAATTAGCCGAGTTTGTGATGGTTGCCTGGCCGCTTCCAAGCGCGCTCGAATTATTGGCCTGCAGCGTGGTGGATTGGCTGCTGCTTCCAACAATCGTTACGCCTCCTCCAAACGTATTGGCCCCGCCCAAGGTGAGCGAATTGCCGCCGCCGGTGCCCCCCTTATAGATCACCCCGTAGCCGTTGCCGCCGTCGGAAATGATCCCGTTTTCAACCAGGCCGAGGATGTTGATACTGACTGTCCGGGTTCCCGTGAGGCTGACCGCACCCGACATCGTCAACGCGGAACCAAATCCCGTCAGATTATTACTGGTAAAGCTGAAATTTCCGTTCCAGATCTGGGCATTATTATAGACCGTGGCTGCATTGGCCGTGCTATTGGAAAGAGCTCCTCCGGTGATGGTCAGGGTTCCGCTACCCAAGGCGCTGGAATTATTTAGAATCAGTGTGCTGCCGTTCAAGTTTACTCCGCCGGAGAAAGTATTGGCACCCCCGAGAATGGTTGTTCCGGGGCCACTGATGGTAACAAGCCCGCCTGGGCCCACCAAACCAGTCGCATCCTGAATGACTCCAGCGTAGTTCGCCGTTGCAAATTGAGCATTACCGCCGGAGCCAGATGCCAGGGTGACCGCATGACCAGTTCCGTTGTCGCTGCCCAAGGTGATCGTCCCTGAAATCGTGCCGGTGCCGCTGCCATTTGCATTGGCATTCAGGGTAACCAAACCGCTGTTACCCGATTGAAGTCTGATATTGCGGGCGATTCCCGTGCCGGAATTGAGGCTCGTAATAAGTGAAGTCGCGACAGATCCGCTGGTGTCACCCACCAAGATCTCGCTGGTGGCATTGCCCAATGTTCCGGCGCTGCCGCTTGGAGCCGCAGCGGTCAGTGACAGGGTCCCTCCCAGCACGGAAGTGGTGCCCGTATAGGTGCTGCTTCCCGCCAGCGTCAAAGTTCCGGTGCCGATCTTGGTGATACCGAAATTGTTGCCGCCGTCTCCGATGGCGCCGACCAAGGTGAGACCGGCGGTGGTGGGGTTGAACACGGCGTTCCCGGTCAGAGTCGTCCCCCCCGAGAATCTAAGCACGTAGGTATTGCCGCCGGTCACGTTCATCTGGCCCGTGCCGATGCTCAGGTTGCCGAAGGTGATGTTGTTGTTGGTATTCGAGCCGTTGTTATTCACATCGACGGTCACCGCTGTGTTGCCGACGGTCACATTGTTGCCGGCCACGATGGTCTGGCTTCCGTTGGAGGCACCGTTCGACCTGACCTGCAAGGTGCCGCCGTTGAGGACGAGCCCACCGGTGCCGAGGGCGGTGAAGGTGTTGTTGGCGGCACCGGTTGCCGTCAACGTGCCTGCGGTGAGAGTGGTTGTGCCACTATACCCTGCGCTGGCTCCGGAAAGAGTGATGCCTCCCGTGCTGGTGGCATTGATATTCAGATTAAAGGCTCCGGACAGGCCGCCGCTGAGGGTCTGAGTGCTGTTGTCATTGTTGGTGAACGTCGTGTTCGCGCCCAAGACCACGGGGCCGCTGATGATGTTCGCGCCGGTGCCGTTGTTGAACGTCAACCCGCCCGCGCCCAGCGTAAGGCTCGGGGTGCTGGTGCCGGCGAGGGTGATGGTTCCTTCTTCGAAGGTGATGCTATTGGCGGTGACCGCGCCGCTGAAGGTCACCGTGCTGCTTCCGGTGAAGCCCGTGCCCGAGGAGAAAAACAAATCGTCGGTCGAAAGCGTGACGGCCTGGACCGAGCCGCCGGCGCCGCCGGTGGAGTCGGTGTTCCAGACGGTGCCGGTGCCGTCCCAGGCGCCGGTGGCGGTGGTGCCCGAGTTGGCCGCGGAGCCGAGCGGATCCCAGTAAAGCGAGGTGGCGGACAGCGGGTGGGTCGCGGCGAGGGCGGCCAGAAAAGACACGAGTCCCAGCATTTGTGGCTGACAACGGGCGCTGCGGTGGGGGCTCTGGGGTAGGGAATTCATGATAGGGGGCGGGAGCTGAAGAAATTCGTGGGGCCTAACAGCTGCCAGTGGGACACGAGCAGGGAGATTTCCGGCGGGGAAGGGGGAGTGAAGTGATGAGGGGATCCCTTTCTTCCTTCGGCAATGGTTCAGGTGATAAACAGTTTACTGGCGCGCCCTCGTATCTTGCCGGGCGGGCGATTCTTCAGCCGTCCCGGCGACCGGAGCCGGCCAGTGCGGCCGTGGAGGCCGTGGCCTCCGGGGCCGCCGGAGACTGGGGCCAGTCATAGAGTGAAATCATCATGATATTGGGTTCACCGGCGTCGGCCTCCTGTGCGCCTGCATCGCGCAGAATGACGAGCATGCGGTCGGGGCTGCGCGTGGAGAGCGGATTGCTCCGGAAGAGTTTCCATTGTCCGCCGATCTGGGCGGCGGCACGGAGCGGCATGCGCTTGGAACCTTGGACGAGCGGGACCTGGGCTTTCGCCTGGGGGACGAGCATCAGTTGGTTTTGGTCGATTTGCAGCGCGATCGGCAGACGGGACAGATTGCGAAACTCAAGGGTGCCCGGCGGGCGGGCCTTGGGCGAGTCGTCGAACCAGAGATAGTCGTAGATCAATGGCGCGCCGACCGACACGAAGCCGCTCTCATCGGGGAGCACTTTTTTAAAGGCGGCCTTGGACTGGTCGCCGGGGACGAGGATCAACAGTCCCTGTTCCATGCCGGCAGGGACGGTGATGGTGCAGGCGATTTGTTTGCGCGGCTTTCCCTCATGCTCGACCATTTTATACAGAACGATGGGGCCCTCTCCCTCGAACTCGATGACCGAGGAAAAGGAGTCGGGGAAAACTTTGAGCCGGGCGGGCTTGCGGTTGGCGTCGAATTGCAGGTCGCCATCCGTCACGGACCAGCCGAGCAGCCGGACTTGCACGGCGTGCAACGGTGTGGCGGACGCGGCGAGCAGGCCGAGCACGGCCGCGAGAATTCCGAGGAGGTTGCGTTTAGATGTCATTGGAGGAAAGCCAGCGGAAGGAGATGATGGTGAAACGCCGTCCGAAGTTTTTGTTGAGGGTGGTGGCGGAGCCGGGCGCGACCGTGGAGGCGTTTGCGGACGCATCCACGTAGTCGGGCTGGCGTTGGACGATCACTTCGCACCAAGCCCGGCCCTCGGTGGAACCCGTCGCGGGATTGACGGTGTCGCCATAGGTGCGGATGCGGAAGGTGTCCGACCGCGCGGTCAGCGACGAGCCGAGGGAGGTGAGCAGATCGGCCTGGGTGAGATAGCCGGGGGCGAAGGCGGCGCGGGAGGTTGAAGGCTGCGTATTGTTGGTGCCGCCCACATAGCTTTCGGCATCCGCCGAGCCGCTGGTGATGTCGCGGGGATAGGCGCTGATGCGGAGGGCGCTGTCGGTGAACGGGGCGATCCCGTTGACGGAGCCCGCGCCGGTGGTCGCGTCGATAGCGGCTTGGAGCGGCCCCTTCAGTCCGGTGGCGTCGGTGGCGAGGCGGCGGTTGACGAAATCGGCGAGAGAAAGAGACGGACCGCGGGCGCGGATTTCAGCGACGATGGCGGTGGCGAGGGCGTCGAGCTGGTTCTCGGAAAGGATGCGGTAGCCGAGCCAGGTGGCGTTGGGCTGGGCGCCCGCGGCGGGTGTCGTGAAACGGGAATAGGGGGTTCTGGTTTTACCGGAGGCGTCGGCGGGGTCGGTGGCGACGCCGTTGTGGCTGGAGAGAAGCGCGCGCCACGCCTGCACGGACGTGGAGTTGATGTTGAAACCGCCGTTCAGGAGCAGGTGGGCGGCGGCGGTTCCGGTGGCCTTGAGTTCGGTGAACTCGGCGGCGTTGGCGGCACCGGCGGCGGTGTTCCAGTGGAAGCGATGGCGGGAGTTGGGAAGATGGTAGGCGGCGTCGCCGGCCTGGCCGGCATCCAAGGTCGCGGGCACGGTGGAGAAAAAGTAGCCGTCCCAGAGCGCCTTGTTGAGCAGGTAGGAAAGATCGTGGATGTAGGCGAATTTTCCGCCGGTTTGCGCGCTTTGCGGGAAGCCGGTGAGCGTCTCGGAAAACGAGTCCTGCTCGACCACATCGCTGCGCGCCGTGGAGGCGTCCCGGGGCACGTAGAGGTTGGCGAGGGAGTTGCCGATGGCGTAGGCGGGATTCAGGCTGAGCGCGGAGACATTGGCGTGTTGAAGCTGGGCGAGGGAGAACAGGGGAGTGCCGGCGGGTTGTAGTTCGCGCAGCACCAGTTTTTGCGCGACCCCGCCGGTGGCGGAGACGGAAACCTGGAGGCCGGCGGAGACATTGCCCGTGGCGTCGGAGAGAGGCGCGCGCCAGATGGAGTGCGTGTAGGGTTGGTAACCGAAACTGGAGGATTTGATATACTGGCGGTTGAGGTAGGACGGAGTGGAATCGTAGAACGGTCCCGCGTAAGCCGCGCCGGTGGTTTCGTTGAAGGGTTTTCTGAGGGTGAGGGGCGCCTGTGGATTGAGCATGGCCAGCCAGCGGGGCTGGCCGATGTTGGGGGTGCTGTAGGTGTTGCTGGCGGAAGTGGTGTCCAGCGAGGCCATGGCCAGTTCGAAGTGCTGGGCGCAGACCGGATTCTCGTCCCGGTTGGACTCGGTGGGAATGGAGATTCCCGGGTTGGTATCGATGCCCCAGTTGAAACCGTAACCGACGATGGCCTGGTAGCTGTTTTGCGAGAGATAGTCGTTGATCGCGTTGTTCGCCGTGCCGGCAGGGACGGGTTTCGTGAGGCGCACCTGCATGCGTGCGAAATAACTGACGCCGGCGACGGGGACGGCCGGCTCGGTGTTAAGAAAGACCGTCGCCGTGGCTGCGGGTAACTCGACGGCGTTGGCGCCGGACACGCCCGTCCCGCTTCCGCTCGGGATGTGGACGCTGTTTTTCAGATCGACGACATTGTCGGACAGCAACGACACGCCGCTGGCGTATTGGTTGCCGTCCACCGAGTCGTCGATGGTGAAGAGGCGGCTTTCGCCGGGCCCGAGGTCTTTGGAAAGTTTTACTTTGAAGCGCCAGAACTGCTGTTCAGGGCCGGTGCCGAATTCTTTTTTGTTTCCGGGGTATCCGGCGGTCCCCGAGCTGTCCTCCATGCGGATGCGGCTCAGGTTGAACCCTTCGAGATCCCGTTCCATCGGGGCATAGGCGATGACCTTGAGAACCACGTCGGTGATATCGGACCGGTTGTGGGTGTATCTGAAACAGATCTCGTAGGAATTCGAGTCGTCGGTGCTGGCCTGGATGGGAACGTTGTAGGGGTTCCACAGGGCGATCACCGGCATGATGTGATATTTGTAGCGACCGCCACCGGTGCCGACGGGACTGGAGGGAGTGGTGTTGGTGCTGGACAGGCCGAAACCCATCCGGGCGTAGGTGATCACAGGATAGATGCCTTGCAGGGAGTCGGTCTGGAGCCGCGGCGCGACGGCGGCGCCCGTGTTGAGCGTAGTGGCATAATCACGGATCAAGGCCCATTTCGGCAGTCCGTAGGTGAAGCCGGAGCTGCCGGGTGTGATGAACGCGGCGCTGGCGGCGGGCGAGCCCGCGGGATTGGTCGTGCTGTCGGCGATCCAGGCGGTGAGGTCCTTTTTGAATCCGCCCTTCACGACGTCGGTCAGCAGGCTGAAGGAGCTGGCCGTGAGATCGTGGAAGCGGTTGCGCCGGGCGAGGGTGAGCGCGGTCTGTCCTGCGGAGTCCGCGTTGGCGAGCGGAAGCTGGGACATGGCGAGGATTTTAGGCAAAGCCTCCTTGAATACCGTATCCGTTGCGGGATACGCGCCGCCGAGTTGGGTGCCGGCCGCCGCAGCGTCGACACTCTCGATGCCCACGCGCTGGGCGTTGATGAAGCGGTAGGACTGCGCCTGCGCCGGCGTGGTGGGCGGAATCGTGGCGTTGAGAGTCGCGGACGCGGGATTGTCCCAAGGGTCGGCGAGCGAGACCTTGGACTTCACGCCTTCGTCGCCGACCCAGTAGGCGAAGTTGCCGACGGTCTGGATGCCGGTCAGGCCGGGCACCGCGTCGGAAGTGATCGGTTGGGTTTCGACCTGCACGCGGTTGCCCGTGGCGGCTTGGTTGGCGATGTCGGTGCTGCCCGCGCCGACGAGTTCGACGAGGGAGTTGCCGCTGGCGGCGGCCAGCGCGCCGGTTACACCGGCCGAGCCGGCGGGGGCGGTGCCCGAGACCAGCCAGGCGATGTTTTTGTCGGCGCCGGCGGCGGAGGCGTTCCAGACGCCGGTCCAGTTTTTTTTGTCGATGTGGCGGCCGGAAACGAGATCGGCGGTGGCGGTGGCGCGGGTATCGGGACCGGCGGAAGCCTGCAGACGACCGAGGGCGACATTCATCGCCATGAGGGCGTTTTGACGGGCTTGGGTGAGCTTTTGGTTGTTGCCGGCCACCTGTGTCTCGACGCGGGTGAGCGCGGAGAGCGAGACCAGCAGCAGGACGAGAAAAGCCAGCAGCGTGATGGTGATCAGCAGGGCAAATCCGGCCTGACGCCGCCGAGGGGCTGGGGCGGGGGGCTTCATGTGGGGTGACTAAGCGGTGGGGTGATCCAAGAAAAACCGAGTAGCCGCGGCGTGACAATCACGCCGCGGCTGCGGATAAATTATTTGGCGACGGGGGTTTCGGCGACAATGCCCAGCGAGGTGAACACCGGACGGAGCAGGGAGGTCCATTTTTCATAGCCGGCGGGGGTGATGTGGATGCCGTCCTTGCCGATGAAGTCGGGGTTGGGCGTGCCGTCGGCGTTTGCGAGGGCGGTGAAGAGATCGACGACCACGATGTTGGGTTTGCCCTGCGCGAAGGCTTTCAGGCGAAGGTTGAGGGCGTCGAGCGAGCCGGGGACGATCGGGGCGTTGGGCGCGTTGCGCGGAGGAATCGTGCAGAAAATGAGCGGCGTCGCGGGGTTGGCCTCGTGAGCGTGTTGCACCAGAGTGGCGAGGTTTGCGATCGTGTGGTCGGTCTTGCCGTGGGCGCTGAGGTCGTTGCTGCCGACGCAGAACACGATGGCACGGGGATGAAGATCGAGGACGTCTTCCTGGAAGCGGAAAAGGACGCCGCGGCTCACATCGCCGCCGACGCCGCGATTGGCGACCTTGATGCCGGGGAATGCTTTCCCGAGGCCTTTCCATCCGCCGACGAGGGAGTCACCGACGAAGACGACGGCTCCCTGGTCTTTTTCGCGGAGGGTCCAGGAGTAAACGCGATTGTCGTTCATCCATGCGCCGACGCGGATCGGGCCCACGCCGGGCCAGGCGGCTTCGTCGGACTGGGCCGGGTAGGGCGTGGGGCCGTTGCCGGCGGCGAAGAGGGCGCTGGTGAGCGAAAGGACGGACGCGAGAAACGCGGTGCGGGCGAGCGGGGTAAATTTCATGTGGTGACGAGATGGGGAGTTTTGACGGACGATGTTTGAGAAATGCGATTCAGGCCGAAGGCCTGCCAGGCGACCATCGGGTTCATCGGAGGGAATTTGGCGCGGTCGAGCATCTCGACCTGGGTCCAGCCTTCGCGTTCACCGGCGTGATGGGAGGAGTAGCAATCGGGTCCGTTGAAAATGCCGTAGGGAACCTCGGGATGAAGACGGGAGTGGTTGCGCAGGCTGATGCGGCGCCACACATCGAGCGCCTCCTGCGTCCAGCCGAGCTCGGTCAGCGCCCAGATCGTCCAGTGCACGGTCTGCGGCCAGATGCCGGAGTTCTCGCCTTCACCGGCGGGAATCGGACACGTGGACATGTCGGGCGGAGGAGGACAGGGGTAGGGCCGGCTCATGAGGGTGAGGCCGATCTCGTTGTGACATTTTTCGAGCACCGCGCGCATGGCGCTCTCGCGCATGGCAGGGGTGCCGCAGCCGCCGAGCACGCACCAGCTCTGGGCGTTCAAAAATACGCGGTTTTCGGCGACGGTGCCGAACGGCGCGCCGTCGTCGGTGTAGCCGCGCACAAACCAGCGGCCGTCAAACGCGGCGGTCGCGGCGGCGCGCAACGCGGCGAGGCGGACGGAGCAGGCTTTGGCAAAGACCGGGTCGCGCGTCTCGGCGAGCGGGATGAGCCGGTCGAGTGCGCGGCAGGCCATGCCGGTGTTCATCATCGATTCGCCGAAGCCGCGCGCACCGACGTGCGAGAGGTAGTCGTTCCAGTCTCCCTCGGCGATGCGGATGAGTCCGTGCGAACCGAGTCCCACGCCGGAGAAAATCCAGTCGACGGCGCGGCGAAGGTGTTCCCACACCGTGGCGGATTCGCCTTCCCAAAACGGCAGGGTTTCGTCGAGGAACGCCGTGTTGCCCGTGGCGTGGACGACCTCGGCGCAGGCGAGGACGAACCAGATCTCGTTGTCGCTTTCGCGGTGGCCGGTGGCGAGCGTTTCGCCGGCCTCGGGGCGGCGGAAGGCGTGGCAATGGGGGAGGTCGCCGTTTGTGTATTGGACCTTGGCGGTCCAGCGCAGGCAGGTGAACGCGAGGTCGGGATCATGCGCGACGACGGCGATCGCGGTCTCGGGCACTTCGCGGACGCCGAAGCCGATCCAGCCGTAGCCGCCGAGGTTTAGGTAGTGTTCGCCGACCGAAGAATCCCACGCCTCGTAACCATACAACTGGCCGGCGCTCCAGACCGCCTCGTCGTGCATCCAGCCCTGGTGGCCGGAGAAATCGAGAGCCGACAAACGCTGCGCCCACGCCTGACGCGAGATGTCGGGCTCGACTGCGGGCGGAAGCGGCTGCACGCCGTGGCCAACCTGTGCGGTCAGCGTGCGGCTGGCGCGCGGCGCGAGGTGCAGCGGTGCGGCGAGCAGGAGCGCGACGCCTTCCTGCGGACACGAGGAGAAGTCGGGTTCGGCGACGAGTTGGAAAGCACCGAGGCCCTTGTGAAAGTTGCGCCATTGCACGCCGCCGGGGGCGCCGGCGAGTTCGCGCGGGGAGGGACCGCTCTTGCGGTTCGGCTCGATATCGGCACGCACGCGCAGGCGGCCTTCGACGGCGCGGGCGCCGGTGTTGCGCAGATGAAAACGTCCGAGCACGCGGGCCTGGCGGTCGGGCACGACGTAGAATTCCTGCTCCACCTCAAGCACGCCACCCTGGCCGTCGCGCCAGATGCCGGTGAACTTCGCGTAGCCGATGCCGTAGCGCACCGAGAGGCTTTCGGAGAGATCGGTGTGGATAAGCGAATAACGGTCGGCACCGATTTCGAGTTCGAGATAGAGGCCGCTGCGTCCGCAGAACGTGTTGGCGGAAAGATCGGTGTAGCCGCCTTCGGTGGTGAACAGGTGCACGAGGCCGTGACGGTTGATCAGCGCCTGGATGCGTCCGCTGGAAATCCCGTGCATGAACGGCCGGTCGATCGCCACCGCGCCCTCGAAGCGGCCGTCGAAGCAGGGAAGTCCCGCATCGTCGTGTGTCCAGGTGCCGTAATGCAGCGATTCGTGTGTGCTCATCGAAAAAGGATCTGACGGTAAGTAGGGGCGGGGCTCGGGGTGGTTTACGGGGCTCATCGAGCCAGCGTTCGCCGGTCCGAACAATGATTGCCTTGCTAAACTGTTGATCACTGATCAATCCGTGTTCGCATGTCGTCCATCCGCATCGTTGCGCACCTCGCGGGCGTCAGTCCCGCCGCCGTTTCACTGGCCATGCGCGGGGCGGGGCGTCTCTCGGCCGAAACGCGCGCCAACATCCTCCGCGTGGCCAAGGAATTGGGCTACGAGCCCAACCCGATTCTGGCGAAGGCGCTGTCGCTGGCGAGGCAGGCGCCGGGCGAGCGTTACCGCGAGACCATCGGGTTCATCCTCGAATACGCCACCGAGACGGGGCCCGAATACCAAAAGGAGATGCATCGGGCGGCGGCGCAGCGCGCGGAATCGATGGGGCTCAAGCTGGAGGCGTTTGTGTTGAGCGACAAACCGGCGGACCACCGCCGGCTCAAGCGCGTGCTGAAGGCGCGCGGCATTCGCGGTGTCATCATCATTCCGCGGTTGGAACATTTGCAGCCGCGGCTGCATCTCGATTGGTCGGAGCTGGCCGCGGTGGAGATCGGCCGGACCTTGTGGAATCCGCGAAACCTGCACCACGTCGAGACCTCGGATTACAACAAGGTGATCGAGGGCATCCATCTGTTGAAGAAAGCCGGCTACAAGCGCATCGGCATGGCGATCGAGCCGATGCAGAACCAGCACCAGCGCGGCACGTATTACGCGGCGTATCTTGTCTCGCAACTGCGCCAGCCGGAGGCGCAACGCATCCCCGTGGTGGCCGCGACGGGGCCGTGGACGGAGGCGACCTTTCGCGCCTGGTTCAATCGTTACCAGCCGGATGTGCTGTTCATCCACCATGCGGCGGAAATTTGCGGGTGGTTGAAAAAAATGAAAGTGACGTGGCCGGGCGACGTCTCGCTGTTTTGCGTGAACGCGAGCGACACGCGTGACCCGAACATGTCGGGCATGGTGCGCGATTATCCGGGGCTGGGCCGCTCGGCGGTGGAGATGCTTTCGCTGCTGCTGGAGAGCGGAGAAATCGGGCTGCCCTCGCGTCCGCGTTCCTGGCTCGTGGACGAATTCTGGCAGGCCGGCGGCACGCTCTCGAAGCCCATCGCGCGGTTCATTTCCGAGCAGGGCGGACTCATGCCTGATGTGCTGCCGAGACCGGACCGGCAGATTTCGTAAGGTGTGGGCAACCCCGCCGCTGCCGCCGCTCAACAGTTTAGCGGTGCGTTCGTTGACGCGGCACGGGCGGCCGGATGTTCATGCACGCATTCCCTGCGCATTTTAATCCCGCTGCAGGATACCCCTCGTTCATGATTTTAAGAACCAAAGCAGTGACGGCGTTTTTATTGGCCGGTGTGGTTGCGGCCACCGCGTTTTCCCAGACCGGAACTCCGGCACCGGCGGCATCCGCGACACCAGGCGCACCGTCGGCTCCGCCCGTTCCCGCCGTGCCGCTTGGCGTGGCGATGGTAGCCAATTCCGCCGACAGCATCACGCTCGCCTGGTATCGCGCGCCCAACAATGACGCGAAGGTTTACACCGTATATTCCAGTGCGACCAAGGACGGCACGTTTACCCGAGTCGCCGACGTCACCGAACGCACCTCGACGATCAAAAAACTTTCTCCCGGCACCACGTATTATTTCAAGGTGGCCGCAGCCTACGCCCATGGCGTGAGTGCGCAGTCGCCCGCGGTGCAGGGCTTCACGATCACGCCGGTGGCGGGCGCGGATTTTCCGGTGCGCATCGCCAGGAACATGTGCGTCAGCCTGGGCGCGACCCTTGTGAGCAGTTCGGTGCCGAAAGTCGGAAAACTGTCCGACCTGGTGGACGGTTCGGATGCCACCAGTTGCGGGATCGAGGGTGCGACCGAAGTGAAGATCAAACTCAACACCACGACACCCATCGGCGATGCGGCCTACCTGATGTTGAATTTCCGCTCGGACAACTCGGGCAAGGGTCATGCCTACAACATCAACTGGCGCGCGCTGAAGGACTACGTGATCACCGAGAGCCACGATTCGACCGACGGTAGCGACGGCACGTGGAAAGAGATCGCGAGCGGGTCGAACAAGTATCTCGACGGTGTGGTTGTCATTCCGAACAACAAACCGAAGTGGATCGGCGTGCGGAACTCCGGCAGCTTTCAATTGTGCCGTCTGGACGTGTTCCGCGCCGCGCCCGCCGGCTTTCGTAACGACTACTGGATCTTCGCCGGCGACAGCCTGATCGTGCAGGATATCTCCGGCGGGTCGCCCGACGGGCAGGGCGTGAAGTTTGCCGATTTGGTGCGGCAGCAACATCCTGACCGTTATCCGATGGTCGTGAATTCCTCGCAGGGCGGCGAGGTGATCGCCAACACGCTCGCGCGATTGAAAAACTCACTGCCGGTGCAGGCCGCGCCCAACGGGACCGCCGTGCCGACGGGAACGATTCTTTGCCTCGAAACCGGCTTCAATGACATCGGGGTGGGCGGCGGCCTCTGGATGGGGCCGAAGTTTATCCAGAGCCTCACCGAGGCGCAGGAGCTCTGTAAGAGTCACGGCATATTTTTGGTGCCCGTGCGCATCGAGTATTCCAACGGCTACCTGAACAAGGAGACGCTGGAGCCGAATAAATATAACGTCTTCTACAACACCCTCGCGGTGAACCTGGCCGGCGTGGATGTGTTTGCGCGCACGCACGCTCCCTACGCGTGCGATCCGAAAACGCAGATGCCCTATGCGGATTACTGGACCTACACCCGTGAAAACCACGCGACGGCGCTCGCCAAGGACGGCGTGCACCACACGAAGGAAGGCTCCGACGGCATCAACCGGCTATGGGCGTCGGTTGCGGACAAGATGATCTACGCGAAGCAGCGCTGATTGGGCGCGGTGGCAAGATGCGGGCTTTACCTTGGCCGCGCGTCCGTGTTTCACGTTGCTGTGCGCCGGATCAGCGGTGCGAGCGGGGCTATAGCTCAATGGTTAGAGCAGGGGACTCATAATCCCTTGGTTCTGGGTTCAAATCCCAGTGGCCCTACCAACTTCGCGCAGCGGATTTAGTTGCTTTGGTTCGTGACAGAAAGCCTGGCCTGAATTGGCCGATCTTTATGTCACTGGTTTCGGCGGCGTGTTTTTAGCTCTCGGTAGGCAGACCGAATCTCGCCTTTTGCTCGCTTCTGGGTGCTGTTTTTTTCGTGAGCACTAACGCCGAGAATCCTGAGCTTCGCAGCGAAGCACTGCGTTTGCGCACGGCTGAGTATGCGGGAATATCTCCGTGTGCAGGAAAAGCTCAACTATCCGATCACTTCCCACGATCACGACTTGGCGGCCATGGGTGGCGTATTGGGGTGGTCGCCATCTTGAGCTATGAACTCTAAGCTCATAAAAACTCAGATCCAAATCATGGCCGCTCAATCCACTCTGCTTGCTGAAGGGGTGGCGGAGTTTAGCTCACCCAGCAATGGGGCAGGTGGATTTGTGGACGAAGAGCGTGCCTGGGATTGTTACTACGACGTTTTTTCCGCGGATATCGAGTGGTGTGGACAGAAGTAGGTCGGCGGCCATTTTCCCCATCAGTTCCCAATCGGGTCCGTAGGAGGTGATCGGGTTTGGGTGATCCAGCGGTGCGAGGTTGTCGAACGAAACCAAGCTGCAGTCCTCAGGCAGTTTCTTCCCGACCGCGAGAAGTTTTCTTTGGATGAGGTAGGCAATCGTGTCATTGCTGCAGGCGACGGCTGTGTGCCGGGAGATTTCCTCAAGAGGGACCGGTTTGTTGCTGCTTTCGAAAAAGTGGACGGATGGCGCGAGTCCTTGTTCATGCATGGCTGCCATATACCCATACGAGCGCTCGCGAAAGAGCTGTGTGCCTTGTTGAATGTCCCCGATAAAAAGGATTTTTTTATGGCCTAGCTGGATAAGGTGGTCGGTCGCTTTTCGCATGCCGTGGAAATTGTCGGCGACAATGCGCGGCAGTTTCGGGCACTCAATGAAGCTGCTGACTGCCAAAACAGGAGTATCGCCAATCATCTCAACGGTTTTGGCCGAGTAGCGACCGAGCAGGAACACGCCGTCCACGGCTCGATTTTTGAGGATCAGCGGAGTAACGGAGTGATCTGTAGAGGGTGTTTCGATCAGGGTTTCGACTTCGAGGCGCTGGCATTCTTTTTGGATCGAGCGGAAAATGAGCCGAAGGGCCTCGGACTTGAGCATATCGATGTGGGGGGTGCCTTCGTTCTCATAAAACAGGATGCCCACACGCCGGACTTGGGTATCTTTGCCTGGCTTGGCTGCGGCGGCTTTCGCGGAGTTTTTTTTGTAACCGAGTTCCTGCGCTTTTTGCAGAATGCGATGCTTGGTGTCCTCCGCCAGGTCGGGTCGGTTGCGAAGGGCTCGGGAAACGGTGACGATCGATACATTAAGGGCATTCGCGATTGTTTTTTGGCTCACTTGCATTCTGTCATGAACTTAAAAATTAACGTTAATTCAATCGCAAAGTTTGGCTGCATGCGTAACTCGTTGATCAATTGATTTGGTGGTGAGTTACCAGCGGGGAGCACGCGTGGATTTTAGGCGGAGGGTGATTACTGGTTGCTGAAATTGAATGAATTTTAACGTTAGATGTATTGACTTATTAACGTAATCTATCAGGCAGGATGAGACATTTCCGCTGCTCGGGGGCTGCTTCCCCGAGGAGCCGCCCCCCTCATTCCATGCCCCAAGATTGTATACTTTCTTATGCTTCCAAGTTTGGCGGTTTTGCCGTGCCTCGCTTGGTTGTAGCTGCATGCGGCCCGCTTGTTGGTGGATGGCTTGCGTTGGTTTGCTTGGCGGGAACAGAGGGGCGGGCCAGTGATCTTCCCCATAGAAGCGAACTGGTGCTTGAGCTGAGGTTCAATGATGCCCCTGGCGAAGTAGTGAAGGATTCAGCAGCCAAGAATCCACCTGCATTGATGACGATATTCGATGGCGCAAAAGCTGACTTGCGCACGGCGCCGGGGGGTGGGGTATCGCACAAACCGAAGGATCGGGCATTTGATAATACGGTCTCCCTGGCAATGGGCGGGTCGGGTAAGACGCCTGGCCAAGGTGGCAAAGCCGTCATCAGCGGGGGCGCAACCAGCTTTGACCGGGCAATGTCATTTACGGTGCAGGGCTGGTATAAGTCGGATGGAGTTCAAATCCCTTCCAACTATGCCCGATTGATCAGCAGCCAGAGACTGTCGGTGGTCTTTGACGGTCCGGACGGAAAGGGGTTGGTTCTCTCGACTGATCGGGGGTCTGCACTTAGTCCGAGCCCTGTTTTTCGTGTGGCTGATCAGTGGGTCTTTTTTGCGATCACGTATGACGGCGCGGGAGAATATAAAAATGTCGTTTTTTACGCCGGCTCCGTAAACGGGCCGGTTCAAGTCGTCACGGAAGCCTCTCTAGCTGCGGGAGCGCTCAAGACCGTTTTGCCGGATGTTCCCGTGATCATTGGAAATATGCCGGCCGGAGACCGGCCGTTCGACGGCGTGATTGATAATATCCGCATTTGGGCCGATGCAGCCAGTTCGGAGGCCGTTCTTAATCAGGCCGAGCTCGAGGCAATCCGCCGGGCCGATACCTCGTAGGATGCTCAAATAATCCTCCTGCACGTGGGCCGCACCTGCGAGTCCTCTCTCTTTCTGAATCACCAATCTGCCCGTAATTATTCACGATAAAGCCCTCTTATTATGACACCCCATACCCTCATCTCCGCCTCCAACCAAACAAACCGCCCGTTCCCCAAGCTGGTGGCGATTGCCTTCGCCGCCATGTTCGGCGCGGTTGCCATTCCTTCCGCTCAAGCAGCTTCGCTTTATTGGGATATCGATGACGGAAACATCGGAGGAAGCACCTCTACAAACGCTCCTGGAAATTGGGACGCATCAACGGCCAGTTGGAACGTTAATTCCGACGGTTCTGGCTCCAACACCACTTATGTTGGAGGCTCTGATGCGTTTTTTTCTGCTTCCACCGACGTGACCGGTAGCTCGGCGGTAGTGGTCACCGGTTCCATTTCTGCGAATAGCATCACGATTGAGGAAGGTTCCGTGACTTTGTCGGGGGCTTCTACACCTGTGCTGACGATTGGCGCAGGCGGTATGGCAGTCGGCGGCACGGGGCGATTGCTTACGGCATCGAGCCTTAGTTCGATGCAGCTTTCTGCCAGCCAGACGTGGACGAATAATAGCACCAACCTCAGCGCCAGCGCTTTTAATACAGGCACAACAACGGCCATTTCTGGTGTCAGTGGCACGGGGGGGCTTACACTTACGTTGGATGGGACAAACAATAACAGCTCCTTTTCCAGTCTAGTGCGCGGGGTCATCTCCAATGGAACCGGCAATACGTTGAGTCTGGCCAAGAGCGGAACCGGCTTGTGGACGCTTTCCGGGAACAACACCTACACGGGCACGACGACGGTTTCGGATGGAACGCTGGCTCTGGGCGCGGCAGATCGCATCGCCAACACCAGTAATCTGGTCATGGCGGGCGGCACTTTCGCCACGGGCGGCTTTAACGAGACTCTGGGCACCCTCACGCTCTCGGCCAACTCAACCATCGACATGGGTTCGTTGACCTCCGCGCTGGTATTTGCCGACAGTCATTCCATTGCATGGAGCGGCACGCTGACGTTGCTAAATTTCGACATCGGCACTGATACGTTGAAGTTCGGTTCGTCCATCTCGGCACTCACGCTTGCTCAATTGAATTCGATCTCGTTGGCGGGCTACACGGCTTCGCTTGATGCCAGCGGTTTCGTAACGTTCGCAGCCGTCCCCGAGCCCTCCACCTATGCCGCTTTCGCTGGCATGATGATTCTAGGTTTCGCGGCCTATCGCCGCCGCATCTCAACCTGATCCCCATACGTCGCTTTTCGGAGCACACGTTGATTTAGTGCTCCGCAAAAGCGTCTCCGATAAACCTTATTTTCTGCGGCAGACGAGAAGGTCCGTGACCTCCGCCTGTTCAGGCTTCCCATGCTCTCTGTATTGCCCACCTGCGCCGTGCGCCGGACCCCGTCTCCACTGACCCGCTTTCGCCGCTGCGTATCAATGAACACCGCATCCGCTTCTGCTTTTGCGATGACTGTTGCTGAAGATTTCTCCCCGCAGTGCTTGCTGCTGGCGCGCGCTTAATTGCATGAACACCGTGATCACATCCACCACAGGTATCCTGAAAGGGGACCGGCGTGGCTTCGCACTGCTGATCACGGTCACGTTGCTGGCGTTTCTTGTCCTGTTGTTGGTAAGTCTGGCGTCGCTCACGCGGGTGGAAACACAGGTGGCCGGGAACAGCCAGAGGCTGGATCAGGCCCGGCAGAACGCTTTGATGGCGCTCAATATCGCCCTCGCCCAATTGCAAAAAGCGACCGGGCCGGACCAACGCACCACGGTTCGCGCTGATTTCGGCAACGGCGCTTCCGGCAACACCCTGCCCATTGCAGTCAACGGTGCCAGACAATGGACGGCCGCCATCGGAAACACGGCGGCTTCCGCTGCGGCGTTCAGGCAGACGCCCGCGGTGCTGAACTGGCTGGTGAGCGGCAACGAAGGCGCCTCGTTCACCCCGTCAACCAGCGCCGCAACCTTTGGGCAGATCACGGCCACCCCTCCCGCCTCCGGAGCCGGTGCCATCACTTACAAACCAGACGGCCTCGGTTCGCTGGCGCTGAGCCCTGCGACGACCGCGACCACTCCGCTGACCGTTGGCACGACCGCCTACCAACTGCTGGTCGGGGCAAAGACCGTCGGCACAACCGCAGGCGCGGACCAATATGTCGTCGCCCCGCTGGTGAACATTACCAGCAGCAATGTGCCCGGCGTGAGCGGCAGCCCGGCCATCGGGCGCTACGCCTATTGGGTGGGAGACGAAGGCATCAAGGCCCGCATCAATCTTAACAATCCCTACACCTCGGTAAACCCGCGCTCCGGCTATCAGCTGGCTCAGCGTGCAGCCACCGAGATGATCGACGACGACAACACCAGCTTTGCCGCCAACGGGACCAATCTCAAAACCGCCTTCCCGGTCAACGCCGCCACCGTGCCCTCCGTGCTCTCGAGCGAACAAGTCACCTTGCTCGGCAGCACCGTCGCCAATCAGACCACGCTTCAGAACGCTCAAAAACTCCGGTTCCACGATGTCACCACCTACAGCCTCGGTGTGGTCAGCGATTCGTTGCGCGGCGGTATTAAAAAAGACCTCACGGCCGCACTGGCCTCCACGCTTTCCAGTGACAACACGTCGCTCGTCGCATCCGGCTACGGCTCCAACGCCACTTATCTGAGCCGGGCCGGCAACATCCTGTGGTCCGATCCGATCTGGGATTTGTCTTTGGCCACCAAGACCCCGCCAAGCGCCAACCCCGCGGTCATCGATGGCAGTGCCGCCGCATGGATATCGACGCCCATGGCGACCAACAATGGTTACGACGGCAAGGGCCCGCTTTGGCAGATGCTGCGTTCCTATTATCAACTGCCCGAAAATCCTGCGGCCGCGTTCAGCGGAACCGGCTCCAGTGCGACCATGAATCCCGTCGCGCAAACCGACGATTCCGCCGGGACCGCGCAACAACATGGCGTCGCTCCCGTGATGGTGAACTACCAGCTTTTCATAGACACCAAGGTGGTCGCCCTGGGTGGAGGAAGCTACCAGCTCGAGATGCGCCATGTGCCGGCCATCACCTTGTGGAATCCCTATGGCGTGACGCTCCGGTCGCAGACCTATCACGTCACGATTTCCCTGGAGAAATCGATCTTCTATGCCCGCGTGGTGAACACCGCGGCCGTGAGCTACACCGATCCGGCCATCAATGCGAACGCGCAGGTTTCCAGTCCGTATTTCTATGACTCGGCTGGCAATAACGGCACCGCGGCACCGGTGAACTTCACCTTCACTCTGGAGAGCGGAGCGATGGCGCCCGGCACCGCTTACGTTTATACGATGGCGACCGACCTTGCCGCCACGCCCACGAGCATCCCCAGCCCGGTTCCGGCACTCGTGCGCGGCTGGGGCGCGGGGCCTTCCAATGGCCGCGGCGTATTGGTGACCTCGGGCTCGTTCACACTGCCTGTGATTTCTGCACCCAATACCTACCGGTTGATTTTCTTCACAGGCGGAACCGGTCACGGCACCACGGGCGCGGCTTCCGAACCGGGCATCACCACGATGCCTGCCTGGGACCAGGCTCCGGTCCCGGCTCCGGGCACTCCCTCGCTTCCTGGGGTTCCGCCCATCGACTATGTATTCCTGCGCATGGGCAGCTCCACCGGAGCACTCGTCCAGCAGGTGTCGGGTAACAACTCCAGTTTCAACGCGCAGGTCACGACATGGCCGACGCCCACGTCAAAGGGAAATCAGGAGGTCCGACCCAACATTCCGACCCCCGTGCTTCCCCAAATGTGTTTTTCCTGGAAAGTTGCCTTGCAGGTGACGGATCAGTCCCCGCTTCCCACCACGGTTCTCATGCCGCCCGTCCGCTGGCTTTCGGGCTACAATCCGCGTGCCTACCAGTCGTATCGCTCCGCCTACGAAATCCAGGGCAACGGCGGAGATGGCTACCAGAAAAACAATCCTTCTTACGCAGCGGTGCGTCCCGACATCAACCGGACGGGGACGGCTTCCGGCACAACCAACTACACGATCAACGCGGACGACGCGAACTTCTCGTCGTCCACCGATGTCATCAGCGGCAATGCGGATTTCGGCTACAACTATTCCGCCGGCAGCCGTCCTGTCGTCCTGTTCGATGTGCCTCAATCCGGCAGTTCGCTCCTGTCCTTGGGCGCGCTTCAGCATGCCAGCCTCTACCGCACCCTGCCGGAATCAGCGACCAATCCCTACCGCCTCGCGAGCAACTTTGCGCCGGCATATCCGGTCGGAAACTCGTGGGCCGACATGCGTGTTCCGCTGGCGGCCCCGGCCGGCTCGATCAATGCCGGCTCCAATAAAATCACCGGCACGACGGCGGCGGTTTTCTTTGATCACTCCTACCTTCTTAATCGCAGCCTCTGGGATGCGTATTTCTTCTCGGGAATTTCCGCGAGCGCTGCGGCCACAAACGCGGACGGATCGCTTAATACCCGTAATTCGCGTCTGGTCGCGGCCGCCAATTCGTTCAGCCCGGCCGACCTTCACAACACTGATCGCGCCGCAGCCGGTCTGCTGACTACCGGCGCCTTCAACATCAACTCCACCTCGGTGGAGGCGTGGCGCGCCGTGCTGGCCGCGACTCTCAACATTCCGGTGGGAGGAACCAGCCGCACGGATGAAGCACCGGTCCCGCGTCTCCTTTATCCGGCCGATGATTCCTTTGTGATGACGGCGTCCTCCGATGCTTCGCATGACTACAACGCCTACCGCGGTTACCGCTTTCTGACCCGGGATCAGATCGACTCCCTCGCCACGGCCATCGTGACCGAGGTTAAAAACCGCGGCCCCTTTCTTTCGCTCGCCGACTTTGTGAACCGTTCGCTGGTCAACGTAGCGGATGGCTATAGCCCGGGCTTTGACGAACGCACCATGGGAACACTGGCGCGCGCGTTGCAGACGGTGCAAGAATCCACGTCCGTCAAACAGCCTAATGGAGGGTTCGGCACGACGCTGGTTGAAACCATTCCTGCGCTGGGTGTCGGTGCATCAAAAATGCCGGGTGCCAATTCAGACGGATCCGCAACCACGACCACGACATTGGTCACCACGGGTGCGCCTGGATTCATCACGCAAGCCGACCTGTTGCAACCGCTCGGCCCCGTGCTCTCCGCCCGCTCCGACACGTTTGTCATCCGTGTCTATGGAGACACGGTCAACCCGCTCGGTGTTTCCACCGATCCCGACTACGTGCAATCCCGCGCTTGGTGCGAGGCCGTTGTCCAGCGCCTGCCCGAGTATGTGGATTCCACGCAAGACGCCTGGGAGCTCCCGTCTGCGGCTCATCCCGTCAACCAAACGTTTGGCCGGCGCTTTAAAATCATCTCCTTCAAATGGCTCAGCTCCTCCGATATTTGATCTCCCTGTTTTTGCTGGGCGCCTTGGGGTGGTCCGGGCCGCTTCGCGCCCAAACCACGTTGCCGGCGGAGCCCAAGCAACCGCCGCCCGTGATGGTGAGGTTTGCCTACATCCGCGGAAACGAGACGACCGAACCCGACATGATCGCCAAACTTGCCAGCGGCAAGGTGGTCCACGATCTGACGATCGTGCCGGGCGGCTTGTCCGACACCATCGAGTATCGCGGCCCTGGCGTGATCACCTTGTTTCGCAGCGTGGTGGTCGAAGGGAAAACGGAGAGCCGCCCTCTGGCCAAGCTTGAGTTTCCCGCCTCCTGGCGCGGCGTCCTCTTTTTGGTCACCCACGACAAAAGCCAGCGTTCGTTTCCATACCGCTTCACGCCCATCGAATATTGGGGCGAGGATATGTCGGAGAACAGTGTGCGACTCTACAATTTTTGCCCGGCCGCGCTGGGCGTGAAGTTGGCGGATGTTCAGGAGGTGGTGGAGATAAACCAGCGCGCCGATTTTGTGATCGGAGCCGGGCGCGAGTTTCTTCCGATAAAAATCGCCTGCCGTCCGCCGGGCGGCGATTGGGAGCTGAAGATGCGGACCGGCCTGCCCAAGCCCGCGAGCGCCCGCATGCTCCTCTTCGTTTTCCCCGATTCAAAAGAGTTCAGGAATTTGCGCACCGTGGTCGTCAACGACGTGCCCATGCCGCCCAAGCAACCCGACGCATCCCAATAAAAAACCGTCGAGCGACCTCACCGCTTTCAACCCCATGAAAATACCCCAATCCCCCCAAGTTATCATCGGCCGTCTAAAGAACGGACTTTTGTTTTCGCTCTTTACGCTGGCCGGCTTCGCGCATGCACAGGTGGCCGGCGTGGATATTCCCGGCCCGGATGGTTTGTATTATCCTGATTTCAGGCAGGCGGGCGTGCCCGGCGGCATCCCCAACGTGACCAACGTTCTCGCCACCATCACCAGCGGACAGGCGACAAGCGATTTGGCGGGTGCGATTGAAAGCGCCGTGGCGAGCGCCACAGTCCCGGGTGTCATCGCGCTGCCGTCAGGAACCTACAGTCTGACGCGTCCGGTTCTGATCGGAAAAGACGGGATCGTTTTGCGCGGCGCGGGCAACGGCGTCGGCGGAACTTTTCTTAACTTCACCTATCAGGCGCCCGCGGGAACCATTGCGTTTTATCAGCCCGACGCCGCCGCCAGCTCGCTCTACAACAACACCTGGGTTGAGTTCCACGCCGATCCCGTGGGGTTGGTGGGCATCGATATTCTGGCGGGCGCTCCCGGCACGCCGAACGCAAGTTTGACCAAGGTGGACGGGGTCGACGTGAAGAGCTCCAACGGTGGTTGGGGCAGCACATTTTCGAGGGCCTGCATCGGTTCCAAAGTTCGCGGCGTCGTGGGCACCGGCTCAAAAATTGTGGTGGGCTGCGCCAAATACGGAACCTGGGATCCGGTGACGAAAGTGATGACGGTCACCAGCACCATTTATACGACTGCGCGGACCTACAACATCGTGAACAGCACCGATGCCAACGCGTTCCCGCGGCCCAATTATCTGGCGGCGATCAACTTCGTCGGAAAAGGCGAGTTAACTACGAGCGGCACGAGGATCACCGCCTCCGCCGTCCGGGGTGCCACGACGCTTCAAATGACGAGCAGCAGCGGATTCGCCACCGGAGACCCCATTGTCCTCAGCGCGCCGCGCAACGCCATCTGGGATGCGCAGGTGGGAAATCTCTGCACGAGCAATATCTTCCGCTACTATCAGTATAAGATCACCGGAATCAGCGGCACCACGATCACGTTGAACCAGCCCTTGCGCATCGATTATCCGATCGAGGGAACCAATCCCGCTCCGTTCATCAAGAAACTGGGTGTGCTCCAGAACTGCGGTGTCGAGGACCTTGTGCTGACCCAGACGAACAACCTCTGGACCTGCGGCATTCAGTTTTCCTACGCATGGAAATCCTGGATACAAAACGTCACCGTCAACAAGGCGGGGCGTCATCCGGTTTATCTGACCGACGCGAAGTGGTGCCAGATCGAGGACTCCACCTTTAACGACGCCTGGGCTCATGGCGGCGGCGGCACGGCCTACTGCGGCTTCGAAATGGCCTTCGACTGTCTGATGGACAATGTGGTCACGACCAAGCTCCGGCACGGTCCGCTGGTCCAGAATTCCGCCGCCGGAAACGTCATTCGCAACAGCACCTTCATCGATTCAGAAGCGCACTGGCATGCGGGCTGGACGAATGAAAATTTGTTCGAGAACAACACCATCATCGCCAATCTGGGCAACGGGTCCTACGGCAACGGGCTTTTTTCATCCGCTCCGAATGATGTTCAACACGGACCCAATGGTCCGCGTAACGTGGTTTATAACTGCGACATTTCTTCACCTGAACTTGGAACGTGGCTGGGAGGGTCGAACAAGGACTGGATCTTCGTCCACAATCGTTTCGCGGTTGATTCGGGAGAACTCTTCTACGCGAAAGCGGGCAGCAGCGGTCACGTTTTCCATAACAACATCGCCGTCCTGCAATCTTCCGCCTCCGCGATTAATCTGTCCGATACCGCTTCGACCGGAAGCGATTTTACCGACAGTGACTTTGATGGTGTTTTTAATCCGTCTACCGCGTTTCTCGCCGGCAGTTCTTCCGCGTTCCTCGCCGGAAATATCGCCACGGATCACCTCATCCCCCAAGCGTTCGCGAACAGCGGTTTTGAGTCCGGCAACCTGACGGGCTGGGTTAACACGGGCGATGGCGGCATGAGCGTGGTCGTAACCACGAGTCCGCATCTCGGCAGCAATTGTCTCAAGGTCACCGATAGCAGCACAACCGCCGGCTCCTCGCTTTACTCGGCTTACCTTCCCGTTTCGCCGGGCCATGTCTATGCCACACGTTTTTTCTATACGAACACGGGCAAGGGCATGAGTGTTTATCTGCGGTTCTATAATTCCAGCTATGTCTTGTTGTCGGGTGCGCAGACGGATGTGGCGGAGGCGTCCACCTGGCAGCCGGACATGGTCCAATACGCTGCGCCGGTGGGAGCAGCCTATGCGCGAATCTATGTGCACAGCTACAGCGGGGCGACTTCCGTGTCCCAGTTCGATGATTTCGAATTCGGTGAAGTGGGTTATCTCGCGTTCAGCGCCCTCGCTTTTGACGCCGGCTTCGAGGGCGGCCAGTGGGTGGGTTGGGATGCGACCGGCGACAGCGGACAGAGCACCATCATCGCGAATGCGCTGACCGGTTTTGCGACCAATCATGTCCTCAAGGTTCTTTCCACCGGCTCGGGCGGCACTTCGTCGCTGGCGTCCCAGCAGTTCAACGCCACGCCGGGGGATACCTATCAGATCCGTTGTGACGCGAAGACCCTTTCGGGAAGCGGGATCGGCATTGATCTTAATTTCTACGATGCGTCGTCCGCTCTGATCGCGAGCCAGACGCTGGATCTGCCATCCGAGCCCAGCCTTTATCCTGCCGAGAACGTCACACCGCCTCCCGATGGTGCCATGAAGCAATTCACGCTTCGTGCGGTTGCGCCCGCCGGCACGGCCAAGGCCAACATCCGCATTCATTCCTACACAGGAGCCGCAGTGGAGGCGCATCTCGACAACATCGTTGTCCTGGATTTGCCGCCCAGGCCGGTGCCGTCCGTGCCGTCCATTTTTGATTGGCAGCGCAATCCTGCTTTCCCCCAGCCGAACGCAGGGTTCGAGTCGGGTAACATCACCGGTTGGAGCAACACCGGAGACAACGGCATGAGCGCAGTCACCACCTCCGCTGCGCACACCGGCACCTACGGCGTTCGAGTGATCGATAACTCGACTACGCTGAGCTCCAGCTTGCAGTCGCAGACGTTTCTCGTGCTGCCCGGTGTCAGCTACACCGTTTCCTTCTGGGATCGGGTCATCTCTGGCAGCGGCATCGGCGTGTATCTGGTTTTTTTGGACGCCAACCAAAACTCCATCTCTGGAACCAACCTCGTTAACCTTCAGTCCACGGACACGTCGTGGACCTCGCGCAGCGGCACCTTCGTGGCGCCGGTCAACGCGGCGTATGCATATGTCCGTATCCACTCCTTCAGCACCAGCATCGTCACCGCCGACTTGGATGACCTTAAGTTCAGCACGATCCTTCCTTGATGAAACGTGTTCTTAAATCCGCCCGCCTATGATCTCCGATTGTCCGACATCTTCTCTGTTGCCTGTGGTGTTCCGCTGCGCCGCGCGTTGGACCTTGCTGTCCATGCTCGCCGTCGGCGTTGCGCATGCGGGCGCGGCGGAGACGGCCGTCAAACCGCTCACCTTCGCCAATCCCGGCTTCGAAACCGGTTTGGCGGGATGGGTGGCAGACGAATCGGCGCCGATGAGCCGGGTGATGTCGGAGGCGGCTCATACGGGAGGACGCGGGTTGCGCGTTGTCGATGACTCGACGCATGCAGGATCCTCGGTGCACACGGAGCCGTTGGCGGTCGAGTCTGGTCGTGCCTATCGCGTTTCACTCTGGGCCCGGTGCGTATCGGGGAAGGGCATCGCGGTGTATCTGCGCTTTTTCGGCGCGAACGGAAAGCAGCTGAATCCTTCGCCTAAATACAGCGACCAGCAGACGGTCGAGAGTCAGCTTTGGCGGCAATACACCGTGACCGCCGTTCCGTCCGAAGGGGCCGCGACGTTCGATGTGCGTATCCATTCGTTCGACGGCTCCAAGGTCGTCGCCGATCTCGACGATCTGGAGGTCGAGGCGTTTTTGCCCGGCATGACTCCTCCTTGGCAACCGACCTACAAATTCGATCTGACCCAGGCGGACGAGCGGGCGCGATTGACCGCGTCCGACGTGGTCGGTCCCGACGGCTTGGTATATCCAAACTGGCGTCACGCCGGCGTGCCCGGAGGTATACCGGCTGCGGGGTCACTGCCCGTGGTTGTCGGCAAGGAAGTCTTCGCCGGTCAAGAAGGTCGCGACATCGCGGATCTCCTGCAGCGATCCGTGGAAAAGACTGCCGCCAAAGGAGGCGGAGTCGTTGAGCTGCCGGCCGGTCGATTCCTGCTTGGTCATTCGATTGTCATTCGGGATTCGGGCGTGGTGATCCGGGGCGCGGGGAAGAATAAAACCCACCTTCTTTACACGGACCACATCCCCTACGGCACGGTGCGCTCCTGGTCTTGGAACCCGTCAGGCAAAATTGGCCCGGACAGTTTCTTCGAAATTCAAGCCAACCCGAAAAATCTGGTTTTGTTGCGTGCGACTTCGGACGGAAAAACAATGGCCGAGCAGAGTCTCGCCAAGCACTGGGGCAATCGGTTTTACCTGCGGATGAAGGGCTCGCTGCTGCTGCAAAAACTCGGCCCGGGTCGGCACCGTATCGACGCAGAGGTAAGTTACGCAAACGGCGACCGGTTCACCGAATCGTTTGACGTTGAAGTCTCCGCCACGCCCCAACGCGGAGACACGTGGGCCGACGAAGCCGCCGCGCTGCTGATCTCGGGACCGGGAATTACCGGTCCAAAGTTCTTGCTGACCGCCACCGCGCAACGAGGCGACAACCGTCTGGCGCTGGCTCCCGGACATGGCTTCGCCGTGGGTGATCGTCTCATGATCGAGGCGCCGGCGACTCCTCGCTGGGACAAGCTCACCGGAAAAATCACCAGCTGGGGAATATACCGGACAAATCACTACAAAGTAACCGCCGTGACCAAAGAAGGCGTCACCGTTGATGGAGCTTTTCGCATCGATTTCCCGCTCGAGGATGGCTCCTACGTGCAGCGCATCGGCGTGGTGGAGCGTTCGGGTATCGAAGGACTCACGATCGAGCAAAAGGTCATCACCACCGAGTTGAAGGGACCTAAAAATGAGCTGACCGGCTGGTATCCGATGGAAGATCTGTGGACCGACGGCGTCACCATCTGCTACGGCTGGGGTTGCTGGCTGAAGGACGTGGGCGTGATCAACGCCGGTCGTAATCCGCTCTATATCACCCGCTCGAAGCACTGCGAACTCATCGGGCTGGAGGCGCGCGGTGCGCTCTTCAAAGGCGGTGGCGGCACGGGTTACGTGGGTATTGAGCGCTCGTTCGATTGCATCATGGATGGCGCCGTCACGGAGGGCATGCGCCACGCGCCCGACGTGCAATGGGGCTCTGCCGGCAATGTGATTCGCAACGGTCACTTCACCGGCAGCGACGGCCAGTGGCATGCGGGGTGGACGCATGAAAATCTTTTCGAAAACAATGTCATCGAGCAGACGCTCGCCGACATGGCCAACGGGAGCTACGGCCACGGCCTCTACGCTTCTGGGCCGAGCAGTCCTTATCACGGTCCACAGGGGCCGCGAAACGTCGTTTACAACAATGACATCGTCGCCCCGAAGAACGGCCTCCACATGGTCGGTGGTAACGAGGGATGGCTGATCTTGCACAATCGTTTTCGCCTGGATGGCGAGTATGCGGTTTACGGCAAGGAGAAGAGTTTCGATCACACGATTCGGAACAACGTCTTCATCATGACCAAACCCGCTTCGCCGGTCGTGTTGTTCGAGTCGTCGGATTGCACCGGCATCGAACTCACCGGCAACGCCTTCTATGGTCCTGTGCGTGAGCTTGCAGGCTTTACCGGAAACCAGGGCCGATTCGGTAAACTTTCCGACAACACGATCTCGCCGATTCCGACGAGCCGGGCCGCGATGCCGGCGCGCCCGCAGCCTGCGGTTCCTTCGATCTTCGAATGGCAGCTTAACAATCCTAGGCCTTGATTTCCATGTTTGCGCGTTTCAGTTCCCTGGCGGTGCTGTTCGGCGGAGCGACCACGGTCGCGTTTTCCGATGTCACGTTGCCGCCCGTGTTTTCCGATCACATGGTGCTTCAACGCTCCGCCAGCACGCCGGTTTGGGGCCGGGCTGCCTCCGGTGAACACGTGAAAGTCACCTTGGCCGAAGCGCTCGGAGAGGCGACCGCCGACGCGGACGGAAAGTGGCGGCTGCAGCTGGATCTGACGAAGCTCGCGGCGGGACCGCACCGGATGGATGTTCGTGGCAACAACACGCGCTCGATCTCCGATGTGCTGGTCGGCGAAGTCTGGCTGGCCGGCGGACAATCGAACATGCAGCGTTCGTTGGGCGATTTTAAGCTGACCGATGAGATCGCCGCATCGACCGACGACCAGCTTCGTTTTTTTCAGGTTTCCTACAAGGCGGTCGAGACGCCGCAGCGCGACGTGTATGGGCGCTGGGTGATCGCCTCTCCGAAAACGAGTCCCGCGTTTTCCGCCACCGCGTGGTTTTTCGCGCGCAAGCTTCGTCGAGAATTAGGCACCCCTGTGGCTATTGTCAGTTCCTCGGTTGGAGGAACTCCCATCGAGGCTTGGACCCGGCTTGAGGCGCTCGAAAGCATCCCCGCACTCGGAGAGCTCGGGAGAGCCGATCTTGCACAGAGTCGGGATTTTCCAAGCAAGCAGGCCGCGTGGCGCGCCGACATGGCCGCATGGGCCACGCGCAACGGGCGCGAAGATCGTCCGACGTCAGACGCCCAACTGCGCGAGTTTGCGGCGGGCCCTCCCGAGTCCGGTTCCGAGTGGCGCAGTGTGCGTCTGCCGGGCGCGCTTCCCGGTAGCGGGATTCAGTGGGTCAGGCGTGAAGTGAACGTCGCGGGCGCCGATGTGGGCCGTGAACTGGTTCTCGATATCAACGAGATTGTCGGCATCGAAACGATTTACTGGGACGGGCATGCCGTGGGTGCACGCACTCTGGACAACTATCCGGGCGAGGGAGCAGGACGTGAGGGCGTGCGTCGTCAGTATAAAATCCCGGCCGCGCAGGTGACCGCCGGGTCGCATACGGTGGCGATTCGCATCTACGCGCCTTGGGGGGGCGCGGCGCTCAACGGCGGTTATTTTTCCGCAGGGTCTCAGTATATGGGAGGAGAATGGAAATTGAAGACCGAGGTCTCGTTTCCCGCCTTGTCGTCCGAGGCGCAGACCGCCCGGCCGGCCGCGTTGCAGGCGCCGCTACGCCCGGGCAATTTGCCCGCTTCGCTTTACAACGGAATGATCGCCGGACTGGCACCCTACGGCCTTCGCGGGGTGATCTGGTATCAGGGCGAACACAACACCAGCAGGCCTGAACTCTATCGGGTCAATTTTCCCCTGTTGATCACGGACTGGCGCTCCCTTTGGAATGCTCCCGAGCTCCCGTTCTATTGGTGTCAGCTGCCCAATTACGGCTCCACGACGAGCAAGCCGGATGCGGTCAACGGTTGGGTGGGCCTGCGGGACGCCCAATCGCAGGCCTTATCGCTGCCGCACACCGGACAGGCGGTGATCATCGATGTGGGCGAGGCGTCGGACATCCACCCCGTCAACAAGCGCGATCCGGGCGAGCGTCTGGCGGCCATCGCTCTCGTGAAAGACTACGGGCGCGACGGCGAATATTCGGGGCCCGTGTGCACCGGAAAATCTCTGGATGGAAATTCCATTCGTATCCGCTTTTCGAACACAACGGGCGGCTTGGAGGCGCGTCCGGTTCCGGCGGAGTATCTGGATGCCAGTCGTCCCAAGCGGGTGACCAAGCCCTTGGTGAGAAACAGCCCGGACAGCCAGCTGGAAGGTTTCGCGGTCCGCAGCCCGGACGGCCAGTGGTTCTGGGCCGAGGCGCATATCGAGGGCGAAGCGGTGATCGTCAGCTGTCCGCAGGTGAAGGCACCGGCGGCGGTGCGTTACGCCTGGTCGGGCAACCCGAACGGCAATCTCTACAACGGAGCCGGATTTCCGGCCGGTCCCTTTGAACTGAGTATTCCATGAAAAAAATCATCCTGCTTCTTGCCTCTCTTAGTCTGCTGTCGATGGCCTTGGCCGACACAGCTAACGTTGCACCTGCGCCCTTGAAGATCGGCATTATCGGCGACTCCACCGTGTCGAATTACAAGGAGTCCCTGCGCACGCGGGGCTGGGGACAGCTGTTGCCGGAGTTTTTGCAACCAGGGGTGGTTGTTATCAACGAAGCCAAGCCGGGACGCAGCACCAAGACCTTTGCCAGCGATCTCTGGCAGCGGGTGCTCACCTCCAAGCCGGACTTTATTCTGATTCAATTCGGGCACAACGATTCCCACGACAAGGGAAAGCCCGAGTCCACCGATGCAGCCACCGATTATCGGGAAAACCTGCGGCGCTTTGTGCGCGAGGCGAGAGAAGCGGGCGCCGTGCCTGTGCTCGTGACGCCGGTGAGGCGGCGGATCTTCGGCAAGGACGGGAAGCTTTCGACCGAACTCGCCCCGTATGTTGAAGCGATGAAGGCTGTCGCCGCGGAGTTGACGGTGCCGGTCATCGATCTGCATGCGACGAGCGGTGCGTTATACGAGCGGCTGGGTGAACAGGGCTCGGATGCGTTTACGTTGAATCAAGCCGACAATGCGGATCGTCCGGGCAAGGGCGACCGCACGCACTTTACCGAGGCCGGGGCACGTGAAATCGCGCGTCTGGTGGCGACCGATTTGGCGCGAGTCGATCCACGGTTGGCGGCAGCGGTGCGTTTTGATCCGGCGGCCCGTTAAGAAGATGACACCTATTCCCACCAATAATGCGTCCGTGGCCGAGCCCGCGGCAAATCTTCCGGCATCGCGCGATGCCGCCAAGAAAACGTGGACGGCAGGCACGCTGACCTACACCTCGAGCGGGTTGATCGTGCTGTTTGCCTGGCTGCTGATGGGAGACTTTGCCTGGTCGATGCGAGACCGTTCGATCGGGCCGACCTCGTCTTGGTATCTGAATCACTTGGGGGTTCCCAATCTTCTCTTTGGGCTGCTCATAAGCACGTTCCCGGCGTTCATGGGGCTGATTCTCGGCCCGGTCATCAGTGTCAAATCGGACCGCTATCGCAGCAAATGGGGCCGGCGCATTCCTTTTCTCCTGGTGACGACTCCGCTGGCCGGCTTCGGCATGATCGGTTTGGCGGTGACTCCGTTCATAGCGCGGTGGGTGCATGGTTTTTTCCCGAATGAAAGCGAGATGGTGGTTTCAGTCATCTGCTTCGGACTGTTCTGGGCCGCCTTTGAGGCGGCGACCGTCGCCAGCGGCGCGGTGTTTGGCGGACTGATCAACGACGTGGTGCCGAAGCAACTGATCGGGCGTTTTTATGGAATGTTCCGCGCGGTCAGTCTGATCGACGGGATGATTTTCAACTTCTGGCTTACGGGTAAAATCCCCGAGCATTTCACCCTCATCATGGGCGGAGTCGGCATTTTTTACGGAGCGGCCTTCACGTGGGTGTGCTTCAAGGTGAAAGAAGGAAGCTACCCGCCGCTTCCTCCAGCGGACCCGGCGCGCCAAGGCTGGCGGAAGGGTTTTTGGGACGGTCTTAAAATGTATTACCGGGAGTGTTTTTCGAAACCGTATTATCTGTCGATTTTCGTCATGCTCATGGCGGCGGTTGTGGCCTTCGTTCCGATCAATGTATTTTCGATTCCTTATGCGCGCAGTCTGGGTCTGAGCATGGATGTCTACGGGAAGTATCTGGCCCTGACCTATCTCATTTCCCTCTGTCTGTCGTATTTCATCGGGTGGCTGGCGGATTATTTCCATCCTCTCCGCATGGTGATCGTAACCATGTCGGGCTACCTGATCGTAGCCATCTGGGGGAGCTGTTATGCGACCACCTCCCAGACTTTTCTGATCGCCTGGGTCCTGCATGGAGTTCTTTCGGGCTGCTACTATACCAGCTCCGCTTCGCTGACGGCCCGACTGTTTCCCCAGTCGAAATTCGCCCAGTTTTATGCGGCCGCCAGTATTGTCGCCGCGCCGGCTCAGATGTCGGTGGCCCCGTTGATGGGCATCATTATCGACCGGGCCGGGGATATCTATCGCTACACGTTTGTCGCCGGCTGCGTGCTGGCCGTGCTCTCGCTTGTTTCCGCCTGCTACGTCCACGGACAGTTCATGCGTCTGGGAGGACCCAAAAACTACGTCGCTCCGGTGTGACGTTTACCTTTGTTCGATTGGGTTTTCTTCAGCCACTCGCCGGGATACCGGCCGCACACATTATAAAATGCCCGTGCAAAAGAACTCGCTTCACTAAACCCCAGAAATTGAGCGATGGCTTCCTGCGTCCAGCCCGCGCACAAGCAGCGTTGCGCGGCCTCGGTTTTTAACCGCGCGAGTTCCGCCCTTGGTGACGGACGACCCGCGTCAGAAAATAGCCGCCGCAAATGGGCCGTCGAAACCCCGATTTCGCGGGCGGCCTCTTCCACCGTGGGGTTTTCGCCCAGGTTTTCCTCAAACCAGTGGAGCGTCCGGTTGATTTTATCCGCCGGTTCGATCCGCCACTCTTTTTGTTTAAGCCGACTGATCGCCAAAGCGGCTATGTCGAACAGGAGTTGATGGAGCTTTAGGGAAGCGTGGGCGTCTTTATCGGATGAAGCATTCCAAGCGTCTTGAAGCCGCAATTTCAGTCCATGCCGGTCGGAGTCGTGAAGTTCGATCTGAAGCGGGCCAGCGGGTGTTACGATTTCCGCAAGCTCTTCGGGGACCGATTGGAACTGGATCACGAAGATTTCCGAAACACCGTCGGCATCATCGGTCCATCCGTGGGGAGAGTTGGGATGGGAAATATAAAGCCGTGGTTTTTCCAGCGGTGGAGGAGGGCAATCAACCCCCGTGGGACGTGCGCGTCCGGTGAAGACGAATTCGAATTCCCAATAACCACGGGCCCGCGCCAGCACGGGCTTCGTCCCATAGGTGCGCATGCCCTTGGAGAGATACATCAGGTTTTTAACGCCGCTGATCATGTGCGATTCTGTCAATCATCCGTGCGGTTCTGCAATGTCGGAATAACGGTCTTCTTGTTAGGATACGAGGCAGCATGACCCCCAGAAAACGCTACGCCTTGGTTGGAACCGGCAGCCGCTCCCGGATGTTCCGTGATTCCATCATAAAAACGTATTTCGAAACCTGCGAACTGGTCGCTCTTTGCGATCTAAATCCGCTTCGCATGACCGTCTGGCAGGAAGATATCGGCACGTCGTTGCCTTCCTATGCGCCGGCGGATTTCGAAAAGATGATTCGGGAAAACCGAATCGATACGGTCATTGTGACGACGATTGATCGCACCCATCATGAGTATCTCTGCCGCGCAATGGAGGCAGGCTGTGATGTGATCACCGAAAAGCCGATGACGGTGGACATAGAAAAGTGCAGCCAGATTTTGGAGACGCAAAAACGCACGGGCAAAAAGCTCACCGTTACGTTTAATTACCGCTATGCGCCGAGAAACTCGAAGGTCAAAGAAGTGCTTCAATCCGGTTTGATCGGCACGGTGACCTCGGTGCATTTCGAGTGGGTGCTGGATACGCAGCACGGAGCCGATTATTTCCGTCGCTGGCATCGCGACAAACGCAACAGCGGCGGCCTCATGGTGCACAAATCCACCCACCATTTCGACCTCGTTAACTGGTGGCTCTCCAGCCGTCCAGAAACCGTCATGGCCATGGGAGATCTTCGCTTTTACGGGCGAGAGAACGCGGAAAATCGCGGTGAGTCACGGGCCTATGTGCGCGGCACTGACGACATCCGCGTGGCCGGCGACCTCTTCGCGCTGGATATGAATAAGGAGGCTGACCTCAAGCGCCTGTATTTCGACTGCGAATCAGCCGATGGCTACATGCGTGACCAGAACGTCTTTGGCGACGGCATCTCCATCGAGGACGACATCGGCGTGATGGTGCGTTATCAGAACCGCGTGGTCATGACCTATCACCTGTGTGCGTTTGCTCCATGGGAAGGTTATCGCGTGTATTTCACCGGAACCAAGGGACGGTTGGAATTCGAGGTCACGGAAAAAGCCTACGTCAGCGGAGGCGAAAGCGATCACAATCTCGCGAAGAATATACGCGGAAGTTCGGCGCACGAAATTGTCGAGCCCACCACGCTGCTGTTCCGTCCGCACTGGGGACCGCCGCAAAAAATCGAAATCCCCGAGACCAACCACGGCGGACATGGAGGCGCCGACACCGTCATGCTGGAAGATATTTTTGGTGCGAATCCGGCGCATGATCCGCTTGCCCGCGCCGCCGGCCACGAGGCTGGCGCGCTTTCCATTATGACGGGTATTGCAGCCAACCGCTCCATGGCCACGGGCCTGCCGGTGAACGTTCGCGATCTCCTGCCGGTCTCATAAAACCGTCCTCCGCTCCGTCGCCCCATGAACAGCTTGGATACCGCCCGGCTCAACGGTCTGATAGTTGACCGCGTCACCGATCCCAACGGCATTACCGAACTCCGTCTCTGCCCGGTGGCGCTGGAGTCCAAGCGTGTTCCTCATCGTCCGCATGTTGGCGGCCGACCGGAGTGCCGGCATGGCAACCGCAACGCGGTCACCTTTGACAGCATCGTGCAGGTCAAGCTGGCTGAGGACGACGGCTCCGGCGGTTTTGTCGCCGGCACGACGATGCGCGACGGTGGCACCGTTCAAGGCCTTCGAAAGTCTGCTGACAAAGCAGCAGGCACGGAGGGCTGTATTGTCACTGTTCTTGAAAACGCTTCCGGCAGCCTGCGATTAAAACATCAACTAGAGTCTACCACGGTCGACGGCACGTTGCTCTCCCGGACGGAAATCACCAACACCGGCACACATCCCGTCACCTTGGAGAATTTTAGCAGCTTTGTGTTGGCAGGCATGACGGCCTTCGCCGCCGACGACGCTCCGCGCCGGCTGCGCGTGCATCGTTTCCGCTCTTGGTGGAGCAATGAAGGTCGTCATCAGTGTCAGTTCCTCGAAGAGCTAAATCTGGAGCGCGACTGGGAAGGATGCAAAACCGCCACCGAGCGTTTCGGGCAAGTCGGCACCATGCCTGTGCGCAAGTTCTTCCCGTTCGTCGCGATTGAGGACGTCGAGGCGGGCGTCTTCTGGGGCGCGCAACTTGCTTGGTCCGGCTCCTGGCAGATGGAAATCACTCGCCGCGGCGACTGCGTTTCGATCTCCGGAGGTCTCGCCGATTTCGAATTTGGGCACTGGCGAAAAACGCTTCAACCCAGGGAAACCTTCACGACACCCACCGCGCACCTCGCCTGTGTCGCCGGCTCTTTGGCGGACCTCACCCATAAGTTCGTCCAACTCCAGGAGTCGCTCCTCGCCAGCCTGCCGGAAGCGGAAAAAGACCTCCCGATCATTTTCAACGAATGGTGCACGAACTGGGGTTCGCCCAGTCACGACAAGACCCTCGCGTTGGCCCGACGTCTCCAGGGCTGTGGAGTCAAATACCTGGTGATTGACGACGGCTGGGCGGTGCGCCCGGCGGCCGCGACCATGCAGTCCAACGGCGACTGGATCGTGGACCGCGATAAGTTTCCGCATGGCATGAAACCTCTCTGCGACGAACTCCGGCGCATGGGATTTATCCCGGGCATCTGGTTTGAATTCGAAGTGTGCAACCCCGGTTCAAAAGCCTGGAGCGAGGACACGCATCACCTTCAGCGCGACGGTCGTCCGCTGCGCATCGGTTCGCGACGTTTCTGGAATCTCAACGACCCGTGGGTGATCGCCTACCTCGATCAAAAGCTGATCGGCTTTCTTAAGGAAAACGGCTTCGGCTATCTCAAGGTCGATTACAACGACACAATCGGTCTTGGTTGCGACCATACGGAATCCGTCGGTGAAGGTCTTCGCCGGCAGGTGACGGGAATCCACGGTTCCTTCAAGCGACTGCGGGAGCAGATCCCCGACTTGGTGATCGAGAACTGTTCTTCCGGCGGACACCGGCTGGAACCTGCCATGATGGCGCTTACGTCCATGAGCTCGTTCTCCGATGCGCACGAGTCGTTGAACTTGCCAATCATCGCCCGCCAATTGCACCACTTGGTGCCGCCGCGTCAGTCCCAGATTTGGGCGGTGCTTTATTCGGACGATACACCGGAGCGTTTTGTCTTTTCTCTCACCGCCACCTTCTATGGGCGCATGTGTCTCTCCGGTCCGGTGCACGACTTAAACGATGCGCAGATGGTCGTCGTTCGCCGGGCAACCGACCTCTATGCGAAAGTTGCACCGATCATCCGCGAGGGTCGCACCACGTTCCTAGGCGAGACTCCCTTCAACTGGAATAATCCCACCGGCTGGCAGGGAATCTGGCGGGAAAACTTCGCGGGCGACCAAGCCCTGCTTGTCGTTCACTTGTTCGAAGAACCGACGCGGGCGCCTTTGGAGATCAAGATCCTCGGAGCGCATTCATGGCGCATCGCATCCGTTTTGACCGATGAGACGACTGCGGCTCCCTTCTTAAGCGAAGGCACGATACACTTGCCGCGGGGCAATGTCTTCAGGGGTTACGCGTTGTTTCTGCACCGACTCAACTAGGACTCAAAATTTTCTATTCTCATGAACACAATACCCCAGTCGTTGCGCCTCAAGGCCACTTTGCATGCGCTCGTGCTGTCCGCTCTGGTGGCGACGCCTGCGTTCGCCACTGACACGCAACCTCCCGCCGACACGTCGCCCGCCACCCTCGAAACGCCGGCAGAGGCAAAGCCCAAAGCTGCACCGATGCCACCCACGGAGGCCGATGTTCGCTACGGTCCGCACGAGCGCAATGTTCTCGATTTCTATCAGGCGAAGTCGGACCGGCCGACGCCGCTGGTGCTCTACATGCACGGCGGTGGTTGGACCATGGGCGACAAGCACACACTTCCCATGCTGAAGAGTTATCTCGCCGCCGGCATCTCGGTTGTCTCGATCAACTATCGCTATATTGCCCAGGCTGGCGATGTGACTCCGCCGGTAAAGGCACCGCTTTACGATGCGGCCCGCGCATTGCAGTTCGTCCGTAGCAAGGCGAAGGAATGGAACCTCGATAAACAGCGCATCTGTGCGAGCGGCAGTTCCGCCGGCGCGTGCACCGCGCTCTGGCTCGCTTTTCACGACGACCTTGCGGATCCAAAAAGCACAGACCTGATCGCGCGCGAGTCCACGCGTCTCTGGTGTGTGGCGGTCCTGAATGCACAGACCAGTCTCGATCCAAAACAGATGAAAGAATGGACCCCGAACAGCGGCTACGGCGGCCATGCCTTTGGCTTCAAGGCAAGCGGCGCGCGAAAGACCACGGCGTTCGCCGAGTTTCTTTCGAACCGCGACAAGGTCCTGCCATGGATCGCCGAGTATTCGCCGTATGTGCTCGTCACTGCCGACGATCCGCCGGTGTATCTCTTCTACAGCCGTCCACCAGGATTGGGTGAGAATCAGCCGGACCCCACGCACACTTCCAACTTCGGAGTGAAGCTACAGGAGCACTGCAAGGAACTGGGGGTCGCCTGCGAACTCGTTTATCCGGGTGCGCCGGACGTGCAGCATCCACGGCTGGATAAATATGTGATCGATGTGCTGAAGGCTCCGTCTGCGAAGTCGGGCACCCCGAGATGAAAATCGGCGCCGTGCGGGCTGCGACGTGAAGCAAGGTTCTGCATCGCATTCAAAGATCGGGGGGCTTTTTATCGGAAGTAGTTTCGCCCGTCCGGCGACATCCTTTTCATCGGCCAAATTCTCATGCGTCCTCAGTCATCCATAAAACCTCTAGCCACTGCGTTGATCGGCGTAGGAGGTTACGGCAGTGTTCATCTGCGTGATCTGCGTCGGCTGGAAGCCGATGGATGCCTGCGCCTCGTGGCCGTGGCCGATCCGTTTCTCGATAAGCCCGGACTCGCCGCCGTTCGCGCTGAGCTCGTGGCTGCCGGGGTGACCTGCTATCCGGATTATCGCGCGTTATTTTCGAATCATCCCGCGTTGGATCTCGTCGTTATCGTGGCTCCCATTCCGGCGCATGAAGAAATGGTGGTGGCTGCGTTGAAAAGCGGTGCGCGCATCTATCTCGAAAAGCCTCCCGTCCCCACCATACAGCAATGGACGCGCCTTGTGGAACTCGACCGTGACGGGCGCATAGCCGTTGGCTTCCAAATGTTGGCCATGCAGCATCTGCGCACTCTGCGCGGGTGGATGAAAGCCGGGCATCTTGGACGGATACGGGCCATCTCTTTCGGCGGACTATGGCCTCGCAGTTCCACCTATTTCCAAAGGTCGGAGTGGGCTGGCAAGCTCCAGCTCAATGGCGAGCCGGTGTTCGACGGTCCGGCCACGAACGCCCTGTCTCATATCATTAACAACGTCATGTTTCTCGCCGGGGCTGAGACGGGGGAAAACTGTGCCACGCCCGTCAAGGTGGGCGGCGAGTTTTACCGCGCGCGTGAAGATATAGAGAGTTACGACCTCGCCTGCTTGCACGGTGAATTTGCCAGCGGTCTTGTTTTCGCAGGAGTCCTCGGCCATTGCGCGGTCGAGAAGTTTCCCTACGAAATTCGCGTGCATGGCGAAATTGGGAATGCATGGCTGGACGAGGACGGTGTGAGACTCGAGTCGGATCTTGATCTGCCGGCAGGCTACGACCCTTTGGTTAGGGACCGTGCGGCGTCCGATCACTATGATGAGACCTGCTTGTGGGCGTCCGGCTTGCGTGAGCACCCTGTTTGTTCACTGCGTGATACCGAGGGCTATATTAGGACGGTCAATACGGCGATGGTGTCGTCCGGAGGCATTCATCCGGTTCCTGCTGATGCCGTCGAGAGATGCGGTGAGGAGCATGACTACGTTGCGGTAGTTCCCAACTTGCCCTTCGCCGTGCAACAGGTGCTCGCCAACGCATGCCCCTTGGGTGCTTGTGGCATAAAATGGACCCGCCCGGGTAATCGCATCGAGACAGCATCCGTAAGAAGCCTCGATCTGAGCACTTTTGGGTGCGAACAACCGCAATCGGCATAGTGCCAAACTAAGTTTCAACCAAGCTTCACCCCTTGTTCGATTCGAGACGGGACGGAATCTCGGAAATGAGGACAAGATCTTGGTTGCTGACGAACGGAATTCTGGTCTCTGGCTTCATGATCATTTTGAAGTAGATATACTCTCGTTTGGGATTGGCCGTTCTTTTCGTCAGTGAAAAAACTTGGCCGTTCTTTTTGTCAGAGGGTTCCAAAAACACCGGATTTTGGGCATAAAGGAAGACGTGTAGGACTGCGCGTTGGCCAATCTTAGCGTCAATTAGTCGAAAAACTATCTGTCACGCACCATTGCTCAAACAGTTTTCGTTTCAGGCGCCGCCAAGGGTGGAGAGAAGTGGTGTTTCCCGCCCAATTTTTTCCACTCGCGGTAGAGCAAAAGGAGAAAGCAGAAGGCGGCGGCTTGAAACGTCAGATTCCAGACGGGCAGGAATCGGTAGCAATATTCGGGGGCCGGATTCAGTCTTTTCACCAAGTCGAGAAACAGTCCGCAGGCGACTCCGCCGACGATCAGCGCGAGCGATCTCACGAGTGCGTTGGCCGAGCAAAACTGTCCGTAACGGCTATTGGGAAAGAGCTTCATCATGGTAGGAAACTCGGCCGCCGAATACAGCGTGGCGACGGGCAGGGTGATGATGCTTAACCCAAGAAACGCCCAGCTGACCCACTGGGTCGAGAGCAGCGGTTTCGTCATAGCGAACGCGATCTGCAGCGGGCCCAAAACGACTTGGAGACCGGTGGCGAGCAGCAGCGTCCGGAGCGGGTGCGTGCGATCGGCAAGGATGCCGGCGGGGTAGAGCAAAAGAATGCCGACCACGCCGCACGTGCCGGCGACTTGGCCGATGAAGGACAGATCCAGTCCCAGGTATTGGGTTTGGTAGATCAACTGGTAGGAGGCGGAGGCCCAGGTCATGGCGACGCAGGAGTTGGCCAAAAAAAAGAACCAGTAGAAACGATGGCTGAAGCACTCGGTGGCGTAGGTCTGCAGCGCCGCACGGAATCCGGTTTTGGCTCCGGTGTAGGGCGGTGGCGGCGGGTAGTCGCCCTCCCTGACTTTCCAGCACATCATGACAAAGGCGACGAGGTAGAGCAGCCCCGCGACGAGGAAGATTTCCTGCATGTGGGTCTTCGCATACTTCAAGACGAAGAAATTGTAGCCGGCGCCGGCACAGCCGCCGACCACCCTGAACAAAGCCATGAAACGCGCGAGGAAGACGGCGGGCACCACGTCGTTGAAGAGGTAGTAATAGACGGAGGTGATGAAGAGATTGAAAAACTGGAAGCAGATCATGAAGACGCCGATGACGACGAGCATGACGGTCATCTCCGAGAACCGGCCTCCCAGCAGCGCGGTCTGAACCCAGCGGCCGATCGGCGTGGAGTAGCCGAGGAGAATGAGGAAGAAGACGAGGAACGGAGTCGCGCCGGCGAGAAAAGGGATGCGACGTCCCCATTTGCTGCGGAAGCGGTCGCTGCGCACGCTGATCACCGGATTGATCAGCGCCGTCATGATGTTGGGGATCGTCGCCATGACCAAACCGAGAGCCCAGTTGGGTGCGCCGATGGCGTTGAACTTAAGCGGCAGGATGCTGGGCACCACGATCTCCATGAGCGTGAAGCAAAAGTCGCCCCACAGCAGGAACAGGAAGACTGTGATCAGGCCAGCCTTGGTGTAGGCGAGCGTGCCGACTTTATAGCGAATCGAGTCTGCGGGATCGGACGGTGCGGCGGTGGGGGCCGGGGCGGAGGACAGGCTCATCAACGGAGATTGAGGAACAAGAAAGTCGGGCTCGTCATGGGTTGGCGGATACCAAGTCGGCGGCGGCCGACTTGGGCGGCGCGGGCCAGTCGTAGAGCGGGATCATCGTGATGCCGGGGGCATGGCCGGAGGAGGTGCCGTTTCCGGCGGCGACGGTGTCGCGCAGGAGGACGATCATGCGTTCGGGGCCGCGCGTCGGGAGCGGATTGCTCGTGAAGACTTTCCATTTTCCGTCGATCTGGGCGGCGGCGCGGAAAGCCATGCGTTTCGCGCCGGGGGTGAGCGGGACCTGGGTTTTGCCCTGCGGAGCGAGCACGAGTTGGTGCTGCTCGATCTGAAATGCGATGGGCACGCGGGACAGGTTGCGAAACTCGATCGTGCCGGCGGGACGCGCGGCCAGGGAGTCGTCGAACCAGACGTAGTCGTAAATCAACGGCGCGGTTTCGGAGACGAATCCCTGGCTGTCGGGCAGCACCTTGCGATCCACGGCAAGGGAGTCGTCGCCGGGGATGAGCAGCAAAAGGCCCTGCTCCATGCCGGGAGGGATGACGACGGTGCAGGCGATCTGTTTCCGGACCACTCCCTCGTGCTCGACGCGTTTGTAGAAGATGATCGGGCCTTCGCCTTTGAACTCGTAGACGGGTGAAAAGGTGTCGGTGGAGATGTAGGTCTCGTTGGCCTTGCGGTTGGCGTCGAACTGAAGGTTGAGATCCTGCGCGGCCCAGCCGAGCAGACGGAATTGGACGGCGTGCGCGGGAAGCGCGCAGGCGAGCAGGCCAAAGGCGATGACCGGCCACGAGGGGATGCGATTAAATATCATGGGAAGAGAGCCAGCGGAAGGAGACGATTTTGAAGCGGCGTCCGAAGGCCTGGTTGGTGGTTTTTGCGGCCGAGGCCGGGACGGCGGCCAAATCGGTTTCAGGGGGAAGGGAGGTGTCCACGTAGTCGGGGAGGCGCTGGACAATGGCTTCGCACCAAGCGCGGGAATCGGGCGTCGTGGAACCGGTGGCCGGGTTGACCACATCGCCGTAGGCACGGATGCGGAATGTATCGGAGCGGGCGGTCAGCGACGGTCCGAGCGCGTTGAGGAGATCGGCTTGGGTGAGGTAACCAGGAGCGAAGATGGCGCGCGACGCCGAGGCCGCAGTGGAGGGAAGCGAAGTAGTGGCGGCGCCTTTGTAGATGGATTTTTGTTCGTTATCGGTGGTGATGCTCGGCGGGTAAACGGTCATGCGTGTGTCGCTGTCGATGAAGGGCGCGGCTCCATTGATGGCGGTGGTGGCATCGATCGCCGCCTGCAAGGGCCCCTTGAGACCGGTGTCATCGCCGATCAACCGGCGGTTGATGAAATCCGCGAGGGAGAGGAAGGGGCCGCGGGTGCGGACTTCCGTGACGATGGCTTTGGCCAGTGCGTCAAGCTGGGGATTGGAGAGAACGCGGTAGCCGAGCCAGGTATCGTTGGGCGCCGCCAGCCACGTCTGCGTGGAATCGGCGGCCGCGGTGAAGCGTGAATAGGGATTTTTGGAAGTGTCGGCCGGGGTGGTCACGCCGTTGTGGCTGTAGAGAAGGGCGCGCCACGCCTGTTCCGAGGTGGAGTTGACGTTGAAGCCGCCGTTGACGACCAAGTGCGCGGCTGCGGTGGCGGTGGCTTTCAATTCTGCAAGTTCCGCGGCGTTGGCGGAGCCGCTGTTCCAATGGAACTGGTGCCGGGCGTTGGGCAGCCGGTAACCGGGGGCGAGGATATCGGCGGCGGCCAGGGTGGGTGGCACGGTGGAGAAAAAATATCCATCCCACAGCGCCTTGTTGAGAAGGTAGGACAGGTCGTAGATGTGCTGGAACTGGCTGCTGCCGGGAAAGCCGGGATAGGTGTTGTTCGGGTGGTAGGTGTTGTAGGCGTCCTGAGAAAGGAGGCCCGATTGCGTGGCGGTGCGCGGAACATGGAGGTTGGCCAGTGAGTTGCCGATGGGGTGCGCCGGGTTGATGTTTATCAACGAGGCGTTGGCATGCTGCAACTGGCCGAGGGAGAGCAGCGTGATGGCGTCGGGTTGAAACTCGCGCAGCACGGCGTTTTGCGGGGTGCCAGGGGTGGCGACCTGGGTGCCGGCCGAGACGTTGGTGCCGTTGGCGTCGGGGATGAGAATGTAGGGGTAGTCGGCGGGGGAGGCCGCTTCCCGCTTGATGTAAAACTGGTTCTCGTAGGAGGGCGTGATCTTGGCTTCGTCGGCCGGAGTATTGACGCTGGTGGGCGCGCTGGATTTTCGCAGCGTGACGGCCGCCTGGGGGTTGAGCTGGGCGAGCCAGCGGGGCGTGCCCGGCGAACCTGAACCACTGACGAAACGATCGTAGTTCGAGGACATGAGCAGTTCGATCCGCTGGTAGGTCAGCAGACGGCCGTTGTTCTGCGGCGGGAACATCTCGGACAGGCCCATCTGCGGATTGGTGTCCGCGCGCCAGATGAAGGCGTTGCCCAGAATGGCCTGGTAGGTGTTGTCGGGGTTGACGAGGAACGCGTCGATGGCGGCGAGATTCGTTTCGCCCGCCGGCACCGGCTTGGTGAGACGGAAATCCATCATGGCCGCGTCCGGATAAATCGAGAAATCGCTGCCGCCAATGTTGGGTTCGGTGTTCCAAAAAATGCGGGCGGCGCTGGCCGGAGGAGATTCGGCCATCTGGCTCGCGTTCAGCGGGGTGTTGCTCGGCAGATAAACGCCGTTGTTCGAGCCGAGCACGGCGTCACTGAGTTCGGATTGGCCGGCAACATACTGGCTTTCATCGGAAGCATCGCTGATGGTGAACAGGCGGCTTTCGCCGGGAGCGAGATCCTTGGAAAGCTTCAGCTTGAAACGCCAGAATACGGGCGTGGCGGTCGCGGATGTGGATATCTGGGCCGTGTTTCCCGCGGCATAAGAGGCGAAGGTGCCCGCCGGGCCGAGCGGACCCGCCGCACCGCTTTGCAACTGGACGGTGCCGAGGTGGAACGAGTCCGGGTCATTCTGGGGGGTGACGGTCGAGGTGAAAACCACTCTGAGCCGGACGCCGTCCGTGGTGACGATGCCACCGGGGCGGACGAAGACGGTGGGCTTGTATTTGACGCAGAATTCGTAGGTGTCGGCGTCGCCAGTGCTTTTTTGGAGAGGCACGTTGTAGGGATTCCACAGCGCGACGACCGGCATGATGTTGATGCGATAGTAACCGGAAGCCGCGTTGGGCCGGGTCAGGTTATAGCCCATGCGAGCGTAGGTGATCACGGGCGAGACGCCTTGCTGCGTGGCGGTCTGGGGGCGCGGGGCGAGGGCGGAGCCGGTGTTATACGTGGTCGCGTAACTGCGAATCAGCGCCCACTTGGGCAGGCCGTATTTGCCGGTGTCGGCCGGATCGCCGGGCGTTATGTAGTCGTCGGAGGCGTTTGACGAAACCGGGTTGGAGGGTGCGGCGGGATCGGCGATCCAGGCGGTGAGGTCTTTTTTGAGGCCGCCTTTGGCGACGTCGGCGAGGACGGAGAAGGACGCAGCCGTGAGGTCGTGGAAACGGTTTTTTGCGGCGGTGGTGAGCGCGGCTTGTCCGCCGGTGCCGAGCAGGGAGAGCTGTTTGAGGTCGAGAACCTTGGGCAGGTCGGCCGCGTTGGCCGGGTAGCCGGTGGAGAGCGGAGTTCCGGCGGCGCCGGAGTCCACGCCTTCGATGCCGAAACGGTGTGCGTTGACGAAGCGGTAGATTTTCTCGGCAACGGTGGCCGTGGGTGCGGTGCCGGGGTCGGTCAGATTCACCTTGGCCTTCACGCCTTCGTCGCCGACCCAGTAGGCGAAGTTTCCGACAGTCTGTGTCCCGGAGATGCCGGGGACGGCGGCGGAGGTGATCGGCTGGGTTTCAACCGTGACGGCATTGCCAGGGACGCTTGTATCCACCGAATTACTACCCACGAGCCCCACCGTGCCCGTCGAAGGAATCGTCGTGGCGACGCTGGCGCTGCCTTGGGCCGAGGCGGGAACGGCGGTCGATACGAGCCACTCCGGAACAGGGGTGGCTGCGGTGGTGTTCCAGACGCCGGTCCATCTGCGCTTGGTGTCGTGGACGCCGGCGATCAAGTCGGCGGTGGCGGTGATGCGCCGGTCGGGGCCGGCCAGCGATTGCAGGCGGCCCAGGGCGATGTTGAGCCCCATGAGGGCGTTTTGCCTGGCCTGCGCCAGTTGCTGATTGTTGGACGCAACCTGGGTTTCCACGCGCGTGAGTGCGGCGAGGGAAACGAGCAGAAGCACCAAAAAGGCCAGCAGTGTGATCGTGATGAGCAACGCAAAGCCGGATCGGCGATCCTGAGTAGGCGGACGCGGGAGAGGCATGGGGTATCGGCAAGCTAGGTGTCGCGCCGAGTCCTTCACCAGTGCGCGCCTTGTTTACAGTTAACCGACCCGGAAATCAGTTTTTCAGATACACGCGGCTGTAGTCCCATTCGTAGTATTTGCCGGTGAGGGCGGAGGCAGGGAGAGTGTTGCCCTTGATACCGGAGACATTGGGGCTGCCCCAAGTGCCGTCGAAGAGGAAACACATGTCCACCGGCTTGCCGTCCTCCTTGGCGCCGTAGGTCCAGTGCAGGGTTCCTTCCTGGACGGGGATGCCGTCCACGTAGGCGACGAAGGTGTTGTCCTTGCGGTAGAGCCAGGTCCAGACGTGCCACTGCGTGGCGTCATACTTGGCGATGCCGCGCGACTTCATGCCCTTGGACCAGTTGCTGTGGTAATGGGTGGTGGACGTGCCGCCGACGACGTCGGAGTGCCAGTTGCGCCCGTCGTAGTTGGTGGAGCCGCCGCCGTTGTCGTAGCCGAAGCTTTCGATGAGATCCATCTCGGCGCCGTGGTTCCAGGCGTTGCCGGCGGTCCAGAGGGCAAACCAGAAGTAGGGCGGAGTGACATAGCGGACGCGGGTTTCCCACACGAGGTCCTGATTGAGGAGCGAGCCGCCGTTGGGCAGGCGCCATTTGGCCATGAAGGAACCGCTGCCGGAGTTGCGTGGCTTGCTCGTGATGATCTTGGCTCCGTCGATGGGCACGAGGTAGGTCTTCATCGAGTCGGCGAAAAATTCGCGGACCTTCGTGACGGTGTTCACGCCTTCGACGGGCTGGCTGCCGACCTTGGTGGCGTCGTCCGGCGCGACGATCACCGCGCCATAGTTGGGATTGGAGATCTGCTTGAACTGGTCGTGATATTGGAAATGCGTGTTGAGATCGGTGATCGTCTTGATGGTGCCGTTGGTTCCGAAGTCCCAGTTTTTCACGAGAGTGAATCCGGTGCCGCCGATGTTGTAAGCGGGCGCGGGGCCGACGCCGGGTGCGTCAAGGGTGCCGCCGCCGACGGAGGATTTTTCGGCTGGGCTCGCCCACGACGGAACGCAGGGCAGCAGTAGTCCGATGGATGCGGAGACGAAGAGCAGTCGTCCTTTAAAATGAGCGAGGGAGGCAGGGGTGGAAAGATGCATGCAGGGATGCAGGAGGCGGGCGGGCGCCTTTCGCCAGCAGGCAGTTGGTTGAGAGTAAACCGGCGCCTTTTTTAGGCGGGTTCTCCCTCTCGCGCGAGGCGTTTTGCATTTCGCGAAGAGGTTGTGGCAATCGGTTTACCCTTAACTGAAGCGGCCGTTGCCGAGGTTTTGATCCGGGATGATCACACGTGGCGTTTCTTATGAACTACTCCAATCCCCACCCCTCGCATCGGCGCACGTCATCCGCGCGCCCATTGTCCCTGGTTCTTCTGAGCCTGTTTTTTCTATCCGCCGGTTCCGTCAAGGCCGCACCTCCTGCCGGCAACTGGACCCTTACCTTCGAAGAAGAGTTCACGACCTTTTATGGAACGACCGGCCTCAACCCCGCCAAGTGGCAGATGGGCATGCGCTGGGTCGGCGTGATCAACGAAGAACTGCAGGCCTATACTCCTGACAATGTGATCGTCGATGCAGCCGCCGGAGTGTGCATCATCAAACCCGAAAAACGCACCGCCGTGAACATCGGTTACGGCGGTCACACGTCATCCACGGAGGCCTACGCCTCCGGCGCGTTCGGCACCTACAACACCTGGACCCAGGCCTACGGCTATTTTGAGGCGCGGGTGAAAATGGCCAGCAGCCCCGGCACCTGGCCGGCGTTCTGGTTGATGCCCGACCGTGGCGCTTCGGTCACACCGCTCGACAACCGCGTCGGCATTGGCGACCGCGGCGGTGCGGTCGCGTTCGGCAACGAGATCGACATTTTTGAATACATGGGCACGTGGAAGAATCAGACCACGGGCATGGCGAAGGCCAAGTCGGGCTACTTCTGGCAATACAACCCGAATCTCGCCTCGGGCGTGTATACGAAGGTCAACCAACTCGCCAATCCCGACACCCAGTTTCACACCTACGGCGTCGCCTGGAGTCCGGCCAAGCTGGAGTTCTACATCGATGGCGATCTGGTCGGCACCAAGTATGGCCGCACGAGTATCGGCAGCTGCCCTCACTACCTGATCCTCAACTGTGCGATCGCCCAGTGGGACTTTTTCAACACGGTGCCGATCGCGGACATCGACGCGGGCCTCCCGGGGTCTCCGATGGTGATCGACAGCGTGCGGGCCTATTCGGGCACTCCGGCTCCGGTCGCGATCGTGAACGGCATTTATGAAACCGAGGCCATTGTCCAGGCGACTGCGTCCGACGCCCAGTCGGTCGCGTATGACACCGCCGCCAGCAACGGGGCGTTCGAAGGAGTCGAGGCCAATGCGGTCGGCGATTACATCACCTACCAGGTGCCCGTGGCGCAGACGGGGACCTATAACGTCAAGGTCCGCTTCAAGCGCGCGGCGCTTTCGACATCAAACCGCGGCCAGTTCCAACTGTCGGTTGACGGCGTCAATCAAGGGTCTGTTCAGGATCAGTATGGCAGCGGCATTTTTGTCGAGGTTGACCTGGGCAACGTCACGTTCGGCACGGCGGGCAACAAGGCGTTCAAGTTCACGGTCACGGGCAAGAATGCCTCGAGCGCCGGCTATAATCTGAACTTTGATTACATCAAGTTGACCCCGGTGGCCGCCGCCCTGCCTTCGCCTTGGGTAAACCAGGATGTCGGTTCGGTGGGCGTGGCGGGCAGCACGACCTATGCAAGCGGCACCTTCACGGTCAATGGCTCCGGCACGGACATCCAAGGCACCGCCGATTCCTTCCAATACGCCTATCAGGCGGCGAGCGGTGATTGCAGCATCACGGCCCGCGTGGCGTCGCAGACCAACACCCACAACGGTGCCAAGGCCGGTGTCATGATCCGTGAAACGCTGGCCGCGGATTCCCCCAATATGTTCATGGAGGTGTCGCCTTCCTTCGGCTTGTATTATCAATATCGGACGACTGCCGGTGGAGCCACCACCGCCGTGTCTTCGGGAGCCGGCACCGCGCCTTACTGGGTGCGCGTGACGCGCGTCGGCAACACGTTCACGGCCGCCCGGTCCTCCGACAATGTCACGTGGACCACGGTGACGACGACGACCATTCCGATGGGAACCACGGTTTATATCGGCCTGGCCAAAAACAGCCGGGTGAACACCACGCTCGGCACCGCCACGTTCGATAATGTGACGGCCACGCCTTGAGCGAAAGAAACCGGCGGAATCAACCTGCGTGAAAACGTGAAACGGGCGGGGCGAAAGCCCCGCCCTCTTTCCGTTTTACCGGGCCTGGAAATCTCATGAACCCCAAATCCTATCTCCGTCCCTTCGCCGGCCTTCTGGCCGCAGGTGTGTTGGGCGCGCTCTTCCTTCATGTCGGCAAACACCATGCGGCGCCCGAGGAAACAGGTGTTCTCGATTCAGTGAAATCTCAGCCGGGCGACCGTCCGCACGCGTTGGCGGTGGAGCGGGAATCCACGCGCGTGTCCGAATCCGGTCTTCACGCGGCGTTGGCGGAAACCGATCCGGCACGACGTCGCGAGTTGTTTCGTCGATGGGCCGACTCGCTGGCCGTCGGCACACTCGCGGAGTTTCTCGCGAACATCGAATCCATGACGGACGCGGACAATCGCGCCGAGGTTCGCCAGGCGGTGCTGACCAGTTGGAGCCGGCGCGATTTGGCGGGCATGGCCGGTTGGTTTGGAACGCGCGCCGCCGCCGATGAAATGCACCAGGAGGCTCGCGAGTTATTGGCACGCGCCTTGGTCGGGCGGGGGCCTGCCGTCGGATTTACCTGGATGGAAAAATCGCTGCCGGAGTCTGTTCGCCAGGAGCTTTACGGCTCGTATTTCCGGCAATGGACGGCGACCGATCCTGCGGAGGCGGCGGCCAAGTTGCGGCAATTGGCGGAGGCGTCGCCGGAAACGCCGGTGTGGTCCGATCTGCTCGGGCAAGTGATCGCGCAATGGGCCGGTGCGGATATCAAAAGTGCGGTGGCGTGGACCCAGGCTTTGCCGGACGGACCGGATAAATCACGGGCGCTCGTGCAACTGAGCGAACGTTGGGTGCAGAGTGATCCGCATGCCGCCGCGATGTATGCCAGCGTTCAAAATGCACCAGGCCTGCTCAACACGGTTGTCGCCCGATGGGCGGAGCTCGATCCCCGGCAGGCGAGTGCGTGGGCGAACGCATTGCCCGCGGGCGCGGAGCGCAACGCCGCGCTGGTCAGCGCGGCGGCGACCTGGGCGCAGAAAGATCCGAAAGCGGCCGCGGGTTATGTGGGCGGATTATCGACGCCGGACGCCAAAACCCAGGCGGAGCTTGCGGTCGGCGCGGTGTGGACGAACGCGGATCCGGCTGCGGCAGCGAAGTGGGTGGAGCAGTTTCCCGAGGGAACCGTGCGCGAATTGGCATTGGAACAATTGGTGGCGACCTGGGCGACTCGCAGCACGGGCGCGGCCGGCGAATGGTTGAAAAGCCTGCCGGATACGCGTTCGCGGGATGTGGCCGTCGCCGCCTATTGCGCCGCGCTGGAAGGGGCGGATCCCGTGGCTTCGTTCGAGTGGGCGAAGACCATTTCGGACAAGACCATTCGCGAACAGCGGATCGAGGGCTCGGCGATTTCCTGGATAGAAAAGCATCCGGAGCCCGGCGATCAGAACTGAATCAGCGCAGATGCGCGCTTGCTTCGCGCGTGAGGGATGCGGTCTGTTTTGGAATGTCCTCCACGGGTGCCCGTCAACCGAAAAGACGCTGAGCCACGATTGCGTTGAAACGCGCGCCAAGGAGCCGGTAGCCCTCCGCATCGGGATGCACTTGGTCGGGCAGCGTTGCCAAGTCGGCCGTGCCGAGCAGCTCTGTGCCGTTCACATAAAACAGGTGTTTGTCGCCATGCTCCTGCAGCGCGAGCGCGGCCGAAGCGACTTCGTCGCGTAGAAGAGGGAAGGTCCAGCCGGCGGCATTGGGCGTGGTTTCGCTCGGTGGCGAGATGATCGGCGAGATCAGCGCGATGGGAATGGACGGATGTTTTTCCCGCACGATTTTCACGAAGCCGATGATCGCCGATCGAAAGGTGCGCAAGGTGAGCGCGCCTGTGTAAACGTTGGCTCCGGCGCAGATGGAGAGCGCGTCCACCGGCCGGTCGCGGATGAGGCGCGCCACCATCGGCTCGAGCTGGCAGTGTCCCGTGAAGCCGAGGTTGGTCAGGTTCACGTCGTTCTCGCGCGAGACGATCGCAGCCCAGGTTTGTGTGGGTGAGGCCGCTCCGCCCGCCTGCGTGATCGAGCTTCCATAGGTAAACCAACGGCGTCGCGTGTCGACGGATGGCTTCAAGCTCGCTCCGTCCGAGAGGAGCAATTCGCACAATTCAAAGCGTGCGGCCTGCGGCAGCCACAGCTCGATGCGTTTCTCTCCCCGGGGCAGATGGTCGCAACGAAACCAGCCTTCGGAGTCCGGCTTGACCGAGGCGAAGAGGCGGCCGTCGCAACACAGATCAAGGGGGCGGGCGAACTCGGTGACGACCTGACGCACCGCAATCGCGCGGGTATCGCTCGTGAATGCGATCCGCACACCTGTCACAAGAGCGGACACGTAAGACAGATCACCCCACGATTCATAAGAGGGGAACAATGAAAGCTGCGTATGCGGCAGACGCCATGGCACGACGTGACCGTCGGGCGTGGTTTCGAGCGAGATGCTGCCCGGCCAGGCCAGTCGCGTGTCGTTCGGCGCAATGGGTTGCGATGCGGTCATTCGATAGACGACGAGCAAAACCATGCGGAGCCCGGGTCCGCGATGACCGGTTTGGTTTACGGTTAACCATTCCGGCGCTAGCGGACGGGACTTTCGATCCTAACCTCCGTTTTCATGATTTCCAACGTTGGCGGCTCCGCGATCTTCGGGAACGGTCAGGCTGTCCCGTTGACGCCTGCCTCATCTTTTTCCCCGCCGGGACTTCTTGCGGGTGAAAAGGAGTTTGCCATCATCCGCGAAGCCATCCGGCAGCCGGGGATTCTGCGTGATCTGGCCGATTTCGTGTGCCGGCTGGCCGATCACGAGCTGAGCGAACCGGTGGCCGTCCGGGAAATGGAAGGTTTCCGGTTGTTGCATATTTCCCGCCTCGTGCTGCGCCGCGTCATCAACTGTGGAATCGCTTACCGGATTGGCGGGGACAAGCGCCATGCACGCCGCGCCATTCTCGATCTTCAGGCCGCCGCTTCGTTCACGGACTGGAATCCGTCTCATTTTCTCGATGTTGCGGAGATGTGTTGCGCGTTTTCCCTGGGGCTGGACTGGTTGCACGACGAGTTGACCCACGCAGAGCGACTTGAGTTGGAGGATGCGCTCATCCGGCTCGGGCTGGAGCCCGGCCTCGTCAACCCGAAGGCCGTCTTCATCACGATCACCAACAACTGGAACGCCGTGTGCAACGGAGGTCTGGCGATGGGCGCGCTCGCCGTGCGGCACCGTTGTCCTTCGCTTGCAGACAAACTCATCCGCCGGTGCATCGATCAGCTTCCCTTGCACGGTGCCAATTACGCGCCGGAGGGGGCGTTTATCGAAGGACCGACCTATTGGTCCTACGGGACGACCTATCATGTGCTGGCAGTCGAGAGTCTGCTCCGCGCAACGGGCTCGGCGCACCGTCTTGATCTGTTGCCGGGTTTCCGGGAGAGCGCCGCTTATATGGCGCATATCACCGGTCCGTCCGGAAAATTTTATTCATATTTTGATTCACGCGACGATCGCATTGCGTTGCCTGCCCTCTTTTGGTTTGGGCGTCATTACGACGATTTTTCGGCCACTCGCGCGGAGATCGAAAACCTGCGGAGGGTCCTTCAGCGCTCCCCTGATGCAGTGCTCGATTCGGAGACCCGTTGCTTTGCGCTTTCCCTGCTCTGGTTGAAGCCCGAGCACCTCGCGGATCAAATGCCGATGCCGCTGGCGTGGGGAGGGGATGGGCCCAACCCGGTCTCGTTCTGGCGCACGGCATGGACGCCCGATGCCGTCTGGGTGGGCGCCAAAGGAGGTCGCGCGACGCTCAGTCATGGACACATGGACGCCGGTTCGTTCGTGCTCGAGGCCGGAGGCGTGCGCTGGGCGATCGATCCCGGCATGGAGGAATACCACCGTCTCGAGGCCATGGGGGTGGATCTCTGGCATACGGAGCGCTGGAGCCTTTTCCGTCTCGGCCCCGAGGGACATTCCATTCCGCGTATCGACGGCGTGGCTCCGTCGCCGGACGGCGCCTGCCCGCGCATCCATTGGTCCGCCGGCCTTCATCCTTCGGTCGCGTTTGATCTCACCGCCCTTTATCCGGGCGTGGTCACCCGGCTTCATCGCACGATTTCCTCCGGCCCCTCCGGACTGGTCCGGTTAAGAGATGAGATTGGCGGGCTGGCGGCCGGCCGCATCTATCGATTCACTTGGGTGACGACGGCCGATATTCGCACGGAGGCCGGGGCGGTGGTGCTTTCGCAGGAAGGCCGCCGGCTTAAAATCACGGCGGACTGTGCGCAGCCCGTGGCGGTGCGGGTCCTGGATCAGGCCGCGTTGCTTGGTCCCAACGACACGCCTTCGCCGCGGATCAAGCGTCTGGAGTTTGCGGTTGCCTCCGCGGGTGCCGACTTCCGCCTCGAAATCCAAGCCGCGCTCGACACTCCGCCCGCGAAGTCTAAAGACTGACAGGTGCGGGCGGTTCCTCCGTCCCTTGGTGTATTCACTTTAAAATTACATTGCATGGCTACCCCTCCCACCATGCGCGAACTCGCGGCGCTCGCCGGCTGCTCCCAGACCGCGGTGTCACTGGCGTTGCGCAACCATCCCCGCATCTCCCTCGTCACGCGCGACCGCATCCTGGCGATCGCCAAGAGGACCGGTTACACGCGCGATCCGCTGGTATCGTCGCTGATGACCCAGCTGCGCTCCTCCCGCAAGACCCGGACGGTCGAGAAACTCGCGATGCTCACCTGGTGGGACAAGCCCGGCCCCCAGAATCCGCGCGGCCTCGCCCTGCACGAGGGCATGCATGCGCGCGCCCGCCATCTCGGCTATGAAATAGAAGAGTTTTGGGCGCGTGCCCCGCGCATGACGAACACCCGGCTGTGCCACATTCTCCATGCGCGGGGCATCCGCGGCCTCATCCTCACCTCGATACCGAAGGCGCGCGGCCACGTTTCCTTCGACTGGCGGCATTTTTCCCCGGCCGCTTCGGGCGCAACCATTCTGAAGCCCGGTCTGCATCGCGCGTCCCACGCTTATTTCCAGGCCATGGTGCTGACGCTTCGAAAATTGAAGCGTTTCGGCTACACCCGCGTCGGCTACGTCAACGTCTTCGAGCAGGACGACATGAACAGCAACACGTGGATGTCGGCCTACATGGGCTATCAATATCGGGTGAAGCCTCATGACATCATTCCCCCGTTGCTCACCCACGATTGGGATCAAAAGCGCCTCGCCGAATGGATCGACCGCCACAAGGTCCAGGTCGTGGTGAGCAACATGCACCAAGTGCTCGATTTGCTCGGTAAAATCGGACTGCGGGTGCCGCGCGACATCGGCTTCTCGAGCTTGGATTGCCTGCCTTCGATCGACACGTGCGCGGGGATCGACCTGCGGCGAGGCGAGATCGGGGCCAAGACCGTGGACCTCGTGGTCGAGCAATTGCAAAACAACGAACTCGGCCTGCCCGCCGTGCCAAAAACCGTGAATGTCGAAGGTGTGTGGTGCGATGGCGTGACGCTGAAGAGTCGGATGGAGTAGTGCGGCGGGGAATCGGTCCGGTTATCTGTAAACTATCACGATACTGGCCGGAATTAGCCGGACGGAGATGGTGGGTGAAGTTCGGTTTACCTTCTCACCCCATCTGCGCCCATGAAAACACACTGCTTCCCCGCATTAGATCGTTCGTTGCTTGTTACCGCCCTGCTTTTTACCGGATTTGCCACCACGGCCAAGTCGGCCGTCAATAGTTGGACGGGGACGACGGGCAATTGGAGCGACAATACCTGGAGCGATGGGAGTCCGCCGGACGCCCAGGATGCCAGCGCTGCGATCACGGTCGCCGGTGCGATGGTGGATCTCGGTGGCACGTCCAGAACGGTCGGTTCCTTGCAGATTGGTAATGCGACTACCGTTACTCTTTCATCGTCCAGCGGAGGCAGCCTTATTTTCAATTCCAGTGTGGGCAACGCGACGCTCACCATGGCGACGGTGAACGGCAGCAATACGATTTCGGCCCCGGTCACCCTGACGAGTTCCCTTGATGTCACGGTCGGAGCGACGACCAGCACGAGGATTTTGATTCTGAGTGGAAAAACGAGCGGAAGCGGCGCCATCACGATCAAGAATAGCGTCGGGAAATTGCAGCTTAACAATAGCGCCAACGATTTCAGCGGAGGTGTGACGATTGAAAGTGGTGGCACGTTGTCCGTGGTGGCAGGCGGATCTTATCTGGGGACGGGAAGTCTGACCCTCAACACCGGAGCAGGCATTCAAACCGCCGCAGCCGGCACGGTGAATGTTGGCAGTCAAATCTGGGCCGGGAATTTTACCACCTCCACGACAAGCGGCAGTTTGAACCTGGGCACGTCCGCCGTGAATCTGAACGGCGGCACCCGCACGGTGACCCTTAGCACCAATACCTCCAACCGCAACACCACGGTCGGCGGAGTGATTTCCAACGGAGGGCTCGCGATTTCAAACACGGGCACCGCCAACAGTTCCCTTATTCTTACCGGTGCGAATACCTATGCAGGCGGATCTACGGTGAACTCCGGCACGCTGGCCACTTCGACGACCGGAACCTTTGGCACGGGCGGCGTCACCGTCGCCACGGGAGCATTTCTGACAGCGGGCAACGCCGCGTCGTTTGCCGATCAGGCCTCACTGACTTTTTCCAGCACCTCGACGGCATCCAGCATCAACCTGAGTTTCACGGGCTCTGATACCATCGGTGCGGTCTACGATTCCATTTCGGCGACTTATCTGGCCGCCGGCACCTACACCTCGAGTCAGCTGAATACGTTCTTCAGCAGTTCCGTGTTTGCCGGCACCGGTTCACTGACGATTTCCGCGGTTCCCGAGCCCTCGACCTATGCGGTGATTTTTGGCGCGCTTGCGTTGGGTGCCACCGTCATCCGTCGCCGCCGGGGCTGAGTCTTCACATGTTCCCGCATTCACCGTGATCATGAAAACATGTTTTAAAGCGGCATTGTGTTTTTTTGCGCTGCTCTCTTTCGGATTCCTGCACGCGCAGGATGCCCCCACGCCCTATCCCGATCCCAAGAATGACGCGGCTTGGCCGGGACGGGGTTCGATTCGCTGCTTTGACTGGATGAAACAGAACCGCGCATCTTTCTGGACGAAGCGTGCCCAGGATCAGGGGGCGGTGGTCTTTGTGGGCGATTCGCTCACCGGCGGGTGGAAACTCCCGGAACTCGCCGCGGCGTTTCCCAAACGCAAAGTGGCCAACCGGGGCATCGGTGGCGATGTCACCCGTGGTTTGCTGTTCCGGTTCAAGGAAGACGTCCTGGATCTCAATCCGCGCGCCATCGTGCTGTGCATCGGCACCAACGACCTGAGCACCCACATGGAGCCGCCGGTCATCGCGGCTAACATCGCGCTTCTTTTGGAGCAGGCGCATATCCAAAATCCGGACATGCCCGTCATTCTCTGCACCGTGCCTCCGCGTGCCGCCCCCAAGTCCCCTCTCAAGCGTCCCGGTGTCGTTTCGGAGCTGAACACGCTCATCGTCAAACTGGCCGAGGGCCGGAAAAACGTCGTCATCCTCGATCTCTTTTCCGCACTGGCCACGCCCGAGGGGGCTCCGAAGCCCGAATACTTCCGCGAGGACATGATCCATCTGGCCGCTCCCGGTTATGCACAATGGGCGGAGCGTCTCACCCCCGTCTTGAACTCCCTGCATTTGTAACAAAAAAACAGAGGCGGCCCTGGATGCCTCCGTGGTTGTCGGTTCTTAATCAGAATGAAATTCCATCCTGCCTGCGCCGGCGTCGTCATGCTGCTGTGGATCGCCGCGACGTCCGTGCGTGGAGAAACCTTGCCGGATCTCAAGGCTGCGCGAGCCGACAACGGCGCCACGTTGGCAGTCGTCGATCGTGACGGGGCGTCCGAAGTGACGCTCGATCTCCCCGTCAGCAGCGGTTACCCGGGCCTCACCGTTACGGCGCCCGAAGGCGGTTGGGATTTCTCCGCTTACGACGGAGTGCAGGTTGACCTGACCAATCCCGGCACGACGGAAATCGTCATGACCATGAGGGCGGACAACGCCGGGGATCGGAGCAAGTCACCATGGAGCGTGCAGGTGTTTCGAATCAAGCCGGGCAAGACCGAGACGCTGAAACTTCGCTTCGGGCAGTCGTATGGCGCAGACGGTTTCCCGCTGGATAAGGCGCACGTCACCGCCATCAAGCTCTTCCCGAATCCCCCCAAGGCGCCGTTCACCGTGCTGCTGGCCAACCTGAAGGGGTTCAAGTTGGCGACGGTGTCATTGGAGACGCCGCTCGTGGCCGTGGAGCCTCCGCCGCCTCCGGGCCCGCCGACCTTTCTGCCCACGCCCGTGATCGACATCACCGGCAAACACAACTTTCCCGATACGCAGGCGCTGGACGATGCCGCCACGCAGCTCAAGGGCCTGTGCTCGCTCGCCGAATTCAACGCGCTGCCGGCGACGGACCGCCACGTTTACTCATTCGATCCGTGGCCCGGCGAGAAGGATGCCCTCGATCAGAAAACCTACAGCTTCAACTTCCTCCTCGGCACCACGGGCGACACCAATCTGAAGGTCGCGTTTCTGCCCAACGGCGGCGGTGCCGGCAGCAAGTTCAACCTGGCCCGCGCGAAAGATCCGGTCTCCGGGAAAACGATTCTCACGGGCTTCGGGAATCTGAGCTGGAGCGGCAAGGCCGACCACGTCTTCAAATTTAACAAACCCGTGCTGGCTTTCGGAGTGGTCTTGAATTCTTCGGGTGACATGGAGCTGCGGCGGTTTTTCTGGGCATCGGCCAACGACCTGAACGGCTATCCTTTGTCTTACACCTTGGCTGATGGCACCGTCATCCAAGTGGGGCGGCGAGAGCTGCGGGGCGCGCTCCTCAAGGCCGGAACCGATTCCTTCATCGGAGTCATTGATCGGTCGGGCACCGGCATCGTCTCGGTTTCCTACATGCTCAAGGGGCTCGCCGGCAGCGTCGCGCAAAGCATCAGCTTCAGCCACCTGGCGGTCGTCACCCAGCCCAAGCCCGCGTTCGCGCCGGTCATCAATCTCAAGGGCAGTTGTGATTTCGCTTCGCCTGAAACCATCGCCGCGACACTCGCGCCCGCGTCGCCGGATCTGGCTTCGCTCGCCGACTTCCGGTTCATCGCCGGCAATCGCCGCTACGTTTATCGCTTCGATACCTGGCCTCAAAAAAATCCCGATTTGGGAGCCGGCCCGGGCACGTTCGCCTTTGATCTGAGAGGGAAGGGCACTGTCGACCGGAAGGTGACGGTCACGGCGGTGAATTCCGCAAACAACGCCCGGCTCACCCGGACCACGTTGAAAAACGAAGAGTCGCTGCCGTATCCCGTGCTCGGCGGTCTGGGCAACCTTGAAAAAGGTGCATGGGCCGAGCAGACCTTTGCGTTTGATAAACCGGTCTGGTCCTTCGGCGTGACCTATCGCTCGCCCGCCGATGCGAAAACCCGGTCGCTGTCCTATACGCTGGCCGATGGCACCGTCGTCACGCCAGGCACTGCCGATGGCCTCATTGCCGCGGACAAGAAAACGTTCGTCGGGGTGATCGACGACACCGACAAGGGGATTTCCTCGGTCACGATTCGCGTCCAGGGAACGGTGACCGGTGTGCAGCCGGTCTTCATCGAAGAGCTCGCCTTCGCCCTGGCCGGACCACCTCCGGGTGATTGGACGCTCACGCTCAACGAGAATTTCGACGGCGACAAACTTGACCCGAAAATCTGGACGCCGGGCTACACGTTTCCCGACGTCATAAACAACGAGCTGCAGGGTTACGTTCCGGAAAACGTCACGGTCGCCAACGGACTTTGCACGATCAAGATCGAGGAGCGCGACTGCCGGAACACCGACCGCACGGGACGACTGGGTGGCGCCCAGAAATTCGCCTCGGGCGCGTTCACGAGTTACGACAAGTTCACCCAGACCTACGGCTATTTCGAGGCGCGCCTGAAGATGCCGAAAGCCCGCGCGGCCGGTCTCTGGCCCGCGTTTTGGATGCTGCCTGATCGCGGACGCGATTATCCGGCGAAGATCCGCAGCAGCTACCGCACGAAAAATCACGGGCAGGGCATCGAGATCGACATCTTCGAATTCCAGCCCTGGTGGAAACGCGCGGACGGCACGTTCCCGCTCCACGTCGGCTGCATCTGGAGTTATGCGCCCGTATCCGAAAAAGATCCGGCGCCGCACGGCTACGGTGCCTACGCCAAGGACAACGACGGCTGGGGGCCGGCCGAGATTTACTTCCCCGCGCTTGATACGAAGTTTCACACCTACGGCCTCTACTGGTCGCCGGAGCGGCTCATCTACTATGTGGACGGCAAGCCGGTGTATCGCGTGAAGGATCCGAAAAATGTGCCCGATGTCCCCGAATACTTTATCTTCAACGTCGCCATCACCGGCAACGGTTGGGGGCGCGGTCCGGGCAAAAAGAATCCGACGCGCGAGCAAATCCGCGCGGACATGCCGAACGTGATGGAGATCGATTATTTCCGGGCTTACTCCGGCACGTTGGAGGAAGCGATTCCGCCCGCGCCGTCAGATATCCCGGGCCCGGTGAACAAATACAAAGCGCCGGGCAAGGACGAGGCGATCGAACCTTGGGTTGCGCCGGCCGCCGCGCCTGCGGGCTCGACGCCGGCGACAGGAACGCCCGGCGCTCCGGCGAACGTGAACATCTCAACGCCGTCGAACGGCTGATCGATAACGTGGCGGCCTTAAGGGGGTCGCAGACTCTCCGCTCGCGCCTGTCCGGATTCCCGGACGGACCGTCTTTCTTTCCGTCATGAAACTCCCCGCCATTTCCCGTTTCACGATCCGGCCGGTTGGCCTGAGATCAAAATTTTTGCGCGCTTTCTGCGCCGGTTGTTTAATCGGCACCTCGGTGCTTGCGCCGACGCTGTCGGCATCCGTCCGCATGTCGTCGGGGATCAATCCGTTTGCGGGCCGCACCACTTTTGGGACCAACGCAAATTACGCCCTGCCCGACGGTGATTGGACCATCGGTATCTGGGACAATAATTTTCAAGGCGATGGCGGCGTGCTCATCAGCGGAGCGATCACTCTGGCTTATGTTCCCCTGGGCCAGTCGTATCCGATGCAGGGCCGCTTTGTGGTGGGTGGCAAAGATGCCGCCGGAAACCTGTTTGGCAGTGGCGGCAAGGCAATGAAGGACGTGATCGATGGCATCTTGCCGGCCGGCTATCCCGGACGCGCCACCGGCAAGTTTACGCCGCGGTTGCACATCATCCGCCGCAACGCCGGGAAGAGCGAATATCTGGTGGCCGAGGCGGGGCATGCGCCCGTGCTTGTGTGCAGCGAGACCCGGCCGTTCGGGGCGACTGCGGGCGGTTGGGCGCTCGCCAATGTAAACGGTTCAGCGGGCTTGTATGATTCCGATCTGGAGGGCTTCTTCATTGCCACGGCATCGGTTGGCGACGCGGACATCGCGCTCATGGCGGCCGGCTGCAAGCCGTCGAGTGTTTCGAGTCTTTCGGGGAAACTCGCACTCTACTTTCCGTTGGAGACCGCTCAATTGGCGGACGTTTCGAATCCCTTGCTGCTGACCAACCAAGGCGGCGCAACTGCAGTGGGCTTAAATCGAAAAGGTCCGGCGACCCACTTTGCCGATGGTCCGATGCTGCGGGGGGCGATTGCGGAAAACAACACGCCCGGTCAAGTGACCGAGCCGACCAACGTGGTCGCTCTCACGAGCTTTCAACCGTTTCAAGTCATCCGGCATTTGAATGGTTCGGCCAACGTTCAGTTTACGGGCTTCGATTATGGCGCGGGTGCGGCCGACATCGAAATCCGCTTCCTGGATGTGGAGCATGCAACATCCACTGCCTGGCAGGCGCTCGCGACCCGCTCAGCGGGCGGAGGCGCGGCGATTCGGTCAACCATTCCGGTGCCGAAGGGTTATTGGAAAACCATCGAAGTGCGGCGGGTTAATTCGGCTGGAGGATCAGGCGACAGCAGCCGGCCCAATCGCACGTGGTCGAGGTGGGCGGTGGGAGAAGTCGTGGCGATATGGGGAGACAGTATTCAGGGACACCTTCAAGCAGCCGGACGGGACGACATTGTCGCACCAAATGGGTTTACCGCCAAGTATCCCACGAGCTCGGTGTCCACTCTGGCCGGAGATAAGAATCCGCTTTCTTCAGGAATGTGGAATTTGCTTCGGGCGGGAGGCGAGGGCGGGGGATCGCAGGGCGAAGCCGAACTGGCCAACGGGTTGTCGGACGCGTCGCACTGCTGCGTCGGATTTATGGTCTATTGGGCGGGGGCGACCCGTCTCTCCGCGTGGACGGAAGGTGCGGCCGCGAGCCCGACCCGTTATGATCTGGCAAAGAAATTTTGCATGGCCAACGGCGGTCTCAACAAGCCCGGCCTCTTCACCTGGGTGGGCAACCTGGCGAGCGCCAAGGCGGGCGAGGATTTCTACGCCAACCTCAACGATTTCAAGGCGCTGCTCGATAAAGATTTCACTGCGGGAACCTGGCACCTGTTGCTCGCGCCGGTGCCGGTCATCTATTCCAACGAGGTGCGGCCGGAGCGGTTGCACGTGCTGCGGGATGCCTGCCGGCGCTGGGTGCAGGACAACCCGCGGAACGCATCCTTCGCGGGTGTTTTTATCGACCACGACACCTACGACGGCGTGCATCCGGATTCCGCGGCCTACTGCCGGATCGGGCCTCGCTGGGGAAATGCGGCCGCCTTCCTGCGCGATCCTAAAAACCACGTCGATCCGCGTGCGGGTGAGATCACGAATTTTTATCGTTCGGGCGCGAATCTCATCGTTCAGGTCAAACTCTACGGCGGGACCGCTTTGAGCCTGAAGAATCCGGCGGCGGCTATTTCGGGCTTCACGTTGTCGGCCGACAACTTCGTCACGGAGATTCCGATCTCAGCGGCCGTGCTGATCGACGGCACCACGATCCGGCTCACGCCGGCCTCGCTGCCGTCAGGCGCGTTGAAACTGCGTTACGCTTACGGACGACCCGGCAGTGCGGGCGCCAACCTCGTGGGTGTCGGGATGGACAACCTTCTTTATGTGAACGCCGGCCCGGCAAATATCATGGCCGTCCAGCCGATCTGGGGGACCGCTGCGAACAATTGGTCGCTGGCCGAGGGCGTCGCGCCATCGACGATCACCACCCTGTGAGGGTAGCAAACTCCGACTCCTATGAAATGCTTCACCACCACTCCTCACGCTGCTTGGCGTGAAACCTCTCCGGCAACCGCCACGGGCACGGGAGTCAACGCGTTGCATGTCGAGGGCTCCGCCGGGCCCGCGCTTCTGGGCTTTGGCGGGTGTTTCAACGAACTCGGCGCCCGCGAACTTTTGTCGCTGGATCATGCGCACAGGCAGGAAGTGCTGGCCGCGCTGTTCGGGGACGAGGGATGCGCCTTCAACTTTTGCCGGCTGCCCATCGGGGCCAGCGATTACGCGCTCGGTTGGTATAGCCACGCCGACACCCCCGGTGATTACGCGCTGGAGCATTTTTCCATCGAACGCGACCGCTCCTGGCTGCTGCCTTACATTCGCGCGGCGCAGGAAGTCCGGCCCGGGCTGGCTTTCTTCGCATCGCCTTGGAGTCCTCCGGCGTGGCTGAAGGAGCATGATCGCTACAACGGCAGCCGGATTCGGGCGGAGTCCCGGGTTTACGCGACTTACGCCGATTATCTGTTGAGATTTGTGCGGGCCTACCGGGCCGAAGGCGTGGAGATCGCCCAGTTGCACGTGCAGAACGAGCCCAACTCCGACCAGAAGTTTCCCTCCTGTCTATGGACTGGCGCCACCATGCGTGATTTTATTCGCGACCACCTGGGACCGCGTTTCGAGGCGGCGGGCGAAACCTGCGAGATCTGGGCCGGCACCATTGAACGCGGGGCGCTCCTGGGCTGGCAACCGGAGAGTCTGGAGGGAGACTGCTACCATAACTGGGCCCACACGATTCTGTCGGATCCCGACGCCCGCCGCCATGTGAAGGGCGTCGGCTACCAGTGGAACGGCAAGGGCGCTCTGGCGCAGACCCGGGCCAACTGGCCGGACGTCCCGCTGATTCAAACCGAGAACGAATGCGGCAACGGGCTCAACTCCTGGCCGTATGCGTTCTATGTGTTCGATCTCATGTGGCACCACTTTAACGGCGGCTGTTCCGCCTATGTTTATTGGAACATGATTCTGGCCCCCGGGGGCGAAAGCACCTGGGGTTGGAAACAGAACGCCATGATCACCGTGGAGAGTTCGACGGGTGCGGTGACTTACAATCCCGAGTTCTATGTGATGAAGCACCTCGCGCATTTTGTGCGTCCGGGGGCCCGCCATCTTCCGCTGCGTGGAGATCAAGCCGCCTTGTCCCTGTTGTTTCTAAACACGGACGGCTCCCGCGTGCTCATCATGGCCAATCGTTGTAACACGCCGGTGAGGGTGGAGGTCGGGATCGACGGTCTGCCACACCGGCTGGAGGTGTCCGCCCAATCGCTCAACACGTTTATATTCTGATTCCCCCGTGCGTCGCCCCGACCTGGCGGCAGGGAGGAAATCACCGGCGAAACTCAATCTTCCGGACGTCGATCTGGCCCGACTTCGTTTCGATGAAGGGACGTCCATCCTTTACGCTGACGGTGCCAAAACCCGTCGCCGTGCAGAGGAAGCTGCGAAAATCCCCATCGATGCGCGGATCGAGATACAGCGTTTTCTCCACTGCGTCATACCGGGCGCCGGTCAACGCCTGGAGCAGCGCGTAGGACGCCATCGCGCGCGCATACCAATGGCCGCACTCGTATTCGTTGAAAGGATTGCGCACGCGTCCGTCGTAGCGCGCACGCACCGCCCGCACGATCCGCAGACCTTCTTCCACGCGCCCCAGCGCGATGAGGTGCGACGCCACCTGGTATTCGATGCCTGTCCAGGCTTCCTCCGAGTAGGGTAGCGGCAGCGACAGGCGGTTGCCGCGCGGCCACGTGCAGAGAAGCAGTCCCGCCTCATGTCCCAGTGCATAACTGCAACGCTGCGGGTTGGCATGCTCGGAGAGGTCCACCTTAAAGTTGTAGTTGAAAACTGAATCCAAATGCCGGCCCGTTTTTCCGTCGTCCATGAAGGGCGGAAGCCCCGCCGCCCAGCCGAACCACGCGCCAATGACGCCGTCCGACAGACAACCTTCGCCGTATTGGTATTTCGGTCCCTCGGCTTCGAGCAGCGCCAGTGCCTCGGGCGAGTAGCCGGTGTTGTTGCACAGGCCGTTCGACAGGGTCGGGTCCTTGGCTTGCAGACCGGTCCAGCGGATTTTTTGGTAGAAGTATTCGCCGTTGAATAATCCCTCCTCGAGTCGAGCGCGGCCGGCGGCAAGGAGCTTGGCGTAAAGCGGAGTGGTTTCGCCCAAGGCCTTGCCCATCTCGATGGCGGCGGTCAGCGCGCCGAGGTAAACACTGCCGCACATTCCGTTTTCACCCCAGAACTCGATGTCGTAGGTGTTGTGCTGCGGCTCCGAGGGCAGCCCCTGGTGAGTCGGGTCCCACGTGCGGATGCCATAATCCAGGCTTCGCCGGATCTGGGGCCACAGTTTCTTTAGCCACGACAGGTCTCCACTGATCCGCCAGTCACGATACGCCTTGATGATGCCTCCCAATTGGCCGTCGGCGGCGGCATGCCAGTCATAGGTCGTCTCCTTGCGCTGCGTGATCGGCAGGGTGGCGCGGAAGTTTTGGTGCCCTTCGTCGTTCTGGCACTCGACGAACTCGGTCTCCCGCATCCCGCGCTCCAGACCCGCGAAAAGATGCGGCAAGGCCTGGGCGTAGTTCCACACGTGGGAGCAATTCCCGTGGCACGATCCCCACGTGTCATGGCAACCTTCCCACGCCCATATCCGCCCGTCGTGCTGGCGCAAGACGGTGGGGGATTTCAAAATGGTGAGATTGGCGGCGACCGCGTCCACCACCTCCGGCGGCAGCGTGGAATCGTAAAAGGCTTCGCTGAAGCCCAGCGATTTTGCCCGCAGGCCGATGTAGTTTTGCCGCCAGAAACGTTCAACCGCGCCGATGTCGCCAAACGCCGTGGCATACCACGGGCGGTGGTAAAGTCCCTCCGGTGAATTCCATCGTAGGTGCGAAATAGGCACATGCCACGCCCATTTCACGACGACCGTTTTTTCCTGTCCCGGCGCCAGACTGACCGGCAGGTAGAGGCTGCCGCCGCCACTCGGTGACCCATCGACCGCGGGTCGGTCGATGCACTCCGCGTCTTTGATGGATTTCCAAACCAGGGTGATCGCATCATACCAACCCCCGCGAAACCAGGCCGGGTTCACCGCCACCGCTTCATCGTCGATCCAGGCGGTGAAATGCCCCTCGTCCCAAGGCTTCTCCGTGTGGCCCGGCTGCTCAAAAACGAAGCCGTTCGCCGTGCGCGTCACGCGGGCATCCGAATCGGCTTTGCTGGTCGCCATGAAATTGGACGCGTGAAACGAGAAGACCGCCTCAATTGGCTCCGCCGTGGGGTTCGAGAACCGGTATTCCACGCCGGCGACCGGCAGACTGGAGTTGTCCGCTTCGTTTGGAATAAACGGATTCCACGCCGTGATTTCGACCTGGAGCGGAATTTTCGGGTCGGACAGGCCGACCTTCGCAAACGGGAACCGTGCGCTGAAGTGAGCCTCTTCAAAATGGGGCAACCCGAAGATACGCCCGGTTCCTCCATTCCCGGACGAGTCAAAGCCCTCTCCCCAAGGAAACATGATCCGCCCGCCCGGCACCGGTCCGGCCAGCACGCGGGGAACACAGGGGGCGTCCGGCCGGCCTTTGATGGCAAGCGCCGCAAACAGATACGGTTCGTTGTAAATGTTCGGTTGATGGCGAAGGGACACGGACGTGAAAGAGCCCGTTCCTTCGATGCAAACCATGCCGGTCCCGATGCCTCCAAGTGGGAAGGCAACCTTGTTCAGGTGCTCTTTGCGATAGGTGCCAGAAATCGCCGCAGATACTTTCATAATATTAGGGGTGCATCGGCCCAAACATGGCTTCGAGGCGCGTGTAGCTACACGCTCGCCTCAGAAAGGACCAACTGCCTGATCAGTTAACGGTAAACTTTCAAACACACTGCTCGCCCGGCGGTGCCGGGGTGGCGCTCGCCAGGCTCTGCGGTCGGACGATAATATTTATATCTCACTCTGGCGCACGGGACTCCATCGCTCCGAATCGGATGTGTCCAAACGGTGATATAATCGCGTCGTTCTTTTTCGGTATCTCAGCCTAAGCCGGCATCGCTTCCTCGGTGCCGGCGCGGGGGACCCAATCTCCGCAGCGCTCTCTCGCTGCGGACGGGGCGCACGGCCATGGGCAACCACGGCCAAGGTGACCTTCCAGCACCAAGCCCGTCAGCTAACCTCGTCGGCAATTGGAAGGGTGATCCCCTAGGGCCCGCGAGTGCGGTGTCTCCACGGTCTCCCTCATCTCACCGCGTCTGCTCGCGGCGTCCGGGAAGACCGGCGTCGCGGCAGGTGCATGTTTGGAGACAGTCTATGAACTCATTGATGGTTTCTTCGTCCGGTGTCGCGAGCGTGCTCGCCCATCTGCTTTTCGTCGGCGCGGGCCTTGTGCTCGCGGGTATCGCCCTCAAGGCGCGGTTCACCGCCCGGCTGGTCGCCGGTGCCTGCGCCGTGGTTTTGCTGGTCACGCCGTTCGTGCTCGCCGAAACGTGGATGGAACAGGCCGGACTCGGCGTGTTCATCCTGTTGATCGCCCCGTTGCTCATGGGCATGGTGATCATCCGCGAGGATCAGGTGGGCGTAGTCATTAAAAAATTCGCCTCCCGCAATCTGCCGGCGGGCGAGATCATCGCGCTCAATGGCGAGGCCGGCTACCAGGCCGACACCCTGCCGCCCGGCGTGTATTTCGGGTATGGCTTCTGGCAATACACCATCGCGAAATCTCCGGTGATCGTGGTGCCTCCCAGTGAAATCGCCCTCGTGGTCGCCGCCGCCGGCGCTCCGATTTCCTCCGAGCGCATGCTCGGACGGGTCGTCGCGTGCGACAACTTCCAGGACGCGCGCCGGTTCCTCACGGGCGGCGGCGAGAAGGGCCGCCAGTTGTGCGTGCTCACCGCCGGTGCGTATCGAATCAACCCTGCGTTGTTCCAAGTCGTGACCGCGCACAACGCGGAGCACTACGGCATGAATCCTGACGCCATGCGCGTCTATCAGGTGGAGTCTGACATGGTCGGCATCGTCACCGCCCTGGACGGACGTCCCATCGAGGGCGGCGAGATCGCCGGCCAGGTGATCGCCGGACACGATAACTTCCAAAACTCCCAGGCGTTCCTTGAGAGCGGCGGCCGTCGCGGCCTGCAAGAGCAGGTGTTGCTCTCGGGTTCGTGGAACCTCAACCCGTGGTTCGTGCAGGTCGAGCAGGTGCCGATGTTGAGCATTCCCATCGGCAGCGTCGGCGTGGTGATTTCCTTCGTCGGTCTCGCCCACGAGGACGTGAGCGGCGTGGAGTTTAAACACGGCGATCTCGTCAACGTCGGCCACAAGGGCGTGTGGGTCACGCCGCTCAATCCCGGCAAGCACCCTGTAAACACCCGTATCATGCGCGTGGAGCTCGTGCCCACGACGAACATCGTGCTCAACTGGGCCAACCGCACCGAGGCGCACCACTACGACGCGAAGCTCAACTCGATCACCGTCCGCTCGAAAGACGGCTTCGCTTTCAACCTCGATGTTTCCCAGATCATCCACGTCGGCGCGCTCGACGCCCCCAAGGTCATCTCGCGCATCGGCTCTATGCAGAATCTCGTCGATCACGCGCTCCAGCCGATTGTCGGCAATTATTTCCGCAACTCGGCGCAACACCACACGGTGCTGGATTTCCTCAACGCGCGCAGTGATCGCCAGGTCGAGGCGGCCGAGCACATCCGCACGGCGCTCGCTGCCTACGACGTGCAGGCGATCGACACGCTCATCGGCGACATCACGCCGCCGGCCGAGCTGATGAAAACCCAGACCGACCGTAAAATCGCCGAGGAGGAAAAGAAGACCTACGAAACGCAGGAGGCCGCGCAGCGCCAGCGTCAGGAACTCGTGCGCGCCACCGCGCTGGCGGACATCCAGCAGCAGATGGTCGGAGCCGACCAGGGCGTGCACATCGCCGAACTGCACGCGCAGTCGGCAATCAAGAAAGCTTCGGGTGAGGCCGAGTCCACCAAGCTGCGCGCGGTGGGTGAAGCCGATGCCATCCGCGCCACCGGTAACGCCAAGGCCGAAGCCTACCGCGCGGGCGTCGAGTCGCTCGGCGCGCAAAGCTACACCGTCATGCAGCTCATGCAGACGGTCGGCGAGCGCGGCGTGCGCATCGTGCCGGATGTGTCGGTGACCGGCTCGCAGGGCGGGCAGGGGTTGCTCGACTCCATGCTGGCGCTGCTCGTCAAAGAGAAAACCCACGACAAGGCGGCGTAATCCGGCGTGTTGCCGATTGAGTGGATGTCTGTCCGCGCGCCGTCCAACCGGACGGCGCGCGTTTTCAGGGCGGATTTTTGTTTTGCGGACGCATGTTACATCACACGTTTCACCTTATGGATAACGATTTCATTCCCTGGCTTATTCTTGGATGCTCTGCTGCGGGAGTAGTTTTGGTCGTCTGGAGCGGTTTCCGCGCGCGGCGAAAGGCGCATGAACGCATGGCGGCCCTAGCCGGACGCCTCGGGCTGGAGTTTGTCGCGGCGAAAGGCTGGACGGGGCATGCGCGTATCACCGGCGGCGTGCGCGGCAAGCGCGTCGAAATTTTCAACTACACGACCGGTTCGGGCAAATCGCAGAAACATTGGTCGGCCGTGAGCGTGGCGCCCGCCACGACGGGTTCGCTGACGTTCGCGTTATGCAAGCAGGGTTTTGTTACGAAGGTGCGCGCATTGTTTGGCGCCAAGGAGATCACGGTGGGTGACGCGGCGTTCGACGCGCGCTGGTTTATCCAGACGAACCAGCCGGACTTTTTTCGCGCGGCGTTGATGCCCGAGTTGCGGGTCAAGCTGGATGCAGCACTGGCCGGCGCGATGAAGGGCGGAAAGATCAAGCTGGAGGCCGGGGCGGTGCGCTATGAGGAGCAGGGGGCGTTTACGGCTGATCGTTGCGCCCGCTACGAGGTGCTCTTGCCGGTCTTGTGCGATCTGGCGGATGTGGCCGAGGTGTCGGCGTCGATGAGCTGAAGGTGCGGCGGCGGGATTGACAGTGTCCGCGGACGTCCGGAAAAATCCCCGCCTCTATGAAACGTGTCAGCGTCATGGTTTGGGTTCTCTTTCTTGGTCTCTCGTCGGCCTGGTCCCAGGCGGCGGTCGAGTCGGCGCCTGCCGCCAATCCCGCGGCTGATCAGGCCACGCAGGTCGCGGGCATCGTCGGCAGCAAAAACACCGACGTGCGCGTGCCGGATTTTCTGGAGCAGCTCGTCGACTCCATTCTCGCGCTCTTTGACGTGCGTTCGTCGGGCAACACCTGGCAGCACTACTCCATCGCGTCGTTGCTGCTGGTGGGCTTCTACCTGCTGCGCCGCGTGGTCACCCACCTGATCTTTGGTTTCCTGAAGAAGCTCGCCTCTCGCACCAAGACGACGTTCGACGACAAACTGTTCCCCGCGCTCGAATCGCCAGTGGCGACGTTCATCGCGTTGATCGGCCTGTTCGCCGCGTTGAAGGTGCTCAAGCTGCCGCTGTCCAGCGACGCGGTGGTGAAGATCTCGATGACCGTGGCGTTTTCGCTGACCTTCTTCTGGGCGCTGACCCGCGCGCTCGGCGCGTTCCTTGACCATCTGGCCGAGATCGCCCGGGCCAAACAGTCGAGCGCGGCGGCGTTCATGCCGTGGATCAAGAAGACGCTGATCGTGGTGTTCGTGATCTTCGGCGCGCTGATGACCGCGCAGAGCCTCGGCGCGGACGTGAAGGCGTTTCTTGCCGGTCTCGGCATCGGCGGTCTGGCCTTCGCCTTGGCGGCGCAGGACACCATCGCGAATCTTTTCGGTTCGGTCGTGGTCGCGATCGACCAGCCGTTCAAACTCGGGGAGACGGTGAAGATCGGCGCGTTCACCGGCACCGTCGAGGACATCGGATTGCGCTCCACCAAGCTGCGCGCGGTGGACCGGTCGCTGATCATCATCCCCAACAAGACCGTGGCCGCCGAGGCGGTGACCAATCTGGCGCGGTTCACCGAGCGCCGGGTCGAACAGGTCATCGGGCTCACTTATGACACGTCGGCGGAAAAGCTGGAGGCCATCGTGGAAGATTTCCGCGCGCTCATCCTCGCCGAGGACGAGGTCGAGCCGGATTCGGTCCAGGTGTTCTTCCGCGATTACAGTGCGTCGTCGCTGGATATCTGGCTGGTTTACGTGGCGAAGGACGCGGATTTTAAAAAACACATGCGGCTGCGGCAGCGCATCAATCTCGCGATGATGCGGGCGGTGCAGTCGCGCGGCCTGTCGTTCGCGTTCCCGACGCAAACGCTCGAACTCGGCGCAAGCGCCGCTCGTGCACTGATCGCCGGCAAGTCCGCGCAATCCTGATAACCGACCGATCCGAAACGCCGCGCTCTTTTGCCGATGTCCCCCCAACCCGAGGTAAAAGACGCGATCCTTTCGTTGATCGGTCGCAAGGATCTGGTCGCGCTCAAAAAGTATCTGGAACCGTGGCATCCGGCGGACCTCGCGCCGCTGCTGGCCGAACTGCCGGTCGAGGCGCTCGCGTCATTGTTTCGTTGCAGCAACCGCGATCTGGCGGCGGCGACGTTCGGCTACCTGCCGGTCCATGCGCAGAAAAAACTCCTGCGCATGCTCAGCCAGCAGCAGGCGGCGGAACTGCTCAACGCGCTCCCGCCCGACGACCGCACGGTGTTCATCGACAGCCTGCCGCTCGATGTGGCGATGCAGATGCTGTCGTTGCTTTCACCCGAGGAGCGCAAGGTCGCGCAGGATCTGCTGGCGTATCCGGCCGAGAGCGTCGGCCGCATGATGACACTCGATTTCATCGCGGTGCGGCCGGAGTGGTCGGTGGCGCAGGCGTTGGATTTTATCCGTGAAAACGGCTACGACCGCGAGACGCTCAACGTGATCTATGTAGTGGACGAACATGGCCGTCTGATCGACGACGTGCGCGCGCGCCGTTTTCTG